>JAURMD010000166.1 GCA_030830875.1 Thermoplasmatota archaeon | reverse complement strand
TAGACCTGCCCGACGTGCATCGTTTTGTGGACACATGGTGCATGAAGTTCTATAACCGGAGCGGAGCACCGCACCACGCGGAGTCGTTGCCATGGTGCTGAATCACAATCAGATGGCGTATGTGGCCATCGTTTCAACGCTGATTTTCGGTTCGCTCTTTGTGGGCATCAGCGGCTACTGGCAAACCAACGAACGTGTTGGCGACTTCGTGAGTGCTGCGGACGATGACCTCGTGGGTGATGGTTCCGCTGCTGAGGAAACCCTCGATTCCGATGGTGATGGCCTCCCGGACACGCTCGAGATGTCACAATACGGCACCGATATCAACGACCCTGATACCGATGGAGACGGCATGTCGGACGGGTGGGAAGTGGAGCATGGCCTCAACCCCTTGGACAACGGTGAATCGGACGACCTCATGACGGATCCGGGTTCCGCAGAGAACGTTGACGATGCCAGCGAGCAAAACGAAACAGACGCATGGCCGGACCCCAACGACGGTCCGAACGGGGACCCTGACCGTGATGGATTGACCAACACCATGGAGCAGGAACTTGGAACTGACCCACAGCGTGCTGACACGGACAACGATGGGCTCAACGACCGTTGGGAAGCAACCTACACCTTCGAAGCCACCTCTCCTGAAGGTGTCATCGTGATGTTCAACCCGCTCTCCGGAAACTGGGATTGCCCCCTGCTCGACCCAGGGACAGAGGAAGCCCTTCAGGACCGCTACGACGACGATGAGTCTACGCCATCATGGAATGAGCTTGGCAATGCCCTCGGAGAGCATTCATGCGACAGCGTCTTGGACAGCGACGACGACGGGTTGCCCAATTGGGTGGAAGAGGGCTACGGTACTAACCCCACCTCACGTGACTCGGACAAGCACCTCATCGAAGACATCGTCGAGGTGTCGAGCGAACTCGTGGAACTCTTTGTTGGCACAGGGGAAGATTGCAACGTCCCCCTGATCACCTCCATCAGCCGTGTTGCGCCCTTCCAAAACATGGACGACACATGGTTCCTGCAAGACATGGACGGCGACGGATTCCTGAACGGTCCGTCGGACTGGGATACGGATGGCGATGGCATGCCCGACGGCTTTGAGTTCTGTTACTCTCACGCAAATGTACATCCAACGGGTGCCAACGATGAACTGCTCAACCCATCGAACGCCTCCGATGCTTACGGTGACTGGGACGAAGACGGATTAAACAACTTGGAAGAATACCGTGTCGCAGAAACCTTTGGCCCAACCAATTTCACATCGCCTTGGCGAATTGACACCGACCTTGATGGGATGCCAGATGGCTGGGAATCGAGCAACGGTCTCCACCCTCGAGACGGGAGCAACGGCGACGAAGACCCGGACAGGGACGGTTGGGATGCTGACGGTGACGGCGCCGTCACGTATCCTGGTCTCGTCAATTCGGTGACGGTCATCGGAGTGGATGTTGATCTTGACGATTGGGTCACGGCGAACCAGACCGTAGCACGCGGTCAAGTCACCCTTGCAGGTGGCAACAAGCAAACCGTGTTGCTCACGGCACCTGTGGACGGCTACGTCTACGCCATCCATGTGGCGCTCGGCGACGTGATTGAATCACGGCTTGATGTATGGATGGAAATCGTCGAACCCGAAGAGCAGTTCACGAACGTCATGGAATACAACGCGCGCGATCGGGATGGCGACGGTATCGTTGACGGTCGGTCCACGGACCCCTTGGTGGCCGACACGGACGGAGATGGCTTGCTGGACGGCATTGAAGTCATGGGATGGGAAATCCTCGTGGTCAACGTTGGCGTTCAGCGAATCCACGTCACCAGCGACCCTGGCCTGTACGACACCGACGCGGACGGGCTTTCGGACTTCACCGAATTTGACAGTCTGTGTGACATGGGCTCAAACGCCTCGAATCCCGACACGGACGGAGACGGGCTTGGCGACCAAGCAGAGGCTCTTTCCGGTTTCATGTGGGAAGGCGAGTCATACTTCACCGATGCCTGTATGTTCGACACCGATAACGATGGACTTGAAGACGGCGAGGAAGTGATTGCTGGACAGGACAACTTCTTGACCCACGCCAACAAGTCCGACACCGACGACGACGGCCTCAAAGACGGAGCGGAGGTGCTGTTTGTCCCGAGGCCGTTCCAAAAGCCAACGAACCCCCTCATCAACGACACCGATGCCGACGGCATGCTCGACGGTTGGGAGATGCAGGTCAAGTCCACCGAAGACAACACCAATTCTCACAGCCTCTGGGTCGCAGCCAGCACGTGGAACCGGCCCGGTTGCGAATCCACACAGAACAACAATTGCCTCATGGAACCCGGCGGTTACATGTGGCAGAATTTCCTTGGCGGATTCGTGCTCGAAGCCAAGTTTGAGATTTGGGAAATGAACCTCAGCGGTTTCTCCATTCCTTCCAACGCCTTGTGCAATGGATGCAACGGTCGATGGGCCCTCGACCCTTCCCTCGACTCCCTCGCCGATGCGGACTACGACGTTGACAACGACTCGCTGATGAACTCTGCAGAGGCCCCAGACCGTTGGAACACCAACCCCGTTGACGACGACACCGACCAAGACCGCCTTCCTGACGGTTGGGAAGTCACGTACAGCCAGCTTGCGTTGATCCGTGGTTTGGCTGACAATTTGTCGCTGGCCTCTTCCGGTGCACGCGGTGTCATGGACCCCTCCATGGCCGACAGTGACCTGGACGGCATCAACGATGGCGAAGAGGACCCCGACCACGATGGATTGAACCGTTCGGGTTTGATCAAGAAGTACTGCCCCGGATACAACGACCCAACGAACAGTGCATGCCACATTGATCCAAATTCGCCCGATGGTGTGCGCTTCTATACCAATCTTGAGAACTACACCAACTTCGAGGAGTTTGAAAACGGCACCGACCCGGTCACGAACGATACCGACGGTGACGATTGGAACGATGGTCCGGAAGTCTACTACCAAGACCACGACGAGGATGGCATGGCCACAGGATGGGAGTACCACTTCGAGTTCGATCCTTTCGATGCAGCCGACCGAATGGTGGATACTGACGGCGATGGCCACGTGAACTATTGTGAGTACAAGTGGGACACCAACCCGCGCAACCCTGTATCCTTCCCCGGTCAAGGCCAACTTTGCGATCCGTTCAGCGAGTGAGGCGACCTGCACATGGTTCGTAGGTCAGCCCTCCTGACCTGCGTCATCCTCCTTGTGGCCACCTCTTTGGTTCCAACGGCCTCCACAGAGGCCGTGCATCGCGGAGTCCATTACGACCAAATTCAGGGTTTCTCAGAGGGTGGAGCCCACCTGAACGTGAGCGGTTGGAGCACCGTCCCCCTTGATGGTGCCGCTTGGCTGTTGTACGACCTCGATGGTGATCCTCAGCACCCCCTTGCCACAGGCGAATACCTCGATGAGGTTCACCCCGACGGGGAAGATCGCTGGATGTGGACGTTGAGCATTGACATTGCAGGCATGGATTGCACGTGCAGTTTGATGATCACGAACGAAGAATTGAGTTCGAACCTCATCGTCTATCTTGGCTCACCTGTTGCTTGGAGGCCTGTTTGGCAAAAGCCACCGACGGAGTTTGTCTCCATGATCGACGGCGTAAACGCGACGCTCCCCCTTGATCTCGTCCTACCCCCCGGACGAGCATCCGGCCTCAGCGCTCACGGTCTTCGGTGTCCTTCAACTTCAAACGGCGTGTGCCAAGGAGAATCGACGACCGTCGAGGTGCCGGTTGTGGTGGATGGTGACGGTCCGCACCTGGATCTCCGATGGTCAGCATGGTCAAGCCACAGCCTGTGGAACGTATCCTCGTTCGTTGTGACGGATTCACTCCTTGCATCCACGGATGCCGTAGCCTTTGTGTTGTTGCTAGATGATGACGCACCGACGGTCGAGATCGATGCTCCCCAAAGCGGCTTCAAGGACAATGAACTCCGCATCCTGCTGTTCGCTGAGGACCTCGACAGCGGGCTGGTGGCGGTCTCCGACATGGCCGTCCGCTCCCCTTCTGGCGTGTATCTGCAGGCATCGAGCATGTCCTTCGATGGCACCACACTTCGTTTCATACCAAGAGAATCCGGTTCGTACATCATCAGCATCGAGGTGATCGATCACGTTGGCCACCGAAATGAAGGGCAGTCTGACGTTTTCGTTCGCAACCTGGCCCCTGAGATCGACCTCCGGTTGGACGGTCGTCTCGTCGTTTCGGGTGAGCATTTTGTTCTCCCTGCTTCGGGTCTGTTTGAACTGAACGCTTCAGGTTCGACGGATTCTGTCACCGATGTCGACACGTTGACCTTCGTGTGGTGGATTGATGACAACATCCGCATCGTCGACCGGCCGTTCCTTACGCAATCGGATTTCCAAGACAACGGACTCCACACCGTACGCGTTGAAGTTGTTGACAACGATGGCGCGAGCACTGAAGTTGCTTTTTCCTTGACGATTGAAGACGACCAGCCCATTCCGCTCGGTGAACAACGATGGTTTGGGTCCCTGTCCTTGCTGGTTGGAATGTCCGTTCTTGGTTTGCTGGTTCTGGCGAGGCGCACGATGGTTCAACAGCAGATTCCGTTGTGGCCAGGTGTTGGCTCTGAAGAGGATGGTTTTGGAGCAACGGTTGATAGGACCGAAGCGTGACCCGGGGCCATGTACAGTGAGGTGTTTGAGGACCTCCCCCCCGCTCCGGCTCCGTTTTCTGCAGGGGAGTTCAAGGCACGCCAAAAGCGCTTCACCTCAGGCCTCAGCACCGAGACCCTTGTGCTCATTCCGTCTCCTGAAGAGCGTGTTCATTCGAACGACGTTCACTACCGGTACCGAACGTCGTCTGATTTGCTGTACTTGACCGGATGGGAGGACCCTGACGCTACGGCCTACGCCGTGCATCGAAACGGTTCGTGGTCGTGGGGGCTCTTTGTTCAACCAAAGGACACGTTGATGGAAATTTGGGAGGGCCGTCGTCCGGGTATGGAAGGGGCTCAATCATCAGGTGTGGTTGACATCGCGCATAACGCGTTGGACCGAACCTCCGTTCTCGAGCCCCTGCTCGATTCGTGCAAAGTCGTCATGTTGCGTCGTGGAATCGACAGTGCTTTGGACGCGCTCGTTGATGCACATGTGCTTGGGCGATCCCGTGCACGTCAACGCCATGGTACAGGTCCAATCAGCATTGAGGACCCGTCTGAACGACTCGCTGAATTGCGCCTTCGCAAATCTGCTGCAGAAATTGAGTGGATGCGTCATGCATCGAACATCTCCGCTCGAGCCCACGTTGCCGCCATGCGTTTGCCCCACCACGGCTTGAACGAGCGTCATCTTCAGGCCGTCATCGAAGGTGCTTTCGTTTACGGCGGGGCCAACGGATGGGCGTACCCGTCCATCGTAGGCTGCGGTGAGAACGCCACGATCCTTCATTACACCGTGAACAACGCGACCTGCGAACACGGAGACGTGGTGTTGATCGATGCCGGTGCAGAAGTGCACGGCTACGCCTCTGACATCACGCGTTCATGGCCGATTGGAGGACGATTTAGCGACGCTCAAAGGGAGATTTACGACATCGTTCTGGCTGCTCAAGAAGCCGCGATCGCTGAATGCATCGTTGGCCGCCCGTCCGATGGACCGCACACCGCCGCGCGTCGGGTGCTTGCGGAGGGGCTCATTTCCCTTGGTGTGATCGACCAAACCCTCGAAGAGGCGCTCGATATGGAGCATGGTCAACTCCTCCAATGGTACATGCATGGGACAGGGCACTGGCTTGGACTCGACGTTCATGATGTAGGCGTGTATTCACCGGGAGGGAAAGCCCGCCCCTTTGAGCAAGGCATGGTCATCACGGTTGAGCCGGGGTTGTACTTTGGTGCTTGGCGCCCAGATGTCACGTGCCCTGAACGTTATGCCAACATCGGCATCCGCATCGAAGATGACGTGTTGATCACCGATGAGGGGCCTGTCGTTCTTACCTCCGACTGTCCCAAAACCATCGAGGACATCGAGGCCATCATGGGGTCGTGACCATGTGGAGGTCAATCCTCGAGCGTCAGGCGACGTGGGCCCTGGACGATCCCACGGGCGTACGTCTGTCTGCTGACGAGGCGGTGGTCCTGTACGAGCAAGCCCCGCTTCACGCATTGATGCAAGCCGGGCTCAAACGTCGTCGAGCACAGGTTCCTGGAGACGAGGTTACATACCTCATCGATCGCAACGTCAACTACACCAACGCATGCACCATCAACTGTCAATTCTGCTCCTTCTATCGCCCAGTAGGGCATGAGGAGGAGTACACCCAAACATTTGATGAAATTTCGACCAGGTTGTCAGAATTGGAGGCCATCGATGGCGTCAGGGTTCTCATGCAAGGAGGGGTGAATCCCAACCTCCCATTCACGTGGTACCTTGAGTTGCTCCATACGATGCGAGAGCGGCATCCGACCATCGATTTGGATTGTTTTAGCCCAATTGAAATTCAGGGCATGGCCGACGTAGCAGGCCTAAGCACCCGTGAAGTTCTCGTGCTTCTCAAAGAAGCGGGCATGCATGGATTACCTGGAGGTGGAGCAGAAATGCTGGTGGAAGGTGTTCGCCAAGACGTCTCACCCAAAAAGGGGGGCCCGGATCAATGGATTCGAATCATGTCCGAAGCACAGGACCTTCATCTCGTCACAAGCGCCACGAACGTCTTTGGATTTGGCGAAGGTGCAGCCGAGCGCGTTGAACACTTGCTTCGCATTCGCTCGATGCAAGACCGGGCGCTTCGAGACGGAGCCCTTCCCTTCACCTCGTTCATCGCATGGCCTGTCCAGTTGGAATCCAATTCCTTTGGTCGTCGTAATCGGGGGACGAACAAAATCACCCTTGGTGCGGGGCCAAGCGACTACTTACGTCACCTCTCCATTGCCCGCTTGGTGTTGGACGTTGTCGACCACATTCAAGCCTCATGGCCCACAATGGGTGTCGACGTCGCGCAACTCGCTCTGTTGGCGGGTGCCGATGATGCAGGTTCGACCATGATGGAAGAAAACGTCGTTTCCGCATCAGGGACCAGCAAAATTCAAGCAAGTGAAGTTGAACTACAACGCTCTATTCAACGGGCTGGGTGGACGCCTCGACGCCGAAACAGCCGGTACGAGCGGCTGGCCACACCTGCCGTGCAAGGAGGACACGTTCCTGCGCCTCCTCCGAAGGTGTCCTCAGCGTGAGGGCAGTGCCACGTCATAGACGATCCAAATTTCTGCGTGAATTCGCCTCCCAGTTTGACTCGTTTCGCCAGTCGGTACGTATTCCGCGCCGTTGAACAATCCGCGATAGGTCAACGTCTCCGTCGACCCAGCGGTCACCCATGAGGTGATGTCGAGGGTCCATTGCTTGACGTCCATCCCAGCGCACCATCCAGCGCGCCCATACGGCCACGAACCGAATTGGTTTGCAACAACACCGTCTTGCACTGAATCTTCGCATCCCGTTGAACTGTACACAATGGGATGCCACTCGTAGCCTGAGTGCTGACCGATGGTGAAGTGGTGTTCATGGTCGCAAAATTCGGCACAATTGGCATCATCGACCTGGAACCCATGGCCGGTGATGGTCGCGACAATCTGGACTCGACTGACGTTGGCTGGGATGGTGATCGTCCGTTCTCGAACGTACAACGAAGGATCGTTGTAACTTCCATTGAACTGGCCCCCAGTGAAACCAAACGTGGCCGTGTCAGGACGGTGACCCTCCCCAGAGTCACTCCAGCGTGAAAAGAGCAGCGTGATGGTCAACGCCCCTCCATTTGCCCCCTTGTAGAGGAAGCGACGAGCGTCGCCGTCTTCAAGCATGAACAGGTACGGCGTGATGTTGGTCAGCCAACGCCCTTCCCTCCCGTAGGTTGTGATCCATCTGGAGAATTCCGTCGAACACGAGGAACTGTTTCCTCGTTCGCAGATCATCAGGTTCGCTTCGTAATCCCATTCATGGCACCCAGCATAACCGCCGGTACTTGTTTGGTACCTGTCACGCCGTTCAGCACATGCATGCTCATGGTACACCTCGAGCGTGTCGTAGGTGCTGAGGTCATGCTGGAGGTTCAAGGTCGCATTCATCGATGATGTGAATCCGCTGCCCCACCCTCCTTGATGTTGCGTGCTGAACATCAAATCGATGGCTTCAACCCCAGGATCTGTCCTTCGCAATTCAACGGGGAATTCCGTTGACCACATCCAAGCTTCATGTGCGTAATGAAGCGGATCGTAGGATGTTGATGCGGTGTTCCACGTGTAGGTCGATCCAAATTGACGGAGACGCTGAAACCGGTCAATCCCGAATCCCGCAGGCTCCGAAAGCGCGGTGAGGGCGTCGCCTAAGCCCCCTCCTGCGGAGCTCAAGTCGATGTCGATGTAATGGATTCGCGACGCCCATTCGGCTTGCTCCAATGGTGTGAGTTTTTGCTCAACATCGGTTTTTCGGTCAACCACCTGTTGGTGGTAGGAAGTGTCGAATGAACCGTACACAAGGTGTGCGCCATCGGGGAGGATTCGAATCAAACTGCCGGGGTTCATGGTGAAGGTTGACGCCGTCGAACCTTGTGACGTCGTCTTCATCAACAGGAACACGTACGTGGACCGGCCATCCCAAAGGTCCGAAAATGTGAGTGTACCGTTTAGCGTCGCGACAGAAAAATCGGGGACGGCTTGCATGGGCCCATTGAGGCTTGCACTGTCGGTCCAGAGGACGGGTTGCTGAACGACCGCGCAACCTTCGTCATCAATCGTCCAACGCAGAGGCGAATTGGGACATGCATCGTTCTGCCGATGGATGCCGTCCCCGTCTCGGTCCTCGCATCCTTGTGCATCCACATCAACCCCCAGGAGGGTGGTGGGGCAGGCATCGATATCGTCCGACACACCGTCGTTGTCGGTATCGCGTTGTGAAGGACCGCAGCCATCGCTGTCTGGCGTCTCGGTCCGTGGAGTTTGAGAGCAGAGGTCTGCCATGGTTCCATTGAGATGCCTGTCATCGACTCCGTCGTTGTCATCGTCTGCGTCTTCATCGACATCTCGGCAGCCGTCCGTGTCCCAGTCGGAGATGTTCGAAGGAACCCACCATGACTGGCCGAGCGGGCAACCGTCCTCAGCATCGGAAAATCCGTCTTGGTCATCGTCGTCGTCTTCGTCGGAATCACGGCCACCGTCCGCGTCCCAATCCGTCGTCGCATGGCTGGTCCACGATGTTGAGCCCACCTGGCAAAGGTCACTGCTGTCGTCGACCCCATCGTTGTCGTCGTCGAAGTCTTCGGTGAGGTCATCGCATCCGTCTTCGTCGTGGTCTGTGGTGGTGTTGGACCTCCATCCCGAAGGCGAAGTGCAGCCATCTTCCTCGTCGTTCACACTATCGTTGTCGTCGTCAGGGTCTTCATCGAGGTCACGGCAACCGTCCTGATCCTTGTCGCTTGCTTCCGTGCTGGCCCATCCATCGTCCGCTCCCACGCCATTGGGGCATCGATCGATACCGTCCTGAACACCATCTCCGTCGGAATCGGACGTCACGGTTTCATGAAGCACGTTCACGGCTGCTTCGAGAACGACGGTGTCAACAGGTCCTACGCAGACGCTTCGAACCACGATAGGGCTGGCGACATCCTCGGCCTGTGTGGTCAAACGGAACGTGAAATCTTGTGAGACGAACAGTCCCATCGTCCCTCGTTCCTCACCGAGATTCACCGAGACCGTGCAACGAACGCGTGCCAAGTCGTGCATGGTCCTGGTTGATGGCGGATTGATGCTGCCTTCGATTGTGAATTCGTTGGACTCCACTTGCGCGTTGGTTGGGAGGAGCAGCCGCAGGCCATCCTGCCGAACAGCAAAGGATGTGGTCAACCTGACCATTGCACCCGTGGCAAAGGCAACGTCTGTTTGAGGGGTAACGACGATGTTGACCTCATAGGCGCCGGGTGAGGGCGCTTCAATTGCGATGGTAGGTTGCGAAGACCACACCAAAGCTTGCTCCACTTCGATGTCAATTCCGTCGTCTCGAAGAAGCGTCACGTCTCCAATGTTCACCATCGTTGCATCGAGTGATTCCATGCCGTTGATCACGAACACCATGACTTCACCAGGAGCAACCATCGCGGATGGACCGCTCAACTGCCATTCGGTATCGACGACGTGGATTTCGGGTATGTTGTCCTCCACGTCATCCGCAGGTGTTGCTTCTAGGAATCCAAAGCAACCTGTCAGCGACATAAGGAGAACAAGCAGGATGGGGACGGCCCTCTGCTTCATGGATGTCGTTGTAGCAGGGACGACCTCAACGTATCGGTTCGTGGGAAGAGAGCTCAACTCGCCCATCCCGTGCCTCGATGATGATATGTTCTGCATGACCTGCAGGCCATGGCATCCGAATGGGCGTTACGTGAAGCAACTTTCCATGCTTCGGATGAGCGAAGCGAAGCACCACTTCCCAATGAATCAAGACGATGTCATCGTACACGGTGCCGGGCCATGGACCCTCGGGTGGGTGGAGGAAGGTTGGTCCATCGTGGACAACCGTCGCCCACGGCCCTTCGTCGCCGAGCCTCATTGGACGGAGGTACAAACCTCCTGGCCAACCAGGATGCTGCATTGGTGCATCCTCTCCGAGGCCTGTTCCGTCGTCCAATGGGGCCTCCAGTCCGAGAACTTCCGTCGTCATGCCGGGGGGCGGCTGGCCGTTGGCTCGACGTTGGAGGAGGTCGAGCACGCGCCGGCGTTGTGGAGGAAGGATGCCTACAGCGAGGGATGCATGCGTGGCGAATGCGGCCATGCTTCCACGCACGTGCATGGCAGCTGGATGCGATGAGGAGTCGGACTCGATGTGAACATCGATATCGAGGTTCTGATCGCCCATGAGGTTCCGCTGCTTTCTCAATTCGGTCACGTTGATCCCAACCCGTAACACAAGCGGGAGCATGATGATGGGTACCACAACCAAACCAAGAATTGGGTAATCGAGCAAACCCAGTCGGACGGATTTCGTCCCCCAAGCTTCCACCCCAACGAGCTCCAGTCCAGGGGAGAGGAAGAGGTACAGCAGCGTGAACAGCATCAAAAGCGCAATACCGTCGATGGCCTTTCGGATGATTCGATGCATCGGGTGGGCTTGCAGATACCAGCCGGTACGTTGGACCGTAACCATGCGTGGCCAAGGTTCCGGACATATCTCTCCATCGATGGCGGGTTGGTCGACAACACGTTCAATCAACCAGCCATCGAGACTCTCAAGCCGAACGTTACCTCCCACGTTCGAAGGTGTCGTCGAATGGACCACAGGCAGGTCGGACGGGTTGAGTCGACGTGATTCAAAGGGCGGAAAGCGGACGCGCAACTGTCCCATGACTCGCACCTCATGCCGTCAAAACAGCCCAACCAGCGCGCACCGCTAATGGACGAAAGGCTGGAACTTTTCTCAACATCTCCACGCCAAGCGGAATCGGGTGTTCGATATCGCCGAGCCGATGAATCATTTCGAGAACACGATGTTCGCTGAAGGTTCGAATATGGGATTCAAGTGTGGCGTCGTCGCTTTCGGTGAGGAAGAGGTTCCGCAGGGCACGTGCGCGTCGTTGGTCCTTACGGAGCCGCTCCAATGGCTTGACCACCTTCCCCAAGGACCTGAGGTCGAGTTGGTCTGAGTGAATGGCATCGGCGAGCGCATCCGCGATGGTTGCTACTTGTTCAAATCCCGGTCCAATACCGCCTCCAGTTGTCGGTTTGGCCAGACCAGCCGCGTCCCCAATCAGCAGGCTTCGTGCCCCATGAATCCGCTTCACCATCCCTGCGGGAATGGGTCCACAATAGCGCGCGACGACGGTGTGCGAGCAGAAACGGTCGGCATGCCTCGACGTCCTCAGCAGATGGCTCAAACGATGCTCGACGCTTGCTTTTGAGGTACTATGGTCAATGCGACCCCACAATCCAACACGATGTGTTCCAAATCCTGTCGGAATGGCCCATGCAAAAAATCCGGGTGCAACGTCCTGTCCAGTGAACATCTCCAACCAGTTTTCTCTCCCATCGAAACCCGTGATTTCGACCTGAGCCCCGATCATCATCTCCGAGGGACGGCCTGCCCGCATCCAATGTCGAACGCGGCTATGTGCACCATCGGCCCCAATCAGCAATCGAGTCCTCAATGTTTCATGGGTGCCATGTTCCAACTCCGTCGTGATGCTCCACCCATCCTCGTCTGGGACGGCACCACGAGCAGCACAACCAAGCCTGAGGCGTGCTCCTGCTGCCAAGGCTTGGTGCATTACACCTTCGTCGAAGCGATTGCGGCACACGGCGAACGTTCGTGGTTGGCCAGGAACCCCAACGTCCACTTTGGCTTGAATTGGACCATGGATGGTCGCACCATCGATGCTTGCAAGGATCGTTGACTGAAGACCAACGGCGTCCATCGCGGCAGGGTTGATCAAGCCGGCGCATTGGAAGGGCCTGCCCAAGCTCAGGTGCTCTTCCAAGACAAGTGTACTACATCCTCGCTCAGCCAAAACGGTCGCCATTCGCGCACCGACTGGACCGGCGCCGACGATGACGACGTCGGCGTCCATGTTTCCAGAGGAGGGGATGCCGTCCAAGAAGGTGGTGCTGCAGCCTCACTCGCGCTTCGCAAATCGGTAGCGTGCCTGTTCAGCCTTGTTCAGCCAAACCACAGCCGTGAACGGGTTTCCCTTCTTTGAAATCAAGTCACTGAATGGTCCAATTTCCCCTTTTTCGATGAGCACATTGGCCTCCTCCCTCGTGAGTTCACGCTTGCACAGTTCTCGGGCAATCGAGATTTTGCACCCAGTGCCACCCGATGCAGGCATGAAATGCGTTGGTGTCTCAATGATGTCGCAGCCATGCCGAGGGCAGACCCCTACCGTCCCTTCAACGACCTCGAATTTGGTGGCGTCCGCGGCGGCTTCACGAGGAGGAAATTCATAACTGACCTTGTTTCCTTCAAGAACCAAGTAGGCCTTGAATGGCTTTCCTCGACGTGAGACGAAATCCTCAATCAGCGGTGATCGGCCCTCCGCAATGATGGCCCGTGCCTCCTGGTTGCTCACAACGTGCTGACACATGACTGCAGTGATGCCACGGAACGAACAACCTTGGGCATCGCAACCAAATCCATCTGCTCCAGATCGAACGGTCCCGTCTGAACAGACTGGGCAGGCACCGACGGCTTCGTCAGATGCAGCAACAGCACCGGCTCCGTTTCCTTGGGTGCGTACGTTCCCCGCACCGTCAATCGAGACCGTCGCCTCGTATTCTTCGTCGGTCCTGCTGAAAAATCCGTGGAGCGATTCGATGCTTTTTTGCGCAATCAAGCGCGATGCTGTGGTTTTGTCGAAAAATCGACCGCTGGTGTCCTTCCAGAAGATGAACGGGCATCCTTCGTCAGCCCCGACGTTGTTGACGCATTGATACGACAACGTAGTTTCCATCACATCTGCCCCACAGGAGGGGCAGGACCCGAGTGAGGGGTCGTGTAGATACAAGGTGCTCCGGTCATGGGTTTTGATCCTGTGGACCATGTCGGTGGTTCGTTCGACGATGTCCGTCATGTAGGTCGACCGTGCTGTACGTCCTCGCTGGACGTTCAGCAGGACGTGCTCCATTTCTCCGGTCAATTCAGCAGAGGTGAGCCAGTCCACGCCGATCCGTCGAAGCACGTCGATGATGCGAATACCGATGGGTGTCGCACTGATGTGGCCGCTGCGAGACCTCCGAATGTACTGTCGTTCGAGCAATTTCTCAATTGTTTCTGCACGGGTGGCAGGCGTGCCAATGCCGCGGTCCTTCAGCGCCTCGGAAAAATCATCGTCATCGATGTATTTTCCCGCATTTTCCATCAAACGAAGCACGCCAGCTTCTTTCAATCGATTCTTTGGTTTCGAAGCCTCTTCTTCGAACGTCACATCAGCCAACGTGCCCGTAGCCCCGTCAGAGACCGTCCCCCAGCCATCTGGAATGGCAGCGGATTTTGGAATCATTCTCCGCCATCCTGCGTCTTCGAGATGTTCAACGGTTCGAACAAGGTCATACGATTCGGTTGATGCGGTTCGTGTTTCCACGCGCCACGTTGACTTGTCAGCCCACGAAGCAAGGAACCGTCGAACGATGAGGTCGTAAAGACGTATGTGCTCTGGAGGCATGCTCTGAGGGACGATACCCGTGGGGATGATTGCATGGTGATCGCTCACCTTTGAATCATCCATGTTCCTGGATTCATTCCTTAATCCATCATCCCGAAGGAACTGAACAAGCTCCCCGTATTCCGTCCCGTTCAAGGCCGTGAGAACCGCATCGATGCTTTCGCCCATGTCGCTCGGCAAATGCTTCGAATCCGTTCTTGGATAGGTTGTCACCTTGTAGCGATCATACAAGTCTTGTGCGATGCTAAGGGTACGTTTTGATGACCACGACCACAGGCTGTTGGCGGTACGCTGCAATGTTGTCAGGTCGAAATTGAGCGGTGGTTGTTCGTTTTTCTCACGTTCAGAAACGTGAACGCTCACGTTGCCACCATCAAGTACCTCGCTCGCGACGTCGTCGCGTTCACGGGCATCGAGAATGCGTTGAGGCTTGTATTCGGGGCGATCCTCGTCGGACACGTGGTTTCGTCGCTGCCATCGCGCCGTCCAGGTCGACCCACCGGCCGATACCTCGGCTTCGACCTGCCAGAAGGGCTGTGGAACGTGCCCCAAAATTTCGAGTTCCTCATCAACAATCATGGCCAAGGTTGCTGTTTGAACCCGACCGAGGCTGATCGTGGTTCGTTCGCGACGCCCTTTCAGAAAGGTGTTTCCAATCCGTGAACCGTTCATTCCAATGATCCAATCTGCTTCCGAGCGAGACCGAGCCGCATCCCCCAACGCATCGAATTCGTGCGCTGGGCGCCTCCGCTCCCATGCGGATTGAATGGCCTCGGAGGTCATGGATTGGAGCCACATACGTGTGGTCGGGGTGGTGATGCCGGCATGCTCTACAATGCTTCGAAAAATGAGTTCTCCTTCACGTGCAGCGTCACAGGCGTTGACGAGTTCCGTCACAGATTTGTCCTTCATGTACCGCGTGATGGCCGTAAGTTGTTTCCTCGTCCGTCCACCAAGGGCCTTGTACTCGAAGACATCAGGAACGATGGGCAATCTGTCGATGGTTTTGTGCCAATTCTTGAATTCTGGGTCATAATCCTCGGGAAATTTCAGTCCGACGAGATGTCCGACGGCCCACGTGACGATCACGTCGTCTGAAACCCAAGCATGCTCTTCGGACGTTGAAACGTTGAGCACCTTGGCGATGTCGTCTGCGACGCTCCGCTTCTCGGCGAGAACGACCACCGTCATGGCGGCACCTCGACGGGCGAGGCTACTTGAACGCATAGGTTCAGTGCAGCGACCTCCATTTCACCTCGCTCCAGTCGTCTTCGATTCCGGGGCCACCGCATCCGAGGCAACCGGGGTAACCCGCCTCAACAAGGTCGTGGGCCATCGTGAGAACGTGCGGCATGGTAGCAGCAAATGCGCCTTCTGCAGGGAAAAGCAGGGTCCCAAGCGAGCGTCCATCGGACCATGAGACCAGCAGCCTTCCGTCGGATTGGATGCTTGGCTCATCGTCCTCACGAACCGTTGGAATGTCCACCTGCCGAGGGTTGTTTTCCATGATGTGGTTGATGAGGCGCACTCCTTGTTCGACACAGTCGTATGGCAGATGGAGTTCAATGCGGTCGCTTCGCAACAAGCGGCGAGCGGCTTCCCTGACCGCGCCCCATGCTGGATGGTTCGGCTGCATGAACCCCCGAAACCCCGCAAGCATTGAAGGATACCGTTGGTGACACATCATCATGGGTTGGGTGCACCGTCGATTGGTGCTCCCCATGTTCCGATTTGTTGGTTCAGAGCGTGCCCACGGTCTGGCCCTTCGCTCCTTGCGAATCGCCGCATTCACACCCGTTGGCAGAATGATCCTTCGTCGTTCGTTCGCACCAAAAGAACAAGCGAGCATCACCTTGTGGGGCCTTCACTTCCCCAACCGATTTGGCCTGGCGGCAGGGATGGACAAGCGTGCCGAGGCGTTGCGAGGGTGGGCAACATTGGGACTAGGATTCATCGAAATTGGAGGTGTTACCGCGCATGCACAGCCCGGGAATCCAAAACCTCGAATGTTCCGCGTCGATGGGCAGCGGCTTCTCATCAATCGAATGGGATTCAACAACGATGGATGCTTTCGTGTTGCGCAGCGGATTCTCCGCGTCAGGCGTTCAAACACCTATCTCCCCCCTCTTTTTGCCAACCTTGGAAAATCAAAAATCACCCTCAACGAGGATGCCGTTCACGATTATGCCACTTCGATGCGTGCGTTGCACGCAGTCGTCGATGGATTCGTAGTGAACGTCTCATCACCGAATACACCTGGCTTACGGGACCTTCAGCACGAATCCACACTTGCAACATTGCTTTCGACGCTTCGAATCATCTGCAGTGACCTGAACCAGGGCGTGGATGTCGCTCGGCCGTTGCTCGTCAAATTTTCACCGGACATGAGCGATGACGAACTGCTACGCCTCGTGGACGTCGCACGAGCATCGGCCTGCGATGGCGTGGTGGTTTCAAACACCACCGTGACTCGCCCGATCGCCATACGGTCCCGTGATGCAAAGGTGTTGTTGGAGCAAGGCGGCCTGTCTGGGTCCCCCTTGTCCGACCGGAGTACCGAGATGATTCGATGCATTTCTGGCCACACGGGTGGGACGTGGCCTATCATTGGCGTCGGGGGCATCATGTCCGGTGCAGATGCGCGGCAAAAAATCGAAGCCGGAGCCCACCTTGTCCAAGCATACTCAGGTTTTGTGTTCGAAGGACTTTCTCTGATTCGCTCTGTGAATCACGCGCTGGCCGAAACGCGCGATTGATATTGGAGCCGCATGAGGTGGAACCATGCTCACACGGCGTGTTCGGCTGCTGGCGGTCGGCCTCGTGGTGACCCTTGGCCTCGTGGGCACCATGTTGGTGGATGCACCGACACCCACCATGACCGTCGAGGAACTGTTGGCCTCCCCAGTGGTCGGGACGAAGGTCGCTGTACGGGGCGAGGTGGTGGACGGCAGCATTGACAATGCATCGTCCGTGTTTTTGATTGGCGATGGTTTTCGAACCCTTTCGATCTCATTTTTGGACGCCAGCGTATCCAACGGTCTCGATGACAATCGGACCATATACGCCGAAGGCGTGCTCGGCCAGATTGATGGATCTTGGGTGGTTCACGCCACGGTCATAAAAACATCGTGTCCATCCAAATACGAGGAAAGCTCGACGAGCGATTGAAATACATCCCTCACGTAGGGATGGTGGGATAGGTGGGGAGCTCGGCGTACCCTGCACCGCACATCGTCGTCATGGCGGACCGAATGCCCCGGGGCGGCGAACCCGACCCGTGGTCTCCCACCAGCGGACGTTGATGTCTCGCCCCCACATGACCCGGGTGCTGTGAACCGTCTCCGGAGGGAGACGGGAATCGGATAACCGGGGGAACAGGTCAGGCCGGGAACGGAGCAGCCCTACCTGGGGCCATGGGTGCTGTGGGGATCCGGGATGGAGAATGCTGGTGGACACGGACCATGGGGACGAGCGTCCACCCGGGGCGCTCCCACCTCAGACATCCAACAGAATGTCAGCGTACCACGCAGGTCCTTGAAGGTCGGGGACCACGCCGTTGATACCAACAATTGTCCGATGCTCCTGTACTTCACGAACCAGCAAACCGTGGCTTGAGATGGCCTTGACCTCGACCGAGCGTTCGATGACCCGGCCGTCCGTATGGCTCACAATCGCCCGAACGTGTCGGCCGAGGGAATCTTGCTGAAGCACAACCGAGACGTCCACCAACCAGCGGTGTTCATGTTGAGCCTGGAACAGGACTTCGTCGAGCCATGAAAGCAACAAGACATCATCGTCGGTCGCCCCTTCACGGTCGAGCAACGAGGCGTGCCATTCGCCTGTCGTGATTCGAAAGGCTTCTGGAACGGTGGGAGACATCGCCTCAAGAATGCCGAGGGCCGCCTCTTGGAACAAGACTTCGAGGTTCGGTGCCATCACGCGCAAGCCAAGGTCCGCGGTCGACGGCCAAATCCAGCGGCTCACGTTTTCACCGCTTTGAGATTTGCAAGTTCCACGCGCTCTCACGAAGCCGCTCCATCACGTCTTCTCGGGTCAAGGCAAAGCGTGAGTATCCGTCCGCCCCAAGGATGCATTCTGAACATGCGTTGGCAAGGAGAGCGGTCCCTTCTACATCGAGATTGGCAGCGAGCGCTACGGCGATGGCGACGGCTGCTGCATCGATGAGCCCAATCATTTGGCGAAGCGTGGAGAGCGTGCAATCTACGTGCGCATCGTTGCCGTTGTGTTCGTAGATGGTAACGCCATCTGAGCCCGCCAAGACAAGGAGGTGCTTCCAGTCGTGGTCGACCAACAATTGTTGAGCAGCATCCCGTCCTCCATCGACGCCGAGCCTTCGTCGCATCAGTTCAAGGCCATGCGATTGCATGACGACCCAATCGACATCGCGCGTTCGATGGAACCCTGTGAGTTTCGGGTCGGCGATCACCGGCACGCCGTGTTGTTTCGCAGCCTCAATGACGCGCGTCGCTCCCTCGTCCGTGATGACCCCCAGACCATAATCCGAGAGGATCACGGCAGCAGCGCCCGGTAGGCGCGCAATCGCTTGGTCGATCATCAAGTCAAGGGCTTCGGTTGGAATCGGACGGTCGTCTTCGATGTCCCATCGCAACATCAACTGCTCATCGGTCACGAGGCTCTGACGTGAGGCGAGCAATCGCGTCTTGACCGTGGTCGTTCGGCCTTCCAAAACGACCAATCCATCTGTGTCGACGTGTTCTTCATTCAAAGCATCCAAGATGCTTGCCCCTGCATCGTCGTCGCCGATCACCCCGTAGAGGTAAGGGCGCAACCCCAACGACCACAGTCCACGTGCAACGTGTGCCGCCGCCCCGACATCTTGCTCTCGAAAGGTCTCTTTGAGGACCGGGACAGGGGCCCTCGAGTTGAGGTTGTCCGCAAAGCCGTGAATGTAGCAGTCAAGCATCACATCGCCCAACAACACAACATCCCGTTGTGGCAGGTCGGACAAATTGCCCACCAATCCCATCAAGCGATCATGGGCCTCAAGATCAGCATCGGTCATGCCCATGCAACGGCGTCGTGGTTGAATCATTTCATCATGTCGTGCAGCAAGGACACCAGCCAAGCATCGACATGAGCATCGGTAAGTTTCAACGATGCTCCGAGCGATGCAAGAAGGGCCTGTTCATCGGGTGAAACCGTCCCATCAACAAGGGCCGTTTCAAGGCATGCAAGCCAGAGGGCGCCTTCTCCCGTCAAATCCAGTGCGATGGGCTCCTCAACAAGGGCGCCCGTCGCTCGAATGCGACTGTCCAATTCATCAGGAAGTATGTTCAGAAGCGACGCGACGAGAAGGAGCCTTCGACGTTCTTCTGCATCAATCACTCCGTCCTCTGCGGCAGATTCAATCATTCGATCGACGGGGTTGTTGACGTTGGCCGAGGTTCGCAAGGGGGATGCAAGGAGGGAATGCACATCCAGCCCGTGTCCGACACGATTCAGGCAATCACGCGCGCATCGACGGCCTTGTTCGGAGAGGCGATGCAGCCTTTTTCGTTGGCGTGCGCCGTTGACGTGCGACAGTTCAATCACCACACAGTTTCGTTCAGCAAGCGTTCGAACTGCACGGGGAACGTGTTTTCGTTCCACCCCAACGCCCGAGGCGATGCCAGCCTGTGTGAGTTGTTCCGGGTCGGATGGAACGTCGCCCATGTCGTGCAAAAGCAGATGGACGAGCACGCGGTCGAGGACCGGAAAGTCTGTCATCTCCGGGACCATTGACGCTGCATCGATGCGTTGTGTTTGATGCTGTCGCTTCCGTCGCTTCTATGACGGTGCCGAAACACGGAGGTTCATGGCGGAGAAGCGAACCCTCCGGCCTCGTGTCCGTCCAACACGACCGCTTGGGTCGCGTGAAGACGGGCCTGCTGAACGTTGGGGACCACCATCGTGGAACGAAGCGCTTCAGATGTGGGTCATTCCAAGCAAACTTGGTCAACGGCTGCACGAAA
Source organism: Thermoplasmatota archaeon (assembly GCA_030830875.1). Lineage (GTDB taxonomy): Archaea > Thermoplasmatota > Poseidoniia > Poseidoniales > Poseidoniaceae > MGIIa-L3. The sequence goes on along the minus strand of JAURMD010000166.1, from coordinate 7,749 downwards.
AAAGCAGGATTGGTCTCCAATTGCCGGACGGATGTTTTGCACTGAGCGACATTGAGCTCCTGTTCAGCCATTGGAATCGACATGTTCCTCTTCCCACCGACTCATGGCTCGACGAGCGGCTGCGCATGAACCCAAGGCTCTTGTTGGAAGCCGTTGTTATGGACACAGCACGCTTGGGTGGCGAAATTCTGGTCCCAGGCGAGAGGGTGGACGGCTTCGAGGACGCTTGGGGTGTGCGTTGGTCACGTCACGCCAAGCCTCCCGCACGTCCACGTGCTCGTTGCGAATGGACCGAAGCATCCCAGCATGTGGATTGGGCCTCGCTCGCACGACGTGCGGTTCGAACCGAAAGCATGGACGTGGTCGACGAATGGTATGTCATTGATGAAGAGATGGACGTGACGATGTACCACGTGGCAACAATGGAATTCTCAGGAAGCGTAGCAACATGGCAGTCATTGGATCATGAATCCAAGGAAGGCATTCGATCTTCATGGGAACAGCGTGTTCCTTGCGGCGAGGGGCATCGACTTCCATTGATTTCTGAACGATGGCCGTGGCCTCAACTTGGCACAACGCACGCCAGCGGTCGAATTTTGCGGCGTGAAGAGTCCGAAGTTCTCGCTCACCTCATGGACGGTGCTCCATTGTCCAACGACGCCCAACTCGCATTGGTGTTGATGCGGCAAGGGGTCCTGCTCCGTCCGGGATTCAAGTTCGGAAGCCGATGGAGGGTGTACGACGATGACATTGACGTCGTCCACGCTCCGTGGTTGGTGCAAACTGCGGACAGAAGGCCTTCGACCTGGGAAGAAGTCTGCCTTGCCGTTCGGCTTGCCGAAGGTGTCAACAAGACCTGGGTTACGGACGTTGAGGTGGATGGAACGGCTCGGTGGTTGTCCATCCGACGTGCCCTACCTGGCCGTGATTAAATTCACCCATCTCATCAGAAATCGCGTCGCCGTCATGCTTGTTTGGAGTTCTTGGAGTCCTGCTTGGCAGGAGCAACGACAGTCCAAGAAGCACCAACAGTGCCCCAATCAATGAAACGCGTTCGACACCCAGCACGTTGTTCTGAACGTCGTCCCCAGCAACAAGCACGACGGACACTTCGGTTCGAGTTCCATCGAGGTCAACCAACACCACCTCACCTCGAACGAGCATCCCTACAACCAACAGTCCTGAAGGGTCGATCGATACATCGATCGGCGTCAAATCATCATCCAATCGCACAACATCGTCGGTGGTTGCGATTCGAGAGAGCGGCCCTTCGACCAGTACAGAATACGTGGACGAGCCGTGTCCAATCGAGGGCACTTGAACTGTTATCTGTGATCTGCTTTCGAGGGGAATGGTCGATTCAAACGTGGCTTGAATTGGCGTGCGATTGAGGAAGGTGACGCTCAAGGATACGGAGATGTTTGACGCACCACAACCCATCGTGCCTTCCAAGCGGTCAACAACGTCGCCAGACGGATCTTGGAGTGGTCGAACATCAATCTCATGGGCGCCAACATCCACGAGCATTGATTCAATGTCGATGTTTCCTGCGAGGTCATACGACAGGTCGAACGTGAGCAGGCATGGCGCATCGGTGTTGACGAGGGTGACCGGTACCGAGGAACCCACTAGTGCGGTCAACCCATGGACTGTACCTTCGACGCTCAGCCCATGCCCGCACGACGGTGCACTGAACGAGATGCTCGAACCTTCATCGGTCACGGCGACATGTGCTGTCCACGGAACACGAACTCCGGTATGGTCGTAGAGAACACGCCCCTCCGCTCCAAACGTCGTGTTGTGTTGAAACAGGTCGCCTTCCGTTCCATCGTCCCTCCCGGTGAGCAAACCATTGTCGTTGTCGGCTTCGAAGACCATCAGGTATGGTCGTGCTGGATCGACGTTCACTTCGTTGCGTGAGGAATCGAGCATGCTGGAATCAGCGATGGTCACAAGCACACCGCGTCCCGGCAACCTGTCGTCGTATGCGTTACCCCCAACGAATTCCATGTGGACGCTTTGGTGTATGGTCAAGTTCACTGCGATGGACGACCCTCCAGATGCACGCGAAGGGAGTTCGACGGTGGGGCCGAGGCAGGCGCCTTCACGTTGAACAGGGAACGCCAAGTCGACCCACTGGGGTTCGGTGAGTCCGGTCAACATGGCCGTGGCTGAAGTCGGGAGTGCGGGCCAACTGCCTTCTCCGTTCCAATTTCCTGAGGCCATGACGTCCCAGTCGCCCAAGCCATGCCATGTGCCTGCCCAAGCAGGGTCGTGAACAGGATAGAGGTCTGCGGCTCCAAGTTGGTGGAGCATTTCGTGCACGACCGTGCCCACGACATCGGTTCCACCACGAAGTGTAGCCATGGTGTAATGAGCCGCTGTGGTGTCGCTATCTACGTCCATCGGGTCCATCAATCGTGTGAAGTGTGACCAGATGCGGGAGCTGCCCCCTGATCCCGATTCTTGCCCTTTGGAGGTATGAAGGATCAGAAATCGGTCCACCGTCCCATCGCCGTTCAGGTCGTATGCATCCCATCCTTTCGCTGGCACCACCTTTGCCAACACCTCTTCTGCCAACATCGACGGAAGGAAGGTTCCGTCGCTGGCCGTATCCCGTCCACGGGAGGTGTCGGCCCCATAGCCCTCCGATGGCAGCGAGGCGCGATGCACAGATGGGTGAATGTCGAAGGTGGGGGGGGAACCGTCACCTGCCGCGGAAAAATACGGCACCACCTCGTTTTCAAGCAGCGACGACGCGGTTCCTGTGGTGATTCCGGTGCCGCTGCTTGTTGCGTCATCAAAGTCAACCAACACAACGAACCATCGCTCGTTTTCTCCTCCCTGCCATGACAAGAGCGGTTCAGAATCAATCGGGGGAGGTTGAGCCTCGACCCAATCCAACAGATCAGGAGCAACGAGAACCACCGTCCCTGATGCAATGAGCACGGTGGCACAGGCCAAGGCGATCCACCGCATCACGGTCAACTCCGTAGCGGATTCGTTTGAATGCTGCTCCCGTTTGCATCCCAAGGACGTGCTATCTCGTTGACGCCCATGGTCAACGGACGGTCCACAATTCGAATGGAGGAAGGAAGGGCGGTCAAGGCTTCGTCGAGTCGGCTTGCGGCCTTCGCTTCAGACCAAGGGTCGATCAACCCATGCAACAATACATCCCGTTGTTCTCGTGCTGCGCGTGCATTCGTGACTGTTCGAACGAACTCTGAACGCCTCACGTCCAAGCCACGGAGCGAACAACCAACCGACTGAAGAGCACTCCTAAACCCATCTGGACAGGGTGCAGACGTGCATCCTGCGACGATCACATCCGTCACGCGCAAGTCTTTTGCCCGTTCCACAACGGACTCGCGCTCCTTCAATGAAGCACAGAGGGCCGTGCTCCTGTGATGGAGAAACGGCCGTGGTGCTGCAACATCGGGTTGAATTAACGCTCCCTCGCAGGAACAATCCACCACCATCAATCGGCGACGTGCACCCATCTGGTCCATCACCTCCTCGCACACCGTTGGTGACCGTCGAACAAAGGGCAGGAGCCCGCACTCCAACACCCCAAAAACAACGATGGCCATGGGCCATCGAACTCCTGTTGTTGCCATCCACGTGGTGCTGATGATCACCAAGGTGATGGGAACATGAACGCGCCAACGCCACGAGGAGGCCGTTCCTTCATGGAGTCGACCCACAACACCTGCTGCCAAGGTGAGGGACACCGTTCCAACGGTCAGTGAAAGGATCCACATGGCGGACAACGTGAGTCGAGCGAGCGCCGCTGCATCCAAGGCTTGGACGAGTGAAGCGGATTCTGCCGAAGAGACTGCGAATCGGAAGATGATGGGGGCCAGCGTCGTTCCTGTGTACAAGGAAACCCCAACGACCACCGTCACGAAACACATCAATCCAAACCTGAAGCGAATGGCCTCTTTTGGAAGCAACGCAGGGCGTACGAAGGCATGGATGTTGAACGCCACCAGCGGTGTTGAGAGGAGGGTCGCAATCAGGAGGCCAGCGGTCCAACGGATGCTGATCCATGCCCCTGGTTCGTACACGGCGAGGCACTCCACGCAGGGTGAAGTCGCCGTCAACCACGCCAGCAACGCATCCTTGGTCAAGACCGTGATGGCGGGGGTGAGCAATGCAATGAACAGCAGCACGACACCGACACGTGCTGTTGCTTCCTCGAGGTGGAGCACAACCGAGTGTTCAGCATCACGCTCACTGCGAACGTCGGTCACGAAGGACCCTCACACGAGGTCCTTCGACGTCGGTGGTGCACGTGCTTGTACGATGGTACGGTACACACCGAAGATGGCCCACAGGCTGACCATTCCAAGGACAAGGAGGTAGCCCCATCCAATGCTTGCATCGATGCCGGCGGCAAATCCTAGACCGAGCACGGCAGCCAAGAGTCCTCGCCGCAGCCCTTGAGGAATGGCGAGGGAGCGGTCGAGGTGCTCTGCACCGCCGCCAAAGCGACGCTCATAGAATTCTCCCTGGACCACGGCACCGACGATGAACACGGAGAGGGTCGTCCAGTAGTACAGGTTGCCGTTGTCGAAAAAGGAATGGGCAAGTTCAGCTTGCCGTTCTGCTTCGAGGGCTGCAGGGTCTTCTTCCGCAACAAAGAGGCTCTCGTAGTCGCCCACGCTGATGGTTCGCACGTCACGGTCGTTGACATCGTCTGCAACACTCGTGCCGGGAGCGCTGACCATGAACGAAACAAGGTTCCAATGGTCCCCCTCATCGGGTTGTCCGTTTCCGTTGACCGCATTTCCTACCAATTGAAACCGCACGTCGCCGATGTCTTCTGACGGCGCTGTCCAGGTCACCACCCAGTCGTTGCCCACCGATCCTTGAGACACTGCGCCTGGTTCTTCAGCCACTTGGATGCTCCCTTCTCCAGCGGTGAGGGTCCCGGCTCCGTAATCCCAGAGCATGAAACCTCCACCTTCATACGCTGCATGGCCTAAACTGACCGTAAAGGTGTATTCGGCCCCGACTTCGTAGGCGCGGGGGACGCCAGAGATGGAGACCACCACTGCGGTTGATGGATTCCCACTTCCGTGGCAGGTGCACCCTGCCTCCACGGTGAGGCCACCGTTGTTTGTCCACGGCGGGCCGTTTGGGTTCGCGAGTGCGGGTGCGCTGAGCATCAGGCTGAGCACCGTGAGAAGAAGGGCCGTTCGCAGCGTAGGACGCATCATTCCACCCCAAGATGTTCTCACTGACCTCGACCTTTCAACGTTGCTTTGGAGGTCGACGAGCGGGCCCGCTCACAACTCCTTGATGGCGTTGTTCAAGTCGGTCATCATCTTCTTGCCATCGCCATAGAGCATCATCGATTTGTCCATGTAGAAGAGGTCATTGTCCACGCCAGCGTATCCGACGGAGAGCGAACGCTTGACGATGACAACGGTTCGAGCCAAATCAACATCCAAGATCGGCATCCCAGCCAACGGGCCAACGTCGCCTCGTGCTGCAGGATTGGTGGTGTCGTTCGCACCGATCACCAACGCAACGTCGGCTTCAGGGAATTCGCCGTTGATTTCGTCCATTTCGATGAGTTGTTCGTAGGGAACGTTGGCTTCAGCCAGCAGGACGTTCATGTGACCAGGCATGCGTCCCGCGACAGGGTGGATGGCATACTTCACTTCAGTGTCGAACTTCTCGGTGAGAAGGTCCGCAAATTCCTTCACCTGATGTTGGCATTGGGAGACAGCCATGCCGTATCCGGGTACGATGATGACCTTTTGAGCGCCGTCCAGCAACATGGCCACCTCATCGGGGTCGGACCCTACCTTCGTCCGAGTGACGGTTTCCTTGTCGGAGCCTCCAAAGGAGGTGAACAACACGTTGGCGAGCGTCCTGTTCATTGCTTTGCACATGATGAACGTCAGGATCAGTCCGCTTGCACCCACAAGGGAACCAGCGACAATCAGCACGCTGTTCCCGATGATAATTCCAGTAAACGCTGCGGCGATACCGGAAAGGGAGTTGAGCAAGCTCACCACCACGGGCATGTCAGCGCCACCGATGGGCAGCACAAGCACCACTCCGATCACGCAAGAGACGGCGATGACACCCCACATCAGCGAGGTGTTGGTTGGCTCAGCCAGTTGGAGACCAATCATTGCGAAAACAGACATCAGGAGCAGAACCTTCACGCCGTTCAACCACGATGGGCCCCACGTTGGTGTTTTTATCCACGGTCCAACCCAGAGGAGTTTGAATCCTCCCTTGAGTTTGAACATGGCAAGCAGGCTCCCTGTCAAGGTCACCCACCCCACAAGTGCCGACAATCCAGCAGCCAACACAGCCACTTGGAGTTCGAGTCCTGCTGCGGGAATCGTTGCACTGTCTTCGAGCCAGCGCCAGGTCTCCGACATTGCGACCAACGCCGATGCCGCACCTCCAAACCCGTTGAACAGGGCCACCATTTCTGGCATTCCGGTCATTTCGACGCGAACGGCCATCACCCATCCAATCGCAGCTCCGATGAGAAGTCCGGAGGCGATGAGCGCCCAATGGATGCCACCATCAACGCCCATCTTGACGATCGTCGTCACGACAGCCACGAGCATGCCGAATGCCCCGTAGGTGTTTCCGAGCGGGGCCGTGCGGGGGTGGCCGAGTTTTTTCAGACCAAAAATGAACAACGCAGCCGAAACAACGTAGCCCAAATCCATCCACGCAGCGTCCATCTCAGGCACCTCGACGCTTCTTTCCTGCGATCATTCCAAGCATTCGATGGGTCACGGCAAAACCTCCCACGACGTTGATCATGGCGAGAATGAGCGCCACGAACGCAAGGATGCCGGAGACGGCCGTCTTCCCCCCCTCGTAAGCGACGTTGGCGCCGATGAGCGCGCCCACAACGCTGATGCCAGAAATGGCGTTGGCACCCGACATCAACGGCGTGTGCAGGGTGGCAGGGACCTTTGTGATGAGTTCAAATCCCAAAAAGATGGAGAGCACGAACAAGGTGATGCTCGCAATCAGGGCTTCGGGTGTCATCGGACCACCTCCGCGAGTCGAGTCTGTTTAGGATGCATGGTTCCATCTCGGCAGATGAGGACACCACCCATCCCAGGAATGTGGAACTCACTTCCTTCCGAGGCGCCGACGAGGATGTCATCCTCATCCGACAGCACAACCTGGCCGTCTTTGACGAGTGAACACATGAAGGTCGTCAAATTGTTGGAATACAACATGGATGCCGTCGTAGACAAGGTACCAGGGAGGTTGCTCGTCCCTACAACGATGACACCGTTCTTCGTGGTCACGACTTCCCCTTGCACTGTTGCCTCGCAGTTGCCTCCAACGTCTGCATTCATGTCCACCACCACGGCGCCGCGCTTGAAACCGTTCACGGCACTGATGGGGACGGTGATGGGAGCAGGTCGGCCAAAAATTCGTGCAGTGGTGATGATGATGTCTGCATCGGAAGCAACACTGCACACCGTATCGTTGACCTTCTGAATGAATTCAGGCGTCAGCGGTTTGGCATACCCTGATGCGTCCTCAAAATCATCCATTCCTTCAACTTCGATGAAACGTCCACCGACGGATTCAATTTGTTCCGCAGCCGAACGACGAACATCGGATGCATAGACGACTGCTCCGAGTCGTTTGGCCGTTGCAATGGCCTGCAATCCAGCAACCCCCGAGCCCATGACGACCACTTTGGCTGGTCGGACCGTGCCCGCAGAGGTGGTCATCATCGGAATGCCC
>JAURMD010000165.1 GCA_030830875.1 Thermoplasmatota archaeon | reverse complement strand
GAACGAGGCTCTGGTGAATACGATCCGTCCTTCGTCATCACGCGGCTTGGGGCCAAAATCAACCGGGTGATCGTTGCAGGCCTCCTCGAACGCATCGAACCGAGGGAATCCGCATCCGGTCAAGTCATGCACATGGGCCAGCTCCGGGACCCTTCCGGGCTGTTCTACTTCAGCGCTGGTGATTTTGATCCTGAAAGCGCTCGTGAAGCCATCGTGGACCTTACCAGGTCGCTGGAGGAAGGCGAAACCATGCACGTCATGATGGTCGCAAAGGCCCGTTGGTACCAAACGGAGGAGGGGGCCGTCTACACAAGCCTGCGCCCCGAGGAAGTGGTCCGCATCGACCCTCCCCGCTATGCTGCTTGGCTCGCCCGCACCGCATCCGCAACATTGGCACGGCTTGATGCGCATGAGAAAGGCATGCCGGCCGCTGCCGAAGGTTTCGCGGCGATGCAGGCTGCAGGCGTTCCTGCTTCCATCGCCGAAGGCCTTGCACACGCCATTGCGCATTACGACGGAGCGACGGTTGAGCACTACAGGCTGCACGTTTTGCAAGCCCTCGACATCGCAGAAGGCAAGATGGCCTCCGTTCGCTCCGAGCCAACACCCCTTCCGCTGACTGGTGATGAACCAGACGGTGCTCCAGGTCCGACCACAGGTGCAGAGAGCGACAGCGATGCCGGTACGACGATGAAAGCATTGATCCAATCCCTGGACCAAGGGAACGGTGTTGATTACGAAACGCTCGTGAAAAACATGGGTGCAAAGGGTTTCGATGCTGGCCTCGCCGACACCACGTTGGATGCGCTGTTCGACGAAGGCAGCGTTTTGGAAGTGTCTTTTGGCTGGTACCGGCTCATCGATTGAGCCCATCACATTGAAGGTCCGCAGGCCCGTGAGTGGTTCGTGGCAGGAACCGACTTCTTCATCCGTCCCGCATCGGCAACAACCAGCGCGGATTGGCTTCGCTTTCAAAACTCGGACATTTCCGTACGCATCGTTCGGCGCCTCACTCGCACCGTGGTACGAGGCGGCGAGGGGGATGACCTCCACGATGAAGGCTCAGAAAGCGCCGTGTACACGGTGCGTGGCGTGATGGACCGCGACCGATACAAGGAGGTCATGGCCATGTTCCGAGGGGGTCAACCTTTCATCCACGATCCCTTTGAGGAGCGCGACGTCAAGGTGATGTTTGCTTCGATCAGTTACGATGGTTCATCGGAGGAATTCAAGTTTGAACTGATCGAGGACAAGGATTGAGGGTGACAACATGCGTCGAATCGACGAAAGCCGGGAGATCCTCTACGTCATCCGCGCAATGGACGTGATGATGTCCTCAGGCGTCGGGTTGGAAGCAGCGATGCACACGATTGGTCGAGGCGGGTATGGCGTCATTTCCGAGGATTTCGCAGGTGTGATGACCCGCCTCCAATCCGGAAAATCCCCTGGACTCGAGAAGGAACTCAAGAAGCTCATGACCTCGTGCGAGACGGACGGATATCGAAAATTGCTGAACACGCTGCACACGAACCTCACCCAGAACACGGACGTCATCGAAACCCTTCGAAAACTCGGTTCACGCATGGAAGAAGAGCGTGCAGAAGCCGTCAAGGAGTACATCGAGGGCCTTGGTGGCCTGCCCGAGACGATGCTTTCCGTGGGCATGCTTTCTCCAATCCTCATCGCAGTGCTTGCTTTGGCGCCGCAGATTGTTCCAAAGGACCTCCAAGGCATGCTGGGACTTTCTGGCCTCATCCCGCTTCTTCCCGTCATCACGGTAGGAGGACTTGGTGCCACGGTGCTGCTGATGGCGTTCATTGGTCGAAAGGCCCACACCACCGACCCGGGCCTGTGAGGTGAGATCATGTTTTGGAGGCTGATTGAATCCTTCAACGACAACCTGCCCTTGCTGCTGCTTGCAGGCATCGGGCTTGCATTCGCAGCGGGCGGCGTGCCGCCAATGATCGAGCGTCGTCGTCGGCGGGCGGTTGAAGCCGCCCTACCGGGTTTCCTTGAATCGATGAGCGACGGCGTTGGCGCCGGGCTTGGCCTTCAGGAAGTGATGATGGACCAATCATCGAACCTTCAGGGTCCCTTTGGCACCCTGCTGAGCGAGGCATTGTCGAAAAGCCACAGCTCAAGTTTTGATGCAGCCCTCGCTTCCTTCGCCACCAGCACCCGTTCCTCACAGGTGCAGCGCGTCGTGCAGTTGATTCAAACTGCCGTGGCGCAAAACGCGCCATTGCAGTCCGTGCTCTATGACCTTTCCAACGACTACCAGCGTTTGAACGATTTGATCGACAAACGAGAAAAAGACCTCTCTGGATTGGTGATGATGATTGTCCTGTTCGTCTGCCTTGGCCTTCCCGGCCTCATTGCGGTGTTGATTGGTCTGTTCGCTCCACCTTCGAAGGGCTACCAGATCGAGAGCATCGCCACGACGTTTTCGATCTTCTTTGGTGCCGCGAGCGCTGTCGCTGTCGCGATTTGTGGTCGGATGCTTGGACGGATGGACGCCATGTTGTGGTGGCTGCCGTTTTGGAGCACGCTTTCCATGGGCCTCTTTTATGGGGCCTTGTTGATGATCGGGGGCTGAAGCATGTCGAATATTCTTGCACAGTACGGACGCGTGACGATTTACCAGGAAGACAACCATCCTTCCCCGATTTATCACGTCGAAGGGCCAATTGAGGCGAACCCATACGGTGACTTGGCCGCATTGCTCGAGGACGACAATCTTGAGGAAGTGATGTACAACGGCGGAACGCAGTGCGTCAAGGTCGCTCATCGTGACCACGGCATGTGCCGAACCAACATCTGGATTGCCGATCACGATGGGCAGCAAATCGCGGCCAACATTGCTGCCTTCACGAACGTCCCGCTTGGTGATGGGCCGGGCATGGTGCCCATCTTCGACGGCCGCCTTCCCGATGGTTCTCGTGTAAACGGTACCATACCTCCGGTCTCGCCAGACGGACCGACCTTGACGATTCGTAAGTTCAAGGAAGACCCGCTGACAATGATTGACCTGATTAATTTCGGCACCGTCAACCGTCGGTTGGCTGCCATGATGTGGGTCTGGATTGAGGGACTTGACAGCCGTCCAGCAAACTTTGTCATTGCTGGTGGCACAGGGTCTGGAAAAACGACGACGCTGAATTGCCTTGGGATGTACATTCCATGGCACCGCCGGCTCTTGACGGTCGAAGACACCGCAGAATTGCAGGTGTACCACGACCACTGGCTGCGCATGGAAACACGTCGTGAGCGGCCAGACGGTACGCCCGAGGTCGACATGAACGACTGCCTGAAATCAAGCCTGAGAATGCGGCCTGACCGTATCATTGTCGGTGAGGTACGAAGCTCTGAGGCAGCGACGCTGCTGACAGCGATGAACACGGGTCATGACGGTTCGTTCGGCAGCCTGCACGCCAACACCGCACAGGAGACGGTCACGCGTTTGATCAACCCGCCGATGAACGTCCCACCCATCATGCTGACAGGGCTCGACCTGATCATCATTCAAGCGAGGCTTCACGTTCATGGAAGGACCGCAAGGAAAATCGTTGAAGTGGCCGAAGTGGCAGGGATGGAAGGCGAAAAGCCTCGCCTGAACGCCATTTGGAAGTACAATGCGAACACCGATCAAATCGAAGAAACAGGGATTCCTTCCCAGTTCAGAGAGCGCATCTGCAACGCTGCGGGAATCACGCCTGAGGTGTTCGAGCAGCATGTGCGTCAAAGGGAGGCCATCCTCGCTGACCTTCAGAAGCGTGACATCCGTGACATTCAGACGGTGACCTCGATCATCCAGAATTTCTACGCCACCCGCTGAGCAGATTCAGCGTTCTTCCAGCATCCGCGAAAGGATGGCGTCCGCCCGGTCGACCATGGCCTTCGCCCCATCAACGCGCCGGTCACGGCCGTCACGCTCGACGGATGTTGGTGCGGTTTCCTCACCCTCTTCATGGCCAACCGGTACGCGGAACGTTGCGGCGAGGCTTTGAAGCTCGTGAACAATGTCGTCGATTTGGTCGTCAGAAATACGCAGACCTGGAGCAAGCCGAGGGATTTCGGAGAGTGAAATCAGACCCAATTCCGCGGCGAGCACTCCAACGCAGGCCATCACACGCGGACGAAGTTCAGGCGTGTTGACCTCGAGCCCTCGTCGTTCGAGGTAGGTCATGATGAGGGCTTCGTGTCCGGGCTCGATGCGTCCGGTGGAATCGTCGAGGACGGCTGCAATGAGGTCCTCTAGGGCAGGAAGCCCACGCTCGAGACGCTCAAGCGTGCGCCGTTCGGCCACGTCAAGGTGGACGCTCCCGTGGAAGAGGACGCGGAGTGCGCTTTGCCGTCGAGAGGCGACCGGGTCCATCGACGCACGTTCAGCCAGAAGATCGACGTGAAGGTCGTACAAGGCATGCACTCGGCCTGAGACGGCGGGTTCTGCAAGGTCGAGTCCGAGTTTCGTCGCGGCTGCAAGGTACGCGGTTCGTGCATCTGGGCTGTCACCTTCCGTGGTCGCGGCGTCAGCGGCTTCAAGCAACATGGGGCGGTAGTGTTCGAACGCACGAACAGCCTCCCGCCCTCGCCATGTGCTCGGGCGGTCACGTTGGGCAACCTCTTCGTCGGCGCGCCGGCGGTCCACTTCATGCAGACGTAGGAGGATGGCCCGGCGAACGTGTGCGAGGTTTGTGTCGAAGCCCTGCTGAACGAGGTGATTGAGGAACGCCTCCACATCCTCGTGGTCGTGGATGCTTCCAATGCTGAGGAAATGCCTGCAGGACGCTTCGACTTCCGCAGCGCGTCGCTCGAGGTCCTCAAGGTCCGCTCGCTCGTCGAGTGTTAAGTCCGTGGGGAGCTCAGGCATCGGCTCTGCAGGGATGTCATCACGGAGGACGGGACTTGTGGCATGTTCCCTGAGGGCATCATCAAGTTCCGCCGCGACATCTCCTCGAGTGACATCAACGCCTTGCGACTGCAGGGATAAGCGGAGCTCGGTTTCCTCGCCGTCCGTCCAGCCATCGGGGTGGGCACCAGCAAAAGCTTCCACGGCACGGCCGACCTCGTCGATTGCTGAACCTAGGAGGTTGTCAACGTCGTCCCCTTCAACCAGACCTTCGTCAACTTCGACAACGGAGGTTGATTCCACCTCCACCTCTTCCAATGCAGTCTCGTGCTTCGTTTCGAAGGCTTCGGGAGCGCCATCTGGTCGAGGGATCTCAATCTCCAATGTTCCCCCTTCCCTTCGAAGGGTTCGTTTGATGGACCCCCATGCACCGCGCTGCATCTCCAACACACCAGCAATTCGAGACTGGAGGAGTTGCTTCGATCCAGAGACCTGCAAATCCAGCGACCGGGCCAGGGTTTGAAGGTCGTCCTTTGTGAGTTCCTCTAGTGCTTCGACGGAAAGCCCCTTCGCGTCGTGGTTGAGGTGGAGGTACAGGCGTTGACGTCGGGCACGGATGGACCCGGTCTTTTTGATTCCAAACACTTCGAGAAGTTCCCCAAGCTCGGTGTTCTTGAGGTGCGTCAACCCTTCATCGCTGAGGTCCCACTCCTCGAGCACGAGGTCGCGAATGAGGCGCGCCCGAAGCAAATCCACGCCCCCAGTGCGTGGCAAGTCGTAGGCTGCGTCAATGGACCGAAGGTCGTCGAGTTTCGCTCGGTAGAGCTCCTCCAGCATCGCTGCGGCGTCCACCATTGCGTCAACCCACCCGGATTCCATGCCTGTGGGTATATGGGGATTCGCACCAATCGCCCCTGTTCAACGGCCGACTGTCCACCTTCACTCGTCTTCCAAGCGCATCATGGCGGGGTGCGCCGCAACGTAGGAGGCCTCGAATTCACCCATGTAGTGGACGCCACGCTCCAATGCTTGGTGCTCTGTGGTCATGGCCTCAAGGAGTTCTGACCATTCTTCCAAGGCTCGAACCATGCCCGAATGGGCCTCTGCCTCTGGAAACACGCGTTCACTCGCTGCGGCTCCCCGTCCTTCCGAGCCGAGGGTTTCAATGATGATTTCCAAACGGTGTCCCTTTGTTTTCAGGCTCGCTTCGGGGTCGAGCAACGATTCGATGGCGTGTTCGTCTTGAACCTTTGACGCTTCTTGGAGAAGGGTGCCCACCCGACGGCGCTCCACATGCACGCCCGTGATGCTCCTGAGGTGATCCGGGATCGCGTCAAGGATGGCGCGTTCCAACCGATGCGCCAGCATCGCCCCAACGTCGCTGATTGGACGAAGCGCTGCTGATGGGAAGCCAGAACGGGACACGAGCAACGTGAATCCACCAAGCGGAGGAGGGACGAAGCGCTGGCGGGTTGGGTCCTCGCGGTTCAGGCCCAACGTGTGCCGTCGAGGTGGGCGACCTTCCAAGCATCGATGCATTGAACGGGGCACGACGTAGCCGTGCAGGGCTTCTGACGTGCGTTGCGCTTCCCAGAGGCTCATGCGCTCGGGTGCTGTCAAGGAGTGCCACGCTGCATTGTTCTTGGCAGGGTCAACGAGGTGGAGGTCCGGACGGAATCGACGAAGTTGACGCCACACCAAGGGATGATCGCAACCGATGCGAGCACCATGCTCAAGCATGTCGGGTCGATCATCAGCAACAAGGATCCAGGTCGGTTCGCGTCGACCAAGGGCCGAGACAACGCTCAGGCCGGTGGTCTCCATGCTGGACCACTGCAAGGCCGAAACGGCCAGCAAGTCAACCTCTCCGTTGTTCAACAGGTGAACAGCGTCGTGCATGCTCGGAACGCGTTTCGGACTGAACGAAAGTTCGGTCAGGCCGCGTAGCACAACTTCAGCGTGCGAGGAGGCCATGTCGTCGTCATCTGGAGGGAGCGCGACACGATAGCGCGCGACCTGTTCCTCCATGGTCGACCCTCGATAACGTTGGGGCGCTCGACACCCGTTAAGAAGGCCTCCCCCGTCGTTCGCATGATGACCACGCTGGCCACCGAGCAGGTGGAGCGGCTGCTCTCGATGCGAGCGATGGTGGATGAACATCTCGCCCTGCACCTGAAGACGACCCGCGAGCAGGGGGACGGCGACGTCGTCGACCTTGCTGAACACGTGCTGATGTCTGGAGGGAAGCGGCTCCGGCCCCTGCTCGTGCTGCTCGCTTACGAAGCGGCAGGGGGAGTCCGAGTGGAGGACATCCTTCCGCTCGCGCTCGCGTTCGAACTCATTCACACCGCAACGCTCGTCCACGATGACATGAACGACGAAGCCGATCAACGACGTGGACGGACCACGCTCCACCTCCTCGCAGGAGCACCGAAGGCGATCATCACCGGAGATTGGCTTTTCGTGCAAGGTTTTGGACTCGGCGGTCGCTACGATGAACGTGTGGTGTCCATCATGGCGAGGAGTTGCTCAGACATTGCCGTCGCTGAATTCCTTCAGTTGGACCATATCGACGACCTCACGACGTCGCCAGAAGATTACCTCGACATCGTCCGAGGGAAAACGGCTGGCCCCTTTGCCGCGGGTTGTCAAGCTGCTGCTTTGGTCGCAGGTCGCACCACCGAGGAGGCTGAACATTTCAGGGTGTTCGGGGAGGAACTTGGAGTGGCGTTCCAACTCGTGGACGACTTGTTGGACCTTCGTGGGTCGCCGACGATGGGCAAGCCCCGAGGTGTGGACGTCGTGGAAGGGAAGATGACCCTCCCCCTGATCCATGCACTGACCCTTTCGCACGGAGCTGACAGGGATCGGCTTGCTTCCATTCTCGCATCGTTCAAGGATGAGGATTGGCCTGACCTGATGGACTTGCTCAAACGTTCCTCTTCGCTTGAATACGCTGAGGTGCTTGTTGACCTCCACCTTGAACGCGCTGCTACGGCCCTGAAGCGTGTTGCCGACGGCCCCGCCCTTCCGCTGATGCTCGGCATGCTTCGTGAGGTCGGGGAGCGAACGAGGTGAAACGATGCCTGAGGTTGAGCATCGAAGCGTGATCGTCATCGGGGCCGGCCCCGGAGGGACGACCTGCGCTCGTCGGCTTGCAGAAGCGGGCGTGGACGTCCTCGTCCTCGAGCGCCGGGCCGTTGTTGGTCATCCTGCACAATGCGGAGAGTGCATCCCGAATTGGGGCGAGATTGTTCACACCTTCCGTGGGCTCGACGAGCACGAATGGCTGATTGATGCCTTTGATGTTCCTGACCGCATCCGCCTTCATCGGTTGGACGCCATGAGGGTGTTTCTTCCCTCTGGGAGGTCGTTCGATTTCTCGCTCGATGCGTACGCTGGGCATCGTGCTCAGTTCGATGGCTACCTCGCTGAACGGGCCGTCGATGCTGGCGTCGAGCTACGGGTGGGTGTGGCGTTGCAGCGACTGCATCAGCAACGGCGTGCTGGTCAGGAAGTGCTTGTGACAAGCGATGGAGGTCGGTTGACGTGCGACCACCTCGTCGATGCATCAGGGGCTCTGGCTCACGTTGCTCGGTTGCGGCACGGCAGGGACCCAGCCTTCCGACCTTCGGACCAGGTGCCGACCGTGTACGCTCAGGTTCGGGGTGAGGTTCCGCCAACCTTCGACGTCTTCCTCGGCAGCGTTGCACCTTCTGGATATGCGTGGATCATCCCCAAGGGCCCGGACACGGCCAATGTTGGGCTTGGTGTGCGTGCGGGCTACCTCGAAGGTCGCCTGAAAGACCACCTGGAACGGTTTTGCTCGACCCTTGGGTTCGAGATCCTCGAAGTAGGTGGAGGTTGGATTCCAATGGGGGGGCCCGTACGACGGATGGTGGACGGGAATGCTCTCTCGGTAGGCGATGCGGCAGGTTTGGTGATGCCCTCAAATGGAGGCGGCATCAGCCAAGCCGTGATCTCTGGTTGCTTTGCAGCGGACGCTATCATCGACCACCTTCGCGAAGGTGCCTCGTTGGAGGCCTACCAACGTCGCGTGATGTGGACCTTCGGACCCGCCCTCCGCAATTCGTTGCGCAGCAAGCAGCTGGGGTACGCCTTCATGCGAAATGACCTGCTTACGGAAGGCATCTTGCGGGTGTTGGGTCCACTTGGAGGCATTCGAAGGGCGATGGAATGCGGCCGTCCGTTATGGGTCCTGTGAGGCGAAGGATGGCATGCCTAGCGCCGAGTGGTTCAAGTCCCGCGGGGTTGACCTGCCACCATGCGAAGGGTCCGCTCCAACGACGAGGCGGTCAGCCCTGTCATTGCGACCGTGTTGCTCCTCGCCATCACTGTGCTCTTGAGCAGCATGGTCTTCCTGATGTTTCAAGGAGCACTGACCACAACCGAAAAGTCCCCACCCCAAGCCACAGCCAGCATTCGAGGCCTTGAGAACGGTTTCCATGTTGTCCGGCTTGCCAGCCTCGATCAAGCCCTCGACCCGGCGCTCACCACGTACACGCTGTCGGATCCAAACGGGACCATCATCGAAACGGGTCGTGTCATCGACAGCGACGTCTACGGCGTTGTAGGTGCCAACGTGACCTTTCACGACCGTGATGCGGGTTATTCGGTGACGCAAGGTGATTACATGGTGGTCGCCTCAGAGCGCCTCGGGGCCGATGCTGGTGGCTGGCGCCTCAAGTTGGTGTACTCGCAGCTCCAAGACAGAGGCGTCGTCTTGTTTGATGTTCAGCTGCCCGCCATCGAAGGGTGATCAACCACCGATGTAGGACATTTCCACACGGCCGGAACGTTCTCCTGTCGCGCTCCTTTGTTCAGAATACGCATCCTTGCGTCCACTCCAAATGCTGACCAGCGCTTGCCGCACCTCGTCGGACGAAGCGCCGCCCCTGAGAAGTGGGAGCAGGGGATGACCTTGATTTGAGAACAGGCAGGTGTACAGGGATCCATCCGCAGAAAGTCGAGCTCTGCTGCAATCTCCGCAAAAGGGAGCCGTGACGGAATCGATGCAACCGAAGACCCACCCTTCTTTCGTGCGCCAGGTGCGCGCCACGTCACTGGAGATCAACGGTGCGATGGCTTCCAAAGGCCCGTGGGCTTCCTCCACGAGGGCACGAACATCCGAACCAGGGAGTACGGAGGTCATGCTCCAATCGTTGGTGGCCCCGACGTCCATGTATTCGATGAAGCGAACCGTGATGCCACGTGGGCCAAAGTTGCGAAGCAAGGGGAGCAATTCCCGTTCGTTCACGCCGGCGCGAACCACGCAGTTCACCTTCACTCGGAGCCCTGCGTCCAGCGCAGCCTCGATGCCTTCCAAGGCTGCTTCAGGTCCGTGGTCTACATCGGCCATGGCGGCGTAGACCTCGGCATCAAGTGCATCGAGGGACACCGTCACGCGATTAAGCCCAGCCTCCGCCAAGGTCATTGCGTAGGTTGCGAGCAGGATGCCGTTCGTGGTCAGCGCGATGTCGGCTTCAGGCAAGGCGACGCGTAGCATGCGAGTCAGACGGTCGAGGTCACGTCGGACCAGCGGTTCTCCACCGGTGAGTCGGATTTTCTTCAGTCCTAGCCCACCAACAGCGGCAACGACGTCTCGAATCTCCTCAAAGGTCAGCAATCCTGACCTCGGGAGGAACGCATGGTCCGGACCGAAGGAGTCCCGGGGCATGCAATAGGTGCACCGTAGGTTGCATCGGTCCGTGACGGAGATCCGAAGGTCGCTGAGCGCCCGTCCACGGAGGTCGTGAACGCTCATGCCCTGTCGAGAAGCCACTCCATCTTGAGGCTGCCCTCAAGCCGAACGAACCTTCATCTCGGCCGCTCCACTGCTTGCAACGTGGCGCATCGCTGGGCACGCCGCTGGGAGGCTCGACCTCGGGGGGGGCCTCACAACCTCATCGAGGTTCTCGACGTGCAACCCATCACGAGCCCCTCGGAGGGGAATTGGGCCTTGCCTCCGTCGAAGAGCCATGCGATCCGCTGGCTGATGATGGGTGCCCTCGGAACGGGTGAACTTCGTTTGGAAGGTACGGAGGGCCTCGGAGAGGATGCTCGGTCCATGCGACGGTGCCTGATGCAACTCGGTGTTCGCGTTGAGGACGCGGAAGGTGCATGGTTGATTCACCCTCCATCCTCGTTCCAACGACCACCATCCTTGCTTCATGCAGGGAATTCTGGCACGGCCCTGAGGATGCTTGTCGCGCTTGTGTCGCACCTTGACGTGCCCGTGATGCTCGACGGGGATGCTTCGCTCCGCAGACGAGGGTCAGAGGACTTGCTGACCGTGCTGAAGGCAGAGGGGGTCAAGTTACGCAGCGGTGATGGACACGACCGTCTCCCGCTCGAGGTAAGGGGTCCATGGTCAAGTGCTGTGAGTGAGGATTCGATGCTGCGTCGTGACCGTTCAAGTCAGCCTTATTCAGCGCTGCTTCTCAGCAGCCCCTTGATTCGTCGTGCTCGGACGGTCCAATTGGGCGACATGGTTCGCAGTTCCAAACACGCTGCGTTAAGCGAAAGCATCGCGAAGGCTTGTGGATGGCAAGGCAACAGCGAAGATGGATTCCTCATGCTCGCCCCTTGGACCCCAATCCCACCGAGGACCGTCGCTCTCCCTGGGGATGCTTCGATGGCGTCCTTTGCGATGCTCTTCGTTCGCACGACCGGGGCACGCGTTTCCCTCAAAGGATGGCCGAAGACGGAAGATGCTCTTGGAGCAGAGGTGCTCCGCGACATGGCACCTTCGCTTGGCTTGGCATGGGACGAGGGCGTGATTGCTCGTTCGGATTCGACGGCCCACGTTGATGTGGACCTTTCGTCGGCGAACGATCTGATCTGTCCCCTCGCGGCGATGCTCGCCCTCGGCGGTGGTGGCGTAATTCGTGGCGCTCCGCATGCTCGCCACAAGGAATCCGACCGCATTGCTTCGACCGTTCACCTGCTTGGTCAGTTTGGCTTGGTGGCGACCGCCACTGAAGAGGGGATGCACGTGGATGGAGGGCAAACCGCTTCCAGGCCGATTGCTGTGGTCAAGACCTTTGGCGATCACCGCGTGATGATGACGGCTGTTGCTCTTGCCGCAGCTACGGGGGCCACCATCGAAGGCCCTCGGTTGCACAACATTGCTGACCCTCAATTCCTCCAACGCGTCGCCTCGTTCGGGCTCAGTTGTGTGGCACGGACGCGCTGATCAGCCTTCGCGGCCAAAGTGCAAGTCGAGGGCCTGCCGGTCCAAACGAAGCGCTGTTGGACGCCCGTGGACGCAGGCCCACGGGTTCGGAATTCGGCGCATGTCTTCGAGCAAGCGTCGCATTTCGGCACGGTTAAGCGGTTGGTTGGCCTTGACAGCGCCTCTGCATGCGGTCATGAACGCGAGGTGGTCTCGACGCCGCTCGACGGTCTCGAGCGGTGCTCCGTCTTCATCAACATCCTGAAGGAGGTCCAAGAGGAAAGCCTCAACGTCATCTTCCAGAAGGCGTGGCGCTGCAGTGATGCACCATTGGTGTTCGATCAGTTGCAGTTCAAAGCCGATGCTTGCCAATCGCTCGCTACCAGCAAGCACTCGCTCGATGGTTCGCGCATCGAGCAACAACGGTATCGGAACGAGTCGGCGCTGACCCTCCCACAAGGCCTCGTCGTGGCGCAGCCGCTCGTACCGGATGCGTTCGTGAAGGGCATGTTGGTCGATCAGCAGCAACTCTTCGCCAGCCTCAACCAACATGTACGTCCCTGCAAATTGACCGATGGGCTCCATCGGGGGGAGGTCGTTGACACCACCTTCCAAGGCCGTTTCTTCGGTCGGCCCAAGGGTTCTGGCCCCCGCGTGTCGATGAAGGTCCCGTTCCGCTGCCGACAG
>JAURMD010000164.1 GCA_030830875.1 Thermoplasmatota archaeon | reverse complement strand
GCGGGCCGCGCATCCGTCACCCGTCGAGCCACAGCTTTGCGCGGTCGGGTTCGTGGTTTTGACGCAAAATCTGCCGTCGATGCCGTTCTTGACGCGCCGTCGAACCTTCGTCGTGAATGGCAAAAAAGCGGGGCCATCGGCGCAATCACTCGCTTTCCCATGTTCACCGTCGTCGTTTTTCTCGCGCTCACCATGTTCTTTGTTACCCAATCGGGATTTCTTGATGGGACGAGGTTCGACGATGACTTGACGACCCCAGCACTCAACGTCAACGGCGACATGGAAGTGTACCTTCCAGACGGCTCCGAAGTAAGCTCCCTCATCGCGTTGGTGGAAGAAGATTGGACCACCGATGTGATGGTCATTTACATTGAGTCCGATGACAACAACATCACCGACCAACGGATCTTGCAGGAAATCAGTTTCGTTGAAGAGCGATTGAATCCGTACATTTCTGACAGCGAGAACGACGACGTGATCTACATCCTCTCCCTTTCGACGGTGATCAAGGAAGTCAACTCAAGTGCTCCGCGGGTTCGGTCGGCCCTGGTCACCGAACTTGGTGAGGTTGGATGTCCACCGGACACCGAAGATTGCACAAGTCGAAACATGGCTACCCTCCTCAACGATGTCTTGGAGGGCACGGATTCAACGTTCGGAGGGGCGCGTTCCATTCCTACACAGCAGACGATTGACCTCATCGTTCGTGAAATGTATGAGGACGACGGAACCCCAACTCCAGGTTTGGACAAATTGGCTCGCAACACCAATCCGTGTTCACTGGCCGGGGGGCTGTGTGCCGATGACGAGGATGCCTTGCTTGATCGTGCGGTGATGGCCATCGCTGTGACCGAGGCCAAGACGCCGAAAGAAGTGATTCTAGAAACGCAAGGAGAGCTCGACCGAATTGCTGCCTTGGAACGCCCATGTCAGTTCGATCAAAACGGAAATCCAGACCCTGCTACGGGTTTGTGCACATGGACGGACCTCGGGTTGACCATGACCCTCACAGGCCCGGTGCCCATCACGAACGCGGTGACGGAATTTTCTTTCGCCCTGTTTTGGGAAATTTTTCCGATGGCTGTGGTGCTTGTGGCCATCGGGCTGTTTGTCTTCCACTCCGATGTGCTCCAATCTGGATTGACAGGAATTCGACCTATTCAAGGGCTCAAGGTGGTCATCATCTCAGGCCTTCCGACGTTGTGCGCCGTCTTTTGGACGATGGGCATCCTTGGTTGGACGAATTTTGAAGTCACGATGACCGTCATTATCGTAGGACCAATTCTTCTTGCGTTAGGCGTTTCCTACGGACTCCACATCACCAATCGATATGCGGAGGAAGGCGGCTCAAAGGATGAAAAAATGCGCTCTGCGCTGACCTCAACAGGACGAGCAGTGTTTCTGTCTGCAGTAACCACCGTGATTGGATTCATTTCGTTGGTTTTTACGCCAATGGCTCCGATCAAGACCGTTGGTATTGCGTTGTCGGGTGGCATCGTCATCGTGTACATCCTCACGATGTTCATGGTTCCGAACCTCACCCTTCTGCTTGATTTGCGAAAACCAAAGCATGCTCCGCTGAAGCCCTTCCACACGATGGTTGAGGTTCCAGTTCAACGTCCAAAAGCGGTTTTGGGCTTCTTCCTGCTGCTCATCCTAATCTCTTCGACCTTTGGACAAGCCAACGTTGAGGAGAACATCGACCTGCTCGGCATGGCTCCTGAGGGCGAACCAGCCGTCATCAAAATGAAGCAGTACAGCGAAGAGTTCAACGCCGGTCAGGTCGGGATGGTCTTGATTCATGCAAATGTGACGGGGGACATCAACGACCAAAACCCAGAAAACGATGACCCAGCCGCAATTCTGGAACAGATCAACGTCCTTGAAGGGAAGATCAACGCCATCGAGAACGCCTCGGCCGTGTCGATTGTGTTCCTCATGAAGGCGACTGGCGTGGCGGTCTCCGTCTCTGGGGCACCCATCGCAGAATTCATCGAGGACGTGCCGGGAGTCCCTGAAAACGTCAAAGATGCCGCATCGGCACTTCTCAATCAGGAGGTCATTGCCGACGCTTCGTTTTGGGACGTGCTGACCAACCCTTCCGCATACAACATGCCCGGGGATGCCCAAACGCAAATTTTTCTCCTGAACGTCTTTTACGCATCCATCACGGAGGAAACCCTTCAGGTCTTCATCAACGAAGACTATGATCGGACGCTCATCCTTGTCGACATGCCGTTCATTCCGGTGGCCGACACGGCAAAGAGCGTCAATCGAATCAACGAGGAAACCGCAGCGTTTCGTGGAGACAACAGTGAGCGAGCAGAAAAGATCACCGGAGTCGCCGCCACCGCGATCGAAGTCAACGAACTCATCGTTGGCTCACAATGGAATTCGTTGGGATTTGCCGTCGCCCTGACCATCATCACGTTGGCTGTGGTGTTCCGTGACCTGAGGTATTCGTTTTTGACAACCTCCCCTGTGATTGCGACCGTCGCCATGCAATGGCTTGTGATGTGGCAACTTGACGTTCCACTGTCCTTGGTGACGGTGATGATTGGATCTATTTTGGTCGGCGTCGGCGTTGACTTCTCGATTCACATTGCGAACCGAATCAAGGAACTCGGAGGCGGTCTCGACGCGATTCGGACCGCCGCCGTCGGAACCGGCATGTCCCTCGCCGAGGCCGCAACCGTGACCTCGTTGGGGCTCATCACCGCGTACAGAATTCCGATTCCTGAGATCAAGCCCTTCCTCACAGTGATCTTGATCCTGCTGTGGGTTGCAGCAGCTGGTGCGCTCGTGCTGCTCCCTGCAATCTTCGTAGCGATGGAGCGGGCAGGATATCCCCCTGTTTCGTCCTCCAATGCACTCGCCCGACGGGTGGGGCTCGGCGCTACGAAGGCCACCAAAGACGAACCCATTTACGACGCTGTGCTTGTCAGTGAATCCACGGACGCATGGTGAAGCGAGCCTTCAATGACCCTCCATCCGACGCAGGTTCATGCCCGGACTGTGGTTGATGAAATCCGAGCCCGACGTGTACGCATTTGCGGACTTGGTCCGCGATGGCCGTACACATTGGGACGGCGTTCGGAATTATCAGGCACGAAACATGATGCGTGACGGAATGTCCGTTGGGGACCTTGTGCTGTACTATCATTCGAACACAACACCACCTCACGTTGCAGGGGTGGCTCGAGTTTGCACAGAAGGGTATCCTGACCACACCGCGCAGGACCCAACGTCGCACTACCACGACCCAAAGGCGACACCAGAGGACCCACGTTGGCTGATGGTGGACATCGAACCTGTGACGGCCTTGGCGGAGCCCGTGTCCCTCGGAGCCATCAAAGACGACCCATTTTTTGAGGGGATGCTCTTGATTCAGCGTGGACAGCGGCTCTCCATTCAATCCGTAGCCCCTCACCATTTTCGACGGGTTCTCGAACTTGGAGGCCTTGATGCAGACGGACTTCTTGGTGGTCAAGCATGACGACGTTACAGATTCAACCAGCCGCTCGAGCCATGGCCATTGAATACGCCATACGGGACGTCGTCGTTCCAGCGATGGCGTTGGAAGCCCAAGGGCATTCAATCCTCAAATTGAACATCGGCGACCCCATCGCCTATCCTGGTCTCCCTACGCCTCAACACATGGTTGACGCGTATGCGGCCGCGGTTCAACACGGGATGAACGGCTATTCTCCGTCGTACGGGCTTCCAGAACTCCGCACTGCCATCGCGACCGATGAGCAACGGAAAGGCTGGCCAGCAACACCCGACGATATCTACGTGTGCCATGGCGTGACGGAAGCCCTTCAGATCATTTTTGCTGCCTTGCTTGAGGAGGGTGATGTGGTGCTCGCCCCTGGGCCGCATTATCCACCATACATGGCCTACCCACAAATGTTTGGAGCCCGAACTGAAGAATACCGCCTTGACCCAAACCAAGGTTGGGATCTTGATCTTGACGACATCGAAGCGCGCATGTCGGACAAGGTTCGGTTGTTGGTTCTCATCAATCCCAACAACCCAACAGGCAACGTCGCCGGATCAGCACAGATTGATGCATTGCTGAACATTGCCGAAAAATGGCCGAACTGCATCGTTCTTGCAGACGAAATTTACGACGGACTCGACTTAAGCGGTGACCAGGTTGCTGTCGCAAGCCGAAGCACGAGCGTCCCTGTCATCACCATGAACGGGGTTTCAAAAGTGTACTTCGCACCCGGGTGGCGTATCGGTTGGTTTGGACTTCATGATCCAACAGGAAGGATGACGCTCGTACGGGATGCGATGGAGCGACTTCTTCGTTCGCGCCTTTGTGCCTCAACACCTGCACAACGAGGTTTCCTTGCAGGCTTGGAAGGCGATCGTGGGTGGATGGGTGCCTACATTGACAAGGTTCGGAAGCAACGCGACCGATGCGTGGAGCGAATACGGGGCATCGATGGTCTGGAGGTTCAATCCCCCGGCGGGGCCTTCTACATGTTCATTCGTTTGACGGACCCCAAGTGGGCCAACAACGACAAGGAGTTCGTGCTTCGGCTCCTCGAAGAAGAGCACGTCTTGCTTGTGCACGGAAGCGGCTTTAGCTCCGTTCGCGGAGCGGGTCACGTACGCCTCGTCTACCTTGCCGATGTGAATGTGTTGGATGACGCCTTCGATCGCATCGACCGCTTCCTTCAACGGCACCGTGGATGATGACCGAGGACGGAGGTGGGTTCATGACGGATTGGGCCTCGTCCTCGCGTATGAGGTCAGCATGTCTTCGTGTGCTGATGCTTATCCTCGCGATTCAGGCCTTCGTTCCATCGGCCGTCGCTGAACTGACCGTGGTTCACCCAAGCGAGCCTTCCGTAGATCTTGCTATTCCGCTTTCTGTTGCGCTGCTTGCAGCCCTCGTTCTATGGCGATGGTTTGTCCCTCGTCAACTCGCTTCCTTGCAAGTTGCATTCGAAATCGATGACGATTTGTACGAGGTTCACCGCGTTTCACGAACGCCGAGCGACGCACGAGAATTGCTTCGTGAACGTACGGTCAGCATCGGTACCGGGTTGTACATGATGGGGATGACTGGCATCCTGTTGCTCATCGCTGAATTGATGTTTGACCCATCCACATTTTACGAACCAAATTTATTCATTATGGCCCTGTTGGTGATTGTCCCCATCATCATCTCGCCGTGGGAAACCCTCAACGCTCAAGTGGCTGGCATGAGGACGACGGCGAAGACCAAAGGACTTTTTTCGAGGTTAGGGCGGCTGACCACCTTTCCGTTGCTTGTGGCTGCCTGTGCCTTCACCGTCCTCGCTGGCATTCGCACAGAAGGATCGGTGACCCCAGTTTGGTTGGCCCTCGCGATGCTCGTCTTCATGGCCCCCACCATCATTGCGTACGGGCGAATCATGGGGGCCTCATGGAACGTCCTTTTCCTGAGCAAATGGCGGTCGTTTCGTGGTCGAACCACGCCAATTGATCCGTCAAAGCCTGGTTTTCTTGGTCGTATTGCTGCGGTCGTCCTTGTGATATTCCTGTTCACCATGCCGCTCACGGCCTTGAACGGCATCGTGACCGTTGCTCACGTCCTTGTCAACGAACCGGCCGATGCAAAAGACGTTCTCAACTACGGTGGCATCATCGGGTACTCGATTTATTCGAACATTGATCTCATCATGGAGATTGTCGGCGAATGGGAGGCGCTCAAGAGCCTCCCCCAAATGCTGTCGGTCTACCTCTCTCTGAACGTGGCCATCGTCGGACTTGCTTTTATCTTCGAATTGACGCGAAACCTTCTCCTCGGGGGGCAGTCCTTCGGAGGGGTATTTGGCGTCCAGCTGGCCTCTCCACGTGATGTTCGAAGCGAGGTCGAGGTACGAGGTCGCCTCGTCTCGTTCTGCTTCTCTGGATTTTCAGGCTACACGGTGTTGCTTCTCATTTTGGTGTGCTACAAGGAGTTTGGCGCCCTCATGCCGTATACGGACCGACTTGACGCGGTCGGTTTCGACGAAGAAATGCGCCTGCTCACCACCTGGATGTTCATTGCTGTCGGTCAAGCCATTTTCTTGCTGACCTGGCTCCTCTCCGTTGGGCGATTCGGCACCTTGAGGAAACTTCGTTTCGACCTCGATCCAGATCAACGCCGGGATGGGGCCGTGATGCTAAGCACGGGCAACAGGCTTCGGACCCTGATCGAGAAAGCCGCACAGAACGATGACCTTGACATGCTCCGCCGACTTCAGAAGGCTGATTTTTCCGATGATGAGGCCCTCATTCGCCAGGAAAAGGCGAGGGCGAGGATGTGGGAATTGGCCCTTCGTGGCCTATGGCCAGCAGCCGCTGAGGAAGCAAAAAAAGTCCTTGCCCAAGCCGGAGGGGATGACGATGAAGTCCGGCTTCTGATTGCCGTTTCTTTCGTGGCGTCACGACGTTTGGACGCAGCGCGTGAAGCACTGCATGGCTTGGAACAACCCGAGGGATACGACGAGCCTGAGTTGATTGCGTTCCTTTGCGAATGGCTCGACCCATGGAACGGACGCGTGGATGAAGATGACATCTGGGATTGGGAAAACAACTCCACCATCGACCACCTGCAGGACATGATGCGCATGCTGCAGTCATGGGCCCCCAATCCGGAGCGGATGAACCGTCACACGGACCGCTTGAGCATCGTTGGCCTCATTTCACGCGTGGCCCTTCTTCGTGCTCAGCGGCGGCATGAGGAAGCCTTGGAGTTGGCCCTCGAGACCGTCCGACAGGACCCTCTTGGGGCTCGACCGAGGATCGCAGTGGCCTTGTGCCTCATCGATGTCGGCCGTTGGCACGATGCGCGGTCAATCCTCAACGAATTGGTTGAAAGCGACGGAGAGGACCCGCGTGTCAAGGGCCTTGCTGCATTGATGGGCCAACAACCGGACATGGACGAATTTGAGGTTGCCATTGCCATGCAACCCGCGGCTGAAGGGAAGAATTACCTCGACGACGCACCAATCAACCCAATGGCTGGAGCCCTCGTCAAAGGTGGTCTCGACGAAGCCCTCACGGCCAACGCGCTGATCGTTGCACATGAAGCGGTCCGACGAGGCGTTGCACCCTCGCTTCGGCGTGGCTGGACCAGCTACCTCGTTCACGTTGGCCTCATTCTCCCTCTGTATTCGCTGGCGGCGATGTATGTGACGACCATACGCACGACGATCATTGGTGTTGGTGTCGGTGCGGCTTGCGCAGCGCTTCACCTCGCCATCCTTCGAATGCAACAGCAGCAGCGCCACGTGGTGAAGCAGCGGGACCAACGTGCCATGATCGAGTTTGGGCGAAAACTTCGCCGTCGGCGTGCTGTTCCGAGCATCGACAACACGCCGATAGGGACACACCTTTTGCTCACGGGCCTGTTGTTGACCGTGAATGGAATCGTGTTGGACATCGGTTTGCCGGCATGGCTTGTCAATCGCTCAGAGCACGTTCCTGAACGCCGTGCAGTCGCAAGGTTGCAACGTCGGGCGGCTCGAATGGAACGGGCGCAAGCACCTCGCACCAAACCGCTTGGGAAAGGTTGGTGGCTCAAACGCGAAGATTCGACGGGTTCTGAGCCCGCGCTTGAACGACTTATTGGCCCGTCAGCGTACCGCGGTCGGTCGGCAGCGGTTCAGGTCAAGGGTCGACTGGGAGGCTCAATGGGTACAGGCTCCACCACACGAATCTCTGTTGCAGACTTGGATTTAGGAGGTCGAGGAATTCCGACAAACACGCGACGTTCTGAGCGGTTTTAGCGCTCCGTTCCGTGCGTAGACCTGCCCGACGTGCATCGTTTTGAGGACACATGGT
>JAURMD010000163.1 GCA_030830875.1 Thermoplasmatota archaeon | reverse complement strand
TCCGCGACCACCACAGGGGGCACCCCCACGGCCAAGGCCTCCATCGGTGTCAGGCCGAAGGGTTCGCCGTGGGCGTGCGACACCACCGCTACGGCCCCACGGTAGAGCCCACGCAACGCGGCCTGGCTCAACCGTGGCATCGGGTGAAATCCGACGCCTGAGGCTGTGGCGTGTGCCGCAAGCCGTGCCATGTCCTCCGGTGCGCCCCCGCCGACCTGCACCAAGTCGGTGTCGCTTCCGGAGAGGGCTTCGATGGTGGCCCATGTGCCTTTGACGTGGCTTGCACGCCCGACCGTAACCACATAGCGTTCGGGAAGGGCGAGCCCATGCACGTCCGCGCGTTCGTCCTCGGTGGCCGTGGCGGGCCAGCAGGCAAGGTCGACCCCCGGGTGCAGGACGCCGGCCTGAAGGGGCCGGCCGGCGGCGTCACGGGCAGGAGGGACGCCGTCGTCGCGCAGGGGAGCCCGTTCTAACCGGTACACACGCTGGATTTGTTCTGCCGTGTAGGCGGAATTGCCCGTGATGAGGGACAAGGGGCGCTTGAGGAGGCCCCGCACCGCGCGGACGTCGCGCCGGCGTTGACGGCTGAACGCGAGGCGCGTCAACCACAGCGGCCGGGTTGGCCGCCCGTCGACCCGCCGATGGAGGACGTCTTCGTGCAGCCAGCGTGGGGGTTCGAGGCAGTTGTAGTGCACGGGGAGGTGCTCCGGAACGAGGGGCAGCACGTCGAGGCTGCCTCGGCACACCGAGATGTGCACCGCGTCCACGTTTGTCCATGGCACCTCGAGCGACGCCCACGCACGCGTTGCTGCAGCGTGTCCACGGTCGAGCACTTCTCCGATCAGCCCCTCCTTGGGTCGCCACGGTGTTGCTGGCTGAAGGACGCGAAGTCCCTCGACGCCGAGCACATCGGCCGCTTCGTCGGGCAGGTCGAGCGTCGCCAAGGTGACGTTCCACGTGCTTCGGAGGGCCTGAAGCAACTGAACGAGTTCGCGTTCCGCGCCACCGAGGGTCGCAAAGGATGCCCGCACGACAAGCAGGTGGCGACGAGGTGCGCTCAAGCGGCCCACCTCATGCACGCTCGTTGCCTGCACCGGTTTCAAACCCTGCCCAACCTTGCCGGACCCCTGCGGCCAACCTTCACCCGAGCACGACGTTGAGCAGGGCGACGACCGCCCCGGCACTCAGCACCACCGCCCATGCTGGCGCGCGCTGGCCACGGAGCAGGGCAACGCACCCTGCCGCGATTGCGACGTCCACGAGCAACCACGCCCACCCCCGCTCGAGGCTCATCGAGCCAACCGCAGCGACGGCCAGCACGAAGGCGGCGCCAAGCAGGCCAACGACGCCCGCGTTGATGCCTCGAAGGGTCGAGCGAACCTCAGGCCGGTGGCGCACGCCTTCCCAGAAGGGAAGGCAAGCGACGACCACGGCCAAGCCTGGTAGGTTGAGTGCCACGACGCCGAGGAAGCAACCCAGAAGCACACCGCCGGTCCCCCCGACGGTCGTCGTTGGCCATCCCGGGGCCTGAATCACGCCGCCGAGGAAGGCCCCGAAGGAAAACATCGGTCCAGGAACGGCGTTGGCTGCACCGTAACCGGCGAGGAAGGTGGCATGGTCGACCAACCCAGTGTCCACGACTTCCGCTTGAAGCAGCGGCAGCACCACGTGGCCACCGCCGAACACAAAGGCCCCCGAACGAAGCAGTCCGGCCGCCGGGTCGAGCCCGCCCCCAACGCCTGCCGCTTGCAACAGGCCGGGCAAGAACGCGGCACTGAGAAACAGCAGCAGGGCCGCGCGGGAGGCCACTGGGCCAACGGTGCTGCAGGCCACGCGGCCTCCACGTTCTCCCGGGCCGGCCCCGAGGCGCCAACCAATCGAACCGCAGAGCATGACGGCGATCAGGGTGGCGAGGGGTGTAAGCGCAGGAAGCAGCCACGGAACGAGCAGCAAGGTCGCCGCACCCACGACAGCGAGGGCGCGTGTGGTGCCGTCGGGCGTGAGGCGGGCGGCCAAACCGAACATCGCGTTCAGGATGACCGCGAGGGCGGCGACCGCGACACCGTGCAACAGCGTCAGATTGAGGTTGGTGAGTGTGCTCATCCCGACGGCCAACCCCGCCATGAGCAGCGCGGAAGGGAGGATGAAGCAGCTCCACGCCACAAGCCCTCCGAACCACCCGCGTTGCAGGACGCCGATGGCAAAGCCTGTTTGAGAGGACGACGGACCCGGCAGGGACTGGCAGAGCGCCACAAGGTCGGCGAAGGTGTCGTCGTCCATCCAGCCCTCCTCCTCGACGAAGCGAGTGCGGAAATGAGCGAGGTGAGCCACAGGCCCACCGAACGCGATGCACCCTAGGCCGAGGAAGTGGCGGGCTAGCACGCGAAGCGGCACCTGCGCGTCCATGCGTGGCCGTCGCTGTCCCGGTCCTCAAGCCTCCCTACGGAGCAGTGTTCGGCGCAGGCCTCTTGTCGGAGGAGGCCTCCACCCCAACGTGGCCGTCGACCTTGAGGAGCCTCCGTACGACCTGCTGTCCACGCACGACGGGTTCGAAGTGCGACGCTACGCCTCCACCGTGCAGGCGCGTGTGTTGCGCAGCAACGCGGACGGACGAGGCAACAGCGGTGGCTTTCGTCGCGTCGCAGGCTACATTTTCGGAGGCAACGACCGGGGTCAGCGGATCGCCATGACCGCACCCGTGCATCTGTGGGAAGACGGGGGCGAGGCGTTGCTGGCGTTCACCATGCCGTCAGCCCATGCCCTGGCGGACCTCCCGACGCCCCGGGATTCCGGCGTCCACTTGCTCGAGGTTGAACCCCATACCGTGGCCGTGCTGTCGTTCAGCGGCCTGAGCCGGCCGTCCAAGGTCGCTCGCCTTGAAGCGGACCTGCGCGCCTATGCTCGGCAGGCAGGGCTTGTTGTCTGTGGTCCAGTCCGATTGGCCATCTACGACAACCCCAACACAACCCTCCCGTTCCAGCGGCGCAACGAACTCCATCTTCCCGTCGAGCCACCTTCCGGATGAAGGGTTATACGAGGCTGCGCGAAGTCTAGCCCATGGACCTGACCATCGATTCGGTGTTGTTGTTCTGCGTTCTTGCCGCCTTGGTGCTCCTTCTCTACCGCAACAGAACGTCCCCCAAAAGCGACGTCGAGGGGCGAACCTTGCTGCTCGAAGCCAACGACCGTGTGTCGCAACGGTACGAGGAAATGGCCCAGCAATACATTACGCTTCAATCGGAATTGAACGCCGTTCGGTTGGGGATCAGCGAGGCACAGCAGGGCCGCAACGAAGTGATCCAATTCAGCCGTGACCTGAAGGAAGTCTTGGTACGGCCCCCTCTACGGGGGAAGGTCGGCGAACGCTTGCTGGAAGAGATGTGCGCACAGCACTTGACCGAGGGTCAGTGGGTTCGTCAAGAGAAAACCGAGGCAGGCGCCACGACCGACCAAGGTGGTGTGGATGTCTTGCTCAAACTTGGCAAAACAAACGTCCCTCTGGATTCAAAATTTCCTCGTGAGACGTGGCAGCGATACGTCACGCTTCTCGACGCCGACATGGCTGGCATGACCGAACCGCAGCAGAAAGGTCACCAGGCCTCAATCGAGCAGCAATTCGAAGCCTTCAGAAAAGCCGTCATGAAAATGGTCATGGAGACCAAAGCCCACATCAATCCGGCGGGTGGGACCTCGGACTTTGCCCTGATGTGGATTCCAAACGATGCGATGTACTCCACCATCGTCGCGCTGAAGGATTCCTTTGGCAACGAGAACATGATCACACACGCTGGTCAACCGATGTACCTCATCGATGCCATCCACCACAACAACGTGGTTCCCATCTCACCCGCCACCTTCGTCCCCATGGTCAAGATCATTCAAGCAGCCCTGCGGAACATGACCATCGTCGAGAACCTACAGGAACTCGAAAATCGTCTCCGCCTGTTTGAACAGAAACTTGGAACCTTCACAGCGCAGCACGAAAAGGTAGGGCAGTCGCTCCAGACGGCACTTGCAGCATGGGAGGCTGAAGGGGCACGGTTCAACGAAATCAAAGGGACGGCCGAACGCGCCCTCAAGGCCTTGAACGAGGTGAACGTGGTCGAGGATGCAGGTGATGGTCCATCCAACGACGACCCCACGGCTGCGCTTGCCGCGAGTTCCAATGCGGATGGTGAGGGCGCGTAGGTTCGTCGTAGATCCGATACGGTTGGAGCAATGCGTCTCGCGTGGGCTCATCGTCGATGAGTCGCGTCCCTGTCCTCCGCACGAACCCACAGTAGGTCGTGTACGGAATCAGGATGCGAGGCTGGTAGCGGTAGGGGTAGATCATCAGTTCCACAAGGCGGAGCAGGTCCCTGTCGTTGTCGCTCTGTGGGGTGTTGCCGAGGTGCTCCATTGCGTATGCTGCCGCCAAAAACCCTCGACGGCGTCCCGGACAATGCTTGGGTCAAGCGTACTGATCCAATCCCGATCATCAAACCACTCCGTTTCCCACTCCTCATCGTTCGCAAGATGGCAGAGAAGGAGGTGCGTAGCTCCGATGTGATTCAGAAAGGCTGCTCGGGGGGTGTGCGGTAAGGGAGACGGTCGAACGTTGATGGTCATGGCTTCACCGAACTCGCGCGGTCGACAGGGTCTCGTATCAACCTGAGCGTTTGCTTCGCAACGCGTTCCAAGGTACAGAGGTCCTTAACGGGCCATCTGGAGTTTCTTCACCGGAGGCGCGGTGCCGAGGTCGGTCGGGAAGTGCATCGT
>JAURMD010000162.1 GCA_030830875.1 Thermoplasmatota archaeon | reverse complement strand
CGTTCTCGTCAGGTTGGACAACGATGGTCTGCGTACGCGTTCCACCGAAGACGTTCTCGCCACCGTCCCACATCAGCCGTGCCGTGACCGGGATGGCCATGCTGTGTTCAACCGTGCACGTGAAGGAGAAGCGGTCACCGTAAGCGAGATCGATCGTCCCGTCAACAACGCTGCAGGACAGCGACGCTTCTGCGACGTTCCGGCTTGCGTCGCTGGGCCAATGGTCAGGCGACTCCGCCCCGAGGCTTGAGTTGTCACCGTATCCATCCCCGTCGCTGTCGACCTGCTGAGACGAGAGTTCAGGGAACGCGTCTTGACTGTCCGCCCATCCGTCCCTGTCGGTGTCCATGCAACCCCGAGCGCTGGTGTGGGAGGAGGACCCAGCGACGAGGGGGCAATCGTCCGATTGGCTGCTTCCTCCTTGATCGGCCCACCCATCCTCATCGCCGTCCGACCACAGGAGCGGATCGGTAGGCCATGGGTCGTTGTCATCGCTCTGCCCGTCACCATCGCTGTCCGGACAACCGTACCTGTCCAGCGTTGAGGTCCCTGCTTGACCCGGGCATGCGTCGGGTTGCTCGCCTGCTGCAAGGTCCCCGAACCCGTCGCCATCGCTGTCTCCAATCTGTGTTTCATCGTCCGGGAATTCGTCTCCTTCGTCCGAGGCGCCGTCACCGTCGCGGTCAGGGCAACCGTAGCGATCGATGGTTGACGTACCAGCAACGCTTGGGCAGGCGTCGGGTTGCAGACCGCTGGCGTTGTCACCGTAGCCATCGCCGTCACCGTCCTCCCATTGGCTGGCGTCGTTCGGAAACGCGTCCGCGCCGTCCTCTGCTCGAACCACCCCAATACCGTCCTGACCGGTTTGTGCTTCCGCCACTCCATCCCCGTCTTCGTCGGGGCAGCCAACCAGAGGGGCGGTCGACGTACCAGCGAGTGTTGGACACCCGTCCAATGAATCGTCCACGCCGTCCGCATCGGAATCTGCATCGCGGGTGGGGTCGTTCGGGAAGGCATCCCCGAGGTCTGAAACGCCGTCGCCGTCCGCGTCTGGGCATCCGAACCGGTCGATGGTTGACGTGCCTGAGGTGCCCGGACATGCGTCAGGCGTCGGCCCGGTTGCGTTGTCGCCGTAGCCGTCGCCGTCCTGGTCGGACCATTGGGAGGGCGTATCCGGAAGGATGTCGATGCTGTCGTCCCAACCGTCTCCGTCCCTGTCCGGGCATCCGTAGCGGTTGGCGGCGGTAGAATTTCCGGGGGTGAAGGGGCATGCGTCCGGCATCGTTCCGCCCGAGTTGTCGAACCAACCGTCCCCGTCTGCATCGGCCCACTGACTAGCGTCGTTGGGTGCGAGGTCATCTGCATCGGCCCAACCGTCGCCATCCGCATCAGGACAGCCGAGCGTTCCGTTTTGCCACGACGAACCGCCTTGTGTTGGACAGGCGTCGGGCAAGGTTCCGGATGCGTTGTCGCCGTATCCGTCACCGTCTTGATCGGCCCACTGTGTTCCGTCCATGGTGAAGGCATCCGCACCGTCGGCGACGGTCCAAATCCCATCGGGGTCTGAGTATCCATCACCGTCCCGGTCCGGGCAACCCATCCGGTCTTGGCTTGAATCGCCAGCCGCAAGGGGGCAGGCATCGTCGATGGTATCGTCCCATCCGTCACCGTCGGTGTCGGCCCATCGTGCGCCATCGCTCGGGAAAGCATCGGCTCCATCGAGCGCCGTCCATCCTGCATCCGGGTCGCTCCGCCCGTCGCCGTCGCTATCGGGACAGCCACGTCGGTCCACGGACGAATTTCCTGCGGTCGATGGGCATGCGTCACCGGCCGTACCCGCCGGGTTGTCACCGTAGCCGTCGCCGTCGATGTCGGCCCATTGTGTCGCATCCGTCGGCCAGAGGTCGGCACCGTTCGCTGCCGTCCAGTTCACGTCGGCATCGGACCATCCATCGCCGTCGCTGTCGGTGCATCCAAGCCGGTCCTCGTCTGAATTTCCGTTCGTGGACGGGCAGGCATCGGCGTTCACGCCAGCAGGATTGTCACCGTAGCCGTCGCCGTCGCTGTCCGCCCATTGGCTGATTTCAGTCGGGAAAACATCGTCCACATCGGCCCATCCGTCACCGTCACCGTCGAGGCACCCCAGGCGGTTGTTTTCGGTGGAGGTTCCGGCGACGGTAGGGCATGCGTCAGGATTTGTGCCCGACGCATTGTCCCCATATCCATCGCCGTCCTGGTCGGTCCATTGGCTGGCTTCGCTTGGGAAGGCGTCTGCTCCGTCGTTGACGGTCCATCCGGCATCAGGATCCGACCAACCGTCCCCGTCAGCATCTGGGCAACCAAGGCGGTCTTCGATCGAGGCTCCAGCAACGGACGGGCAACCGTCGCCGTTGGTGGCAGGAGGTGGGTTGTCGCCGTAGCCGTCGCCGTCGCTGTCGGTCCATTGGGTTGCATCGCCGAGGTATGCGTCTGCCCCATCGCTGACGTCCCATGAACTTCCATTGGATGCAGTTGCTCCTGTTGTGTCTGGGTCTGAGGCTCCATCCCCGTCCTCGTCAGCGCAACCAGGCCGGTCGCGCCATGATGGCCCGGCCAGGGTCTCACAAGCGTCTGCGCCGTTTTCAACCGACCAGCCAGCGTCTGGATCGGACCAACCGTCGCCGTCACTATCGATGCAACCGTATCGGTCTCCGGAGGAGTTTCCCGCGGTCGCCGTGCAGGCGTCCGGGGTCGTACCTCCTGCATTGTCACCGTAGCCGTCGAAGTCTGCGTCGGCCCATTGCGAGGGGTCGGAGGGGAAGGCATCAGCGCCGTCGGCCATGCTCCAATTCACGTCCGGGTTGGAATACCCGTCGCCGTCGGTGTCTGGGCACCCATCGCGGTCTTCCGTCGAGGTGCCCGCAAGGTTGGGGCAGCCGTCTTCGTCGTCCTCGACCCCATCGAGGTCTGAGTCGATGGTCGTGTTCGTCAGGCTCCAGTTTTCGCTCAGGGTCAAGGCGAACATTTGGGGGCCGCTTGGCACGTTTGTGCCAAGCACGTGGACCTCCCATGTGCCCTGAGATGGTGATGAAAAGGTGAGGCCTCTGAGGTTGTCTACGTTGTTGCTCAGGTTTGTCCAGGTCCCGCTGGGGTCCTTCACCGCAAGATCGAGGTCGTTCACGAGGTGGGTAAAGGCGCTGGGCGTTGAGGCAGGGTCGGTCCAGGCGAGGGCGACGCGGAACTCAGGTGCTCCGGCCGGGACGTTGAAACTCCACGCACGCTCATCGTCTGTGGAGACGCTTTCGTTGTCAACGAAGGACGCATTCACAGCGGTCCACATGTCAACCCGCCCCCATCCCTCATGGTTGTTCGGAGCGGTTTCGCCAGCACCGTTGGTCGACGACGAATATTGCCCTGCCATGTCCATGGCGGAGGCGGCGAGGATCGCCTTGACCAAGGCTGAACTGGGTTGGGCGTGCCCCACGTTGTCCATCAGGTGCTGAAGCAAAAGGGCGGTCGCTCCCGCGGTGAGTGGGGTAGCCATGCTCGTTCCGCCCATGTACGTGTAGGAACTGTTTGGCCCCGCCATCCAACCGTTGCTTGTGGTCTGACGGGATTTGGTGGAGAGGATGAAGGTCCCCGGTGCAGAGACATCGGGCTTCAATCGACCGTCGTTCGTCGGCCCACGGCTCGAAAAGGCGGCCATGCCTTCGGGGTCGTCGGCAATCTTATCGCTGCTGATTGGATTGCTCGGGTAATCGCTTGGCCACCATGAACCCCATGCGGCGTTGATGGTTGGCCGGTCGTTTTCGCTGGCACCCACGGTGATGACGTTCTTTGCGGTCGCTGGCGCTCCAAGGCTATCGAGGTCGATTTCACCGTCGCTGTTCGCGTCCGTGCCGGAATTGGCTGCCGCGAAGAGAATCGCCATGTCCCAGAAGGCAACGGCGCTGGCGTCGGCACGGGCGGAGTTCGTCGTGTAGGCGCCGTTGACGTCAGATCCCCATGAATTGGTGTGGACGCGCGAACCGTTGTCGTAGGCTGGTTCAAAGAGGTCGTACAGGTCGGAGGGAATGCCCAACAGGTATCCGTCGGTGGAGCCACCAATGGTCCCCTCGGTTTCGATGGCTTGGAAATACAGGCGGGCCTCTGGGGCGGCACCAACGATGTTCCCGCTGCTGAAGGTGCCGTCACCGAGCACAGACCCAGCGACGTGGGTGCCATGACCAGACCATTCGTCGGCCGCACCGTCGTTGCACGAAGGCAAGGAGTAGTACGAGCAGGTGGCTGGTTCGACGGGAAAGGAGACCACATCGACGATATGGTCCGCAAAGTCTGGGTGCATGTTGGAATTGTTCACGCCGTTGTCGAGTCCGGTGTCGGCCACAGCAACGATCACACCGCTTCCGTCCAAACCGTTCCAACTCATGTTGATCGGGGTCATACCCGAGGTCGATGATACCCCAGAGACGTTCATGATGTCGCGCCCTTTACTGTTCATCAGGTGAAACACTGGGCGTTCTTCGACCCACTCGATGCCGTCCATCGCCAGCAGATTCACCAGCCCATTGCTGTTTAGAAGGAAGGTCGCGAAGCGGTCGTTGTGGACCAAGGGGGTCACGCCTTCTGGTAAGGGGGAGGGGAGGTCGATTCCTGCGAGCATGACGTTTGCGAAGATTGGCCCGTCCACGTCCATCATGGTCGAGAGAAGGGCTTCGCTCACGCGGTCCGAAGGTGCGAAGCGAACGATTCCCGTCACCTCGAGGTCCAGCAGTTCGTTGGCATCAACGCCGTTCAGGTTGCAATGAAACGAAGCGGGCGGAAGGAAGGAGAAACACTCGATTCCTGCATTTCGAAGCGATGGCAACCATCCGGTGTCCACCGGCCAGGTCGTGGACAAGACGTACCATCCGCTCAGGGGAACGGTTTCGCCCGTCCACGCAGCCCAATCCTCCGGAGCAACAAGGCCCGCGGTTCGATGGGCAAGCGCCACGCTGGGTCCTTCTCCCGACTCGAACCACCCTTCAGCGAGCTCTCCCGACGGCGTGATGCCGAAGGTGGCCAAGAGCATTGGGTCCATGTCAACGGCGAGGTTTGGGTCAACGGGACGTGGCTCAATCGCCATCGCCGTCGGTACAAGCACCTGCAACAGCAGCAAGCCTCCAAGCAGGGACGCACGGAACCGGACGGAGGACATGCGTCATGCTTTCACTGGACCCTCATGAAAGCATTGGGTGAGGGATGAATCGCGCTGCCTCCTCTGCTGCAGGCCTTAAGTGTCGGTGGCGTTGGGCAGCACTCATGCGTGGTCATGGCTCGGGCCAAGACCTGATGGCCCCAAGCGACATCAACGACAAGGCCACCGTCCTTGGCCGCCAACTTTGGCGGGTCATCCCCTACGCCACAGCCTACCGTGGGCGCCTCATGACCGGCTTTGTCGCGAACGGGGCGGCACGGGCGGCTGACCTTCTCCCCTTCATCGTGATTGGATGGGCCGTGGATTACTTCACCGGTGGAACCGTGGTTGGTATGTGGCCATTTACCACCGTTTTGGAAGGAGTTGAAAGTCCTGCCATCGGCTACGGCGTCCTCATTTTCTTGTCGTTCACTTTGTTAGCCGTCTTCCAAGGCATCTCGGAATATTCGTGGCAAACGCTCGGATACAAGATTCAGCACGACCTTAGGATGGACGCAACGAAGTCGCTGATTGCGATGGAAGCCTCCTACTACGACCTTCGTCAAACGGGGCAGATCATGTCTGTGCTTTCGTCGGACGTGAACCAATTGGAAGACGTTGTTTCCGATTCCTCGACTTCCATCATTCGCATCGTTGTGACGTTTGGCTTTGCACTGGTGATCTTGCTCTCGATGTCTTGGAAACTTGCCGTTGTGGTGTTTGGTCCCCTCACCCTCATTGTTCCGCTCGTGTATTGGTTCTCCACCCGAGTTGCTCGTCGTTACCGGAAGCAGCGAGAGTCGACGGGAGGCATCACCTCCGTGCTGGAGAACCTCATTTCCGGCATCGCAGTGGTGCAGGCCTACAACGCACAGTCGTGGGAAGCACGTCGTGTTGAGCGAGAATCTGGCGATTACCGCGACCAAGCGATTGGAGCAAGCGGCGACCGGAATCGCTTCATTCCCGGCATTTACTCGATTGCAGGCATTGCGTTCGGCATGCTCGTGACCGCCGGTGGATGGCTGGCCCAGCAGGGCGAAATCAGCACGGGGGAACTGGTCACGTTCCTTCTCATCTCGACCCGATTGACGATGCCGTTGTTCATTTTCGGCATGCTTGTGAACCAACTGCAGCGTGGAGAAGCGGCTGCGCGGCGCGTCTTCGCGGCTGTCGATCTGAAACCAACGATCACCGACGCTCCCGATGCTGTTCCACTCCAAGGTGGCATTGCTCGGCTTGAGTTCAAGGACGTCAGTTTCACGTACCCCGGAACCAACACCCCCGTGCTTTCACGCATTTCCTTCGTCGTAGAGGCGGGCAGTTTCCTTGGCGTGATGGGCCACACCGGTGCCGGAAAGACAACAATCCTGAAACTCATCATGCGTTACTACACGCCCGACGAGGGCGAGGTGTTGCTGAACGGTCAACCCTTGCAAGCCTACACCCTTGAATCCGTCCGCGAAGCCATCGGATTTGTGTCGCAAGAACCCTTCCTGTTCCACGGGACCGTGGAGGAGAACGTTCGGTACAACCTGAGTGCTGACGATGACGCCATCGAAGACGCGCTCAAAACAGCCGGAGCGTGGGATTTCGTTCAGGACCTTGAAGCGGGCCTCGCGACAATGGTGGGGGACCGAGGATCCATGCTCTCAGGAGGCCAACGCGCCCGAATCAGCCTTGCCCGTGCTGTCCTGAAACGACCCAGCCTTCTGATTCTGGACGAGGCGAGCAGCGCACTGGATGCGGAAACCGAACGCCGCATCCAAGAAAACCTCCTCGCCAGCGGCAACGACCGCGCAACCATCGCCGTGGCGCATCGTCTTTCCACCATCCGAAATGCAGACGAGATCCTCGCGATGGTGGACGGTGCGGTCGTTGAACGAGGACGGCATGAGGATTTGATTGATGTTGGAGGGGTGTACGCGAGCCAGTGGACCATCCAAACCGGCGACATGGGCCGCTGATCAAGGCAGGCGCATGCCAAACATTCGATCTCCGAACAGCGTGAGGGCGCTCAGCAGCAGGAAGACGGGCACGCCAATGACGATCGCCCAGACGCTGAGGCTGAGTCCTTGCCATTCCACGTCTTCCAAGGCTTCAGAGATGAGCACCATCGCAACGAGGTCCAGCACGGCAAGGCCACCAATGCCGGTTCGGATGGAGAACCATATTTCCGCCTCATCGGTGGCTGGTGTGTTCACCATGGTGAGGGCAGAACGACTCCAGGGAACAGCGTTGCGTCAAAGGGTTCGGGTTCGATCGTCGATTTGACGACCGACACCGGCTGCTCCACCTGTTCGGCGAATTTCCCGCCATGCCTTGTTGACCCCTTGGCCGTATGCCCAATGGGCAAGGAAGACAAACAGGGGCGCAAGGAACACCGTCATTGGGCTCCGATGAGGGCTTGTCCCCACCGCGGCGCCAACCCAAGCCACCAGGATGTAGACGACCCCAAGTCCGAGCGGAATGTGGACGGCAACACGGGCCACGTCCCACGCACCGTCAAGCGTGAACCAAGTCGCCGCCGAAGCGCCGCCTTGACTGGCTCCAGCGATGACGCTGAATGCGGCGAGCGCCACAAGCCACGGGAAGAATCCCACAGCGGTGTGCGACCATGTGGCGATTTCCGGCCAGCGCTTGTTGGCGACCATGCGTGTGTATCCATAATTCCGCATTTGCTTCATGTACGGCTTGAATGGGCGACGCCTTCTGTGCGGCATGACGTTGGATGGGTCAATGAACAAGCGGTGCCCAGCCCGCTGAATTTTCGCGTCAAGCACCACGTCCTCGGCACCGATGCAGCCGGGTTCGAAGAAACCTACCTCCCTGAGGTTGGACATGCGGTGAGCGCAGTTCACGCCCGGGTTGTGGGCGATGGGCACGAGTTCACCTTTCGGCTTGGCGCCATAGCGCGTACCCGCCGTCATGAAACGGGTGCAGAAGGCCACGTCAGCGCACTTTGCCCCGAAGGGGTCTGAATCAGGTGCGAAATTTGGGCCACCAACCCCCCCGACTTCAGGATCTGCAAACCATCGGACGAGGTTCTCCACCCAATCTTCCGGTGGTTCGGTGTCGTCGTCCGTAAACAGAACGAGGTCATGGTCCATCGTTTGCAAGGCTTTTGTGCAGGCATCCGCTCGGTTCGTCGAGTCGTCGTCGAACCATGTTGCGCCGTGCTTTTCGCACACCTGCCGGGTATGGTCGC
The DNA here is from genome assembly GCA_030830875.1 of Thermoplasmatota archaeon. Taxonomy (GTDB): domain Archaea; phylum Thermoplasmatota; class Poseidoniia; order Poseidoniales; family Poseidoniaceae; genus MGIIa-L3. The sequence goes on along the minus strand of JAURMD010000162.1, from coordinate 1,072 downwards.
GGGATTTTGAATCCGAGATGATGACTTCAAACGCTGGGTACGTCTGACGCCCAAGCCGTTCCAGGACGCCGTCGAGCTCTTCGGCGTTGTTGATGGTTGGGATGAGCACGGCCACCCGGAAGGGGGTGCCGTCCGGGCCCAGCACCGGGTCTGCCGTGCCCCTCATGCACCGTCGGGTCGGTCCTCCCCTATCAAGCCCGGTCCGTGTTCGCGTGACTCCGGGGATGCACCCGGCATTGTTCATAAGCCGTCGAGCAAGGTCGCAGCATAGGTCTTACCATGTTGAACGTCAAAGCCCGACAGGAACTCCTCTCGCGGATCGTGGACACCATCAGCATCGTGGTCGAAGAGGCCCGCTTCGATTTCAGCGAAGATGGCTTGAGCGTCCGAGTGGTGGACCCCTCTCACGTTGCCATGGTCAAACTCGACGTCGACGCCGTCGCTTTCGAAACGTGGGAGGTTGAAGAGGCCAAGGTTGGCCTTGAAATGAAGAAAATGAAGGAACTCATCAGCCTTGGTGCTGCTGACGAAATCATTTCGATGACCTACGATGGGAAGGGCGACGTTCTGATGAACCTTGGAAAAATCGACCGAAGCAGCCGGCCCCTCGACAACACCACCCTCAACCCTCCGAACCTACCAAACTTGGACCTCCCTTGCACCGTCACCTTGGGCGGTGCGGAACTCTCGCAGGCGTTCCGTGCTGCCCGTCAGGTTGGTGACTTGGTGACGCTCTCCATTGATCCCGAGCAGTTCACCATCCACGTCTCTGGGCCCAACGACGCAGTCACCGTGGCGTTTGGCCAGGACGAACTTCAGGCCATCACCTGTGCCGCTCCTGCAAAATCCCAATACAGCCTGACCTACCTTGTCCCGTTGGGGAAGATTTTCGGAGGCATCGACAGCGTCACGATTGCCTTTGGTGAGAATTTCCCGCTCGCGATGGATTTCAACTTCAGCGACGGCAGCGGCTCAGTGAAGTATTTCCTCGCTCCTCGCGTTGAAAATGAAGGCTACTGAAGCGCGATACCTTCTTGAGGAACCCGAACCTAACAGATGTGGTGCATCAGTT
>JAURMD010000161.1 GCA_030830875.1 Thermoplasmatota archaeon | reverse complement strand
GACGCACCCCGAACAGGAGCGCCGTTCAGCCCTCAGGAAGCAACCGGCGCAGGAGATGCTCTGCATCGGCATGAAACGCCGACAACGGGTCCCGGTTGACGAGCGTGAATTCCGCTTCCAACATCAGCACCTCCACGCCCCAGCCGCGCTCTCGTATGTCCCGCTGTTCAAACTGCTCGTGGCTTCCGTCTTCCGCTCGGCCTCGAGATTGCGTTCGGGCAAACCTGACCTCCGGGTCAGCCTCAATCGCCACCACCCTGAAGGCCTCAGCCCAACGCTCCCTGAACACCCGTCGTTCCGCCGTCCCGCGCATGCCATCGATCACAAGCAACGGTGCAGGTTCGCTTGCGTCGATGGCGTCGGCCAATCGGACGGCGAGGACCTCATCGCCGTGCTTCGCCCGCAAGTCAACCGCAACGTGGCCAAACACCTCAGGCCCACCCTTGAGGCCCCTGGCTTCGACCTCGGCTCGAACCATGTCGCCCATGGAACGGACCGGCACGCCAAGGCGGCGGGCGACCTGTGCAAACTCCCCCTTCCCGGACGCGGGCAAGCCGCACACGGCGAGGACGAGCATGGGCCTGCCTCGCGGCAGCAGCCCATGAACGCGCCGGCTCAGTTTTCGAAGGGACGCTTTGACCATCGCACGTCGATGAGCGCCCACAGCACCGCTGAGCCAAGCAGAAGCATTCCAGAGACGCCAAGGATGCCAAGGTAGCCACCGCGCACCATGGACACGTCGTACGCCGTCGAGGTCGCGTCCAGCCCCTGTTCGCTGACGCGCTCCCACCAGTTGCCGTACAAGCCAACGTCTCCTTGCGTGAACGAAAGCAGGAAGAGGCAGAGCAGCGGCAACACCGTACCCAACCAGAACCAGAACATGATACGACCGTCGAAGATGGCTTTGTTGGGCTTCAGACCCATCAAGAACGCAGTGAGCGCGACGATGTAGATGGAATTCGCGAACATCACGGCGAGGCCGGTCGGCAAAGCACTCCATTCGTCAAGGCGCCACGCCATCAACACGAAGAAAATCAGCGAAATCCACGAGGTTGCAAGAAAATACACCACCACTTTTGCACGCAGCAACTGCGGCACTCGAAGGGGAAGGCCGTTCATGAAATCGGGGGAGTCCAGGATGGTCAGCCACGAATAGAAATTGAACCCAAAGAAGCCGAGGAAGGGTGCGTATGAGAGCAGGTTGATGGGGATAGGGGCTGCAGCGAAATCGATCAACCACGCCATGCCCAACAGCACCAACAGGGGGATGGAATACGAAACCGTCATTTTCTGAATCGTCCCAGAGCGGTAGAGGTCGACAAATTCCTTGGCGACCAGCAACCGCAGCGTCCCACGTCCGAGGAATCCAAGACGTGCATGGATGGGGTTCAGCAAGTCCTTCCTGGCCGTTACACGCACTTCAAAATCGTCCAGAAGAAGCGAAGAGGCAAGGGCTCCGACCAGACCTGAGGCCAACAGCCCAAACGCCATCGGAAGAACGTCGTGGCTACGCTGCACGGCAAGGCCAACAAGCAAGCCGTCCCACGGGAGCACGCCGAGCCCGGCACCGATCCCAACAGCAATCGCAAGCAACGGCCCGATGAGGGTGAATGGCCTGCCGCGAAGCCACAGCACGGAGGCGAGGAAGGCGAGGGCCAATCCTTCGGCGATGGTGGTGACCATGGCCGCCCACGTCCAACCCACGGACGCCCAGCGCAACGGGGTGTCCACGACACCAAGTCCATCGAGCAGCAATCCCAAGGACATCCCTGCGACGATGGGCGTGAGGATCAGCAGCACGTAATAGACGAGGTCCTTGACAAAATACGTGAAGTGCGCCGCTGCAGTGGTGAGCGGTTGCAACGCCGGAGCCGCTAGGAGGCGATTTTTTGAGCCCGTTCGCTGCATGATGGCTTCTTGGCCTTTGAAGGCGAAGGTGCCCATGCCAATGGAGAACATCAGCAAGGGCAGGTGAAGCGCAACGCGCATCTGGTCCCAACTGAACGTCCGTTCCTCGATGTCGCTGACCTGCGCCGCTCCAGTGCCGACGAGAAATTGCAGTCCGATGGTGGTCACAGTCGTGATGAGCGTCAACAACAGTGGGAAGAGGACAATCTGCCGTGCACGAGCAAAGTCGACCGTTTCCCGCCATTCCTCAAGGAACATCGCGCGAAACGTGGTGCGAAACGCCGCCCAGCCTCGCATCGGTTCGTTCAGCACAAGGTCTGCAACGCGGGTGCCTCCACAGGGGGAAGTGGCCGGCTCGGCCATCGCCGTGTCCCAATCACGGGAGGCGATGTGAACGCCCATCTTCATTCCTCCTCGTTCACATCGCTGGAGCGTCGCTCCGCTTCTTCGATGGAGTGCCCAACCAATCGGATGAAGACGTCCTCAAGTGTTTCATCGTCGCGCGTTCGAAGCTCCGCAACCGTGCCTGCCGCGAGCACCTTCCCTTGGTTGATGATCGCCATCCTGTTGCACAGACGCTCTGCGGTCTCGAGCACGTGGGAGCAGAGGAAGATGGTGCCCCCGGCCGCAACGTGATCAAGCAACCAAACCCGGCACTTCCTCTGATAAATCGGGTCAAGGTTTGCGAACGGTTCGTCGAGGAACAGCAACCGTGGTGCATGAATGAAGGCAGAAGCCAGCATCACCTTCTGACGTTGACCCTTGGACAGGTCCTTGCACATCGTGTCCCGTTTGTCTTGGAGCCCGAACCACGCTAGCCAGTGCTCGACCTTGGCCTCGACCTCGTCAAGTCCCCGCAACCGGGCCACGAAGGTGAGGAATTCCGGTGGGGTCAGGAACGAAGGCGGAGATTCCGATTCTGGAACGATTCCAATGTTGGCTTTGAGGTGCTGAGGGTCGGCCACGGCGTCGATGCCAAGCACCTCGATGTGCCCAATGCTTGGCCGGAGTTGCCCGGTGAGGAGTTTGATGAAGGTCGACTTTCCAGCACCGTTTGGCCCGAAGACACCGAAAAACTCACCCTCGTGGACCCGCACATCAAGGGGATGCAAGGCAATGAAGTCACCGTAGCGCTTGCCGAGGTCTTTGGCCTCGACAAGGAGCTGCCGGTCATCGCCCATGAGAGGAATTTCGAGCACCCACATATGGAGCCTCGCCCACGCACCATCCGTTGAAAAGGGGGGGGCGGTTGGCCGAAACGAGGACCATGGCGACCAACCTGCCCATGTGCGTGGTTGACTACATGGACACCACCAAATCTGTGGAGGAGCAGGAGATTGCGGACGCCATCCGCGCCGTGCGCAAACGCTTGGGAAATCGCGTGCTGATCCTCGGCCATCACTACCAGCGTGACGGCATCGTCGAACACGCCGATTACGTCGGGGACTCGTTCATGCTCAGCCGAAAGGCAGCCGACTCCGACGCCACCGTGATCGTGTTTTGTGGGGTCCACTTCATGGCCGAATCAGCCGACATCCTGACCAGGGAGGACCAGGCCGTGTTGATGCCAACGCTACGCGCTGGCTGCTCGATGGCCGATATGGCGACCCTGGCCGAAGTGGAGCGGGATTGGCCGACGATGCTTGCGGAGGGGGGCTGGAAGGACCCGGCCACGCGGACCGACCCCGGAGCACCAGCCGAGGAAGGAGCAGCCTACCTCGTCCCTGTGACCTACATGAACAGCAGTGCTGCATTGAAGGATTTTGTCGGACGGCACGGAGGCGTCGTGTGCACGTCGTCCAACGCCAAAGGCGTTCTTGAGTGGGCCTTCGAACGAGCCGGTCTGAACGGGGCAGTGTTGTTCTTTCCGGACCAGCACCTTGGCCGCAACACAGGATTGAAACTCGGACTTGAGGAAGCCGTCATGCCGGTGTGGACGCCAGACGAGGGGGCTAATTCCAGCATGGATGAGGCCCGAATCGTGCTCTGGCACGGCTACTGCAGCGTGCACGAGCGGTTTACGGTCCCCCAGATCGACGCCTTTCGGGAGCGGTATCCCACCGGTGTGGTGGTGGTGCATCCTGAATGCCCACGCGCGACGGTGGAGGCGGCCGATGATGACGGGTCCACGGAACACATCAAGCGGTTCATCGAAGCCCAGCCTGCCGGATCCGCCATCGCAGTCGGCACGGAAATCAACATGGTGGCTCGCATGGCCAAGGAACATCCTGACAAACACATTGAGTGCCTTGATGCCGAGGTGTGTCCCTGTTCGACGATGTACATGATCCACCCTGCGTTCTTGCTCGACGTTCTGGAACGTTTGGAAGCGGGGGAGATGCCCAACCAAGTGGCCGTTCCTGCGGACGTGCAGCAAGGGGCATTGGTGGCCCTTGAGCGGATGTTGAGCATCACCGCATGACGGCTCGCGCTTGCCGTGCGCTTATTGGGGTGGCCCCCAAAGTCCCGGCATGGCAGACCTGGACGCAGGCGACCTCGCCGCGCGGCGGGTCACCCTTCTCGGTGGCCTGGTCAACCTCGTGCTGATCGCTGTCAAGGCCTCAGGTGGCCTCCTTTACGGAAGCATCGCCCTGCTTGCGGACGCCCTGCATTCCCTTACCGACCTCATTTCAGACGTCGTCGTCTACGTCGCGGTAAAGTTCGGCTCCGCTGAGGCAGACGAAAACCACCCGTACGGGCACCGGCGATTCGAGACCATCGCCTCCCTCGCCGTTGGCCTGCTCGTCATCGCGACCGGTGTTGGGCTCATCCTTGAGACCGCGAGGCGCCTCCAATCTCAAGAATGGCTCACACCAGACAGCCCCGCCATCGGCATCGCCGTGTTTGCGATTGTGACGAAAGAGGCGCTGTACCACATCACGGTCCGGATCGCTGACCGACATGCGCGTCCCATCCTCAAAGCGAACGCAGTGCACCACCGAACCGACTCGCTCTCCAGCGTTGCCGTGCTCTTCGGTCTTGGTGCGGCGATGGCCGGCATCTCCAGCGGGGACCTCCTCGCTGCATTGGTGGTCGGACTGCTCTTCCTACACGGCGGTTGGGGCATACTTGCCGAAGCGCTCCTCGAACTCTCCGAAGCCGCCGTGGACGAATCCACCCACGCGAGGATGCTGGACACCATCCTCGCAACGGGTGGGGTTGAGGACGTCCACGTGCTGAAGACAAAAACGGTTGGCGGTCTGATTTTCGCCGAAGCCCACGTGCAGGTTCACCCCCACATCTCCGTGACTCAAGGTCACGAAATCGCGCATCGTGCCATGCATCGGGTCCTGAAAGCCGTGCCACGGATGGAAGACATCACCATCCACATCGACCCCGAAGACGACGATGATGCGCCCGTCCACTTGCCCGACAGTTTCCGTTTGGAACAGGAGATTCGGACGGTGTGGGCTGAGGCGACGGACGACGCCCCATTGCTCGACGTCACCCTCCACCTCCTCGGTGTTGGCGTCACGGCCGTGATGTGCTGCGCTGCGGCCATCCCGGACACCACGGTGCACCTAGGTCGAACGGCGGTGGCCGCCATCGAGGCCGTTGATGCGGTCGAAATCCGCTCTCCGAGATGATCACGCCAACGCATTGGACGTCGCGCTCCATCCGAGCCAAGCCAGCGCGGGGCAGCCAAGCGTCGTGAGAAGGAAGTACACGACAGCAAGGGACAACGAGCCTTCATCGCTCAACCGAACCAGTTCAAGCGCAAAGGTCGACATTGTTGTGAACGCACCAAGCAGACCTGTTCCGAGCATCAGGGCCTGTTCCTTGCTCATCACGGATTCAGCAAGCAACACGGCCGTCGCACCAAGCAGCAACGAGCCGAGGAGGTTGACCGTCAAGGTGCCGTACGGGAGGCCCGTCGCATCGGCCGAAGGGGCGATACTCCATCGAAGGACAGCGCCGACGGCACCGCCGAGGGCCACAAGCAGCACGTTGGCGACCATGCAATTCCGCGGGCGTGACGGCATGAAACGTTGCCGCCGGCTTGAAGCATAGGACCCGCATCGCGGTCCATGGCACGCATCCATTTCCTCACGTCCAATCAGGGAAAAGTGCGTGAGGCCGCGCTTCACCTTGAACCCCTTGGGCACGACGTGCTTCAGCTCCACGTCGAGGGCATCGTTGAACCGCAAAGCGACGACCTTGAAGCCGTCGCAAGGTCAAAAATCGAACAAGCAAAAACGCACCTCCCTTCGAAGGATGCGTGGATCCTCGTCGAGGACGCTGGCCTGTTCGTTCGATCCCTCGACGGGTTTCCGGGTGTGTACTCCGCCCATGCGCTGAACACCATCGGATGCGCAGGTCTGCTGCGCCTGCTGTCTCACCTCCAAAGCAAGGACCTGCGAGTAGAGGCAGGTCTTCGTGAAGCAGAATTCAGGGCCGTGGCGTGCTTACGCACCCCGGAGGGAGTGCTCGTTGGGCACGGTCGCTGCCCAGGCCGCATTGCCGCGACACAGGACGGAGAAGGGGGCTTCGGATTCGACCCTATCTTCATCCCACGTGACCTCGACCTTGCGGGACAGCCCGTTGAAGCAGGAGAAAACGGCGAAATCTCGACCCATGGACGCACCTTTGCAGCGGTGGAACCCGCAACGAAGGACGTCTTCAGCCACCGCGCCCGAGCCCTCAAGGACCTCTTTGCTCAGGTGCCCTCCGAGCGGTGACCGCCCAGCATCACGGTGATAAGCAACGGGCGCGAGCAGGGGGTGAGCACCATGGGCACCTTCCGCTTATTGGTTGGCCTCGCCTTCCTCGGCGTGCTCGCTGCCTACCTTCAGTTGGCTGCAGAATTGACCGAAGGCATGCAATGGGGGGCCGTTGCAACCCTCGGCCTTCTGGCCATCGTTTGGGTCCGTACCGGCGGCGACATGGCTCCTGCACCTGTTGGCCGAGCCTCTGTTGCGACCACCATGGCGCCCGTTGAACGCTCGATTGAGGAACGCGTCGCTGCGACGGAGCAGCCCGCGCTCGACCTGCCCCCCCCTGTGGTCGAAACCTCACCGATGACGCTCGCTGAGCGAAAGCGAGCGAAGGTCGAGGCGGCACGTGCGGCACAGGCTGAAGCCATGGCCGAGTTGGCTGTTGTGGAGGCGGCCGTGCATGGTCCCCTCATTGAGGTCGAAGTGGAGGACATTCACGTCGCTGAAGAATTCGTGGTCGAAGTGTCCGCGGACTCGGTGGAAGACGCCGACATCGCCGTGACCGTTGAACAGCGTCGCGAACTCCATGCACAGGTCAGGGAACGGATCGAAGCGCGTCGTCGCGGCCGTATGGCGGAAATCAGAGCAGCAACCACCCGCATGTGGGAAGAGGCGGAGGAACGAGAAGACCTCGTTGCCCTGCTTCGCCAACCGAACCATGGGCAGCACATCCTCGAGCATCCTGAATCACCTGAACCAGGACGGACCTATGGAGCCGCGTTCCTCCGCCTCGACGATGACGTTGTGTTGAAGTTGCGTGTCCCGCTCGATGAAGGGTTCCAGGCCGCTGAAGAAGAGGAAGCAGCGCTACCTCCGCTGCCCCTTCCTCCTCTCGGCGACCTTCCACCCCTCCCTGCCCTTCCAGTCAACCCTGTTGAGGCTCGCTCAGCGGCGTTGGCAGCCCTGTCGCCGGACAAAGATTGACCTGGGTGTGACCAGTCCCTTCAAATAGGGTCAGATCGATTACATAGGTCGAGGAAAGCCTACCTGGAGCGATCTCCCCCTTTCCCCACCAACTCACCTTCTGCATTGGAAGGTGCAGGTTGCAGAGCAGCAGGGCTTGCCTGCCCCTCTTCCATCATGTCCCGACAAGAAAGCGACATGTTGATATCCTTTGGGCGCCTATAATGTATCGTGACGCACCCGCCTGACCTCGATTGATCTGCATTCCAACGGCTACGGCCGAAGGCAACGCAGAACATGCACGAGGAAAGGAGGAACATGAACAAGAGGAGCGACACGAACAAGACCCGGCCCGGGGGGTCTGCCCGCAGGAAGTGGGAGAGGGCGCAGGCCGCGAAAGCGGAAAAGGAGAGGGCGAAGGAAAGGGCGCCGAAGGAGACTGGCTCGCAACGGCGTAGCGGTCGAGGCGCCAGTCCGGATGTTCCGAATCCGTTCAACGGTGAACGAGCGACCGTCGGTCGCCGAACACCGTGCTGTACGGACAAGGAGGCGAAGAACACGCAGATCCTTCACGACCTCCAGCACACCAACTGGGTGAAGGTGTGGAACGAGGCCACGGGAAGTTGGGACAACCGACCGCCACAATGGCTGCTCAAGCGTCATCGGCGCTGCCTCCACCACCTTCCGCTCGAAACGCGAAAGCGGCTCGGGCTACGACAGTGAACCGCTGAACTGCGCCATACGGGACGAACGGTCCCGCGGCCGCGGCTCGGGGTCCTGCGGGACCCCGGGCTGCCCACATCAACGATGCTTCCAGACGGCAGGCTCGCGAGCGAGGAAGGCGTTGACGCCGATCTCCTTGTCCTCGGTGTCGAAGAGGTTCGCAAAGGCGTCAGCCTCGACCTGAACACCATCACTGAGCGATGTCTCCAACGCCGCTCGGATGGTGCTTTTCGCCACGCGCAACGTATGCGAGGACTTGCTGCCGATGCTTCGTGCGAGCGCCATGGTGCGATCGCGCAACTCCTCAGGCGCAGTCACGTGGTTGACAAGTCCGATGCGATGCGCCTCTTGTGCGTCAATCATCTCACCGGTGTACACCATCTCCATCGTGCGACCGTGCCCAATCAAACGGGCCAAGCGCTGCGTACCGCCGCCTCCTGGAATGAGGCCGAGGTTGATTTCAGGCGTGCCAAAGCGAGAGCGGTCGCTAGCCACGCGAAGGTCACAGGACACCGCCACCTCGCAGCCTCCACCGAGGGCGAATCCGTCCACCATCGCGATGGTGGGCAGGGAGAGCCGCCAAATGGCTTCCCACCCGTTGTCTGAAAACATCGGGCGGACCTCCTCGCTTCCAAGGCCTTGGAATTCCGAGATGTCGGCCCCGGCAACGAAGGCGTGCGGCTTCGCCCGCTTCCCTTCGGGAGCAGGGGCAGGGGCTGCGCCGGTGAAGACAATACATCGCACCTTGTCGTCCCGCTCAACATCAGCACAGAAATCTTTGATGGCAGACATGACCGTTTGATTCAGGGCGTTCAACTTGTCTGGACGGTTGATGGTGGCCACAACAACGACCCCCACCTCAGGACGTTCTGCATCCACGGGGACACGCTCGACCAACAGGACCTCGTCGCCCATGCCCATCGCACAACTCCCCACCTCATGAGCGCACCGATAGACGCACCTTTTCGCCCCAAGCTCGCTGAACCTTGAAGTCCGACGCGTGGCGAGGGCCAACCGGGTGAGGACGTGGAAGGTGTCTACCTCACCTGGATGATGAGCGCCCTCGCCTTGGGGGTGCTCCTGCTTCCAGTCTATGCCCCACCTTGGGCAAAACTAACCCTCTCGGGATTTGTGGATTTTATTCGACGGTATTGGGTGCATGTCCTTCTGCTGCTCATCATTTACAACGCCAAGGATTCACTCGACCAAATCGATCGGATCCTCATGGCGAGCGCCGGATTCGACATGACACCGTGGATTTACGCCATCGAAGGCGACCTCGTGTTGAGGGTTCAGGAGACCTTCGAATCCGCGTGGCTCACCTCGTTGCTCACCCACTTCTACGTGGCCGGGTTCATGTTCATCTGCTACGTGTCCGTGTTCTATGTCGCGTACTTCGACGACCGCTGGATGGCCGATCGAATCGTCCTCTCCATCGCGTGGGTCTACGTCCTCGCTGTCCCCTTCTACCTCTTTTTCAACGTCCGTGTGACCGGTGACGTGATTCCAGGCATGGAGACCCTTGCCTACGATCTCAATCCGGAAATCTCAGACTGGTTCCGAAGGATTGACCCGTTCACGAACGGCATGCCCAGCCTCCACATCGGCATCCCCGCTGTGGTCTTCCTCACGTTGCTACGTTGGGATGAGGACGGACGCTGGCGACGGTACAGGCACACCGTCCTTGGGTACATCCTGCTGACCGCATTCACCATCGTGTACCTGGGCATCCACTGGCTTTCCGACATCCTCGGTGGGTTGCTCGTTGCCTCGTTGGCCGTCGCCTTGACGGAGCGGAGCGTGAATTTCGTGTGGCGAATTGGCGATGAGCGCACCATGAACGCCCGGTTGGCATCCTTGCTCACGCGTCCTCGCATCGCGCTTGCTGCGCTCGCAGCACCGTTGGTGGACCTTGCTCGACGGTACCGCCGACCTGAAGCGCGTGAGACCGGCCTCGCCTTGATCGGTGTTCTGGTCGTGGTCTTCCTCGTCGTGACCTTTGACCTGACGCATCAGGCCCTTCCTGCCGGTGGGACGGTCGCTCCAGAAGGGGCGACGGCAGCCGACGGATGGTTGGCGTCCCTCGACAACCAGAGCGGCACCCACGTGATGCTGCTGTACGACCTGACCCTTCCTGACGAGCCGTTCCTCGTGGACCAACCTCTGATGAGAGAAGGCGACCCTTTCGCACTCGACCATGGGTTGCTCGTGATGGCGAACTCGACGCGGTTGATGGCCGTCGAAGCAACGTCCGAGGCACCCCTCGTCCTCGACTTGCCCTTGGTGGCTCGACCTACGGCCGTGGCCGTCGCGGAAGGTAGGGTCGTCCTGACGGTGGTGGAGGGTGTGCTCGAAGCATGGTCCCCCACAGGGGAGCCCGTCGCTCTTCCAGAGGAAGCGACCAACGTCACCGTCTTGGCCACGTCAGGGGGAGAACTGGCGTGGTCCACCTCCAATGCTCCGGGCGTGGTTCGAATCGCACGGCTTCAAACAACAGGGTCGGTGGGCATCGTCCTCAACGCCTCCGCTCCTGTCGAACAGGAACAGGCAATGATGGAATGGGGCTTGCCTGTCGATCTCGTCAACAGAACCGTGATTGATCTCGACCTCAGCCCGACCCATCTTGCCGCTGTGGTCAACGTGAGCACCGTCGATCGGCTCGTGCTGTACGAGCGAGCGACGGCGACGTCGGTGCTCATCGGTGACGGCAAATATTCCGCGGCCGATCCAGACCTCGGAGTGCACCTCATGGCTTTCACGGCGTGGGACCACCTCGATCCACGCAGCCCTGAGAACAAGTACCTCGACGGTGAAATCCACCTCCACAACCTGACCACCAACCGGACGGAAGTCTTGACGGCGGACCTCAGGCATCAATGGTCCCCCACGGTGCTTGACCACCACATCATTTACCTCGAGGAAGCGATCGATGGTTCGACCAGCGTCGAAATTCACAGCCGCCACGTCGAACTCCAACCCTACGCCAACATCGTACTTCAGACCGGATTGGTCGTGGCGTTGTTGCTGACCGTTGCAAACGTCGTTCAACGCCAACGCGCGATTCGTTCAACGGCCACCGAAGAGGAATGAGCATCAACCGTGATAGCGCACTCGCGTGCGAACAACGTCCAACCGCTCGACGACGTCAACCGCCGATGGAACCGTTCCGCCAGAGCCTTCCTGTGCCGCTGCGAGGTCAGAGGCGAGGTAGCCCTCGAGCAGGGATTCCATCGCCCCCTGACGATCGGGGTGGCTGGCCCCAAGCACTTCGTCGAGCACATGCAGGTCAATACCAAAGCGTTCCACATCGTACTCGATCGTGGACAATCCAAAGTCGATGAGGGCGACGTTCCCATCTGGGGTCACCAGGATGTTGTTCGTGGAGAGGTCACCGTGGGTCACAGCATGAGCGTGAAGCCGACGAACTTCAGACCCAACAGCGCGCATCACGGCAAGAACGTCGGGGGTCGAGGGGTCACGAAGCACGTCGATCAGCGGCCGGCCGTGCAATCGTTCCATGATGAGCACGTCACGCTCAACGTCAGCGTCGTACAGGGCCGGGACGCGCAATCCAGCACGATGCAGCCGAAGCAGCAGCCTTGCTTCTCCAAGCAACCGCTGACGGCCAAGGCGCTCGTCAAGATCAGGATGGCGCCAGGAACGGGAGCGGCGTTGCTTACGAATTGCATCAAGACCAAGCCATCGGCCAGCGGTCACTTCGGCCTCTGCCCCGAGGTGGAGCACCTCCACGGCCTCAAACACCTCACCACGCTCCGTGCACGTAGGGTCGTCCGCCGTCGGGGTCTTCACGACGTCCGAGGGCCCACAGTCGTTCAAAGCGGTAAATACCGGAGCTGCATCCCTTGTCGTCCCACTCAAAGGTCACTGCATAGTGGCCCACGGTTCGCACGGTGGGCAGCGTCGAAGGCAAGGATTCGACCTCCCTCCGAAGGATGGCGCTGGTGCCATCGTCGTTGCGCGAGGGCGCACACTTGGCGCACGGGCATGCATGCCTGAGGTCATCGTAGGTCACCTCGTGCTCTGTTCCGTCTTCCCATGTGAGGTGAAGGTCGCTCGGTCGACGTTCCAGACGGACCAGCCGAGGGATGTCGCCGCTCATGACCCTCACCTCAGACAATCTCGAGGCTGCTGCTTCCGCCAATGGCAATTCGATCTTGAATGGCCGCTACGACCTGAGCAAAGGCCTGAGCCGACGGGCCTTCAGGGTCACTGACGATACGGTGAACGCCATCGTCTCCCCCACGGACGAAGCCCGGGTCGAAGGGGAGGGCGCCCAAGAAAGGCACGTTAAATTCCTCTGCTGTGGATTTTCCTCCGCCTTGCTTGAACAGGTCGAGGGTGACGGAGAACGTACCGGAGGCATCGGCGGTGATGTTGTGCATCCGACCACCGGGCCCTGCAATCTGAAGTTCGGTTCCGGCGGGTGCACGGCCGCTCAGCGTGTAGCCGCTCATGTTCTCAACGACACCGAGCACCGGGACCTTGAGGGACTCAGCGAAGCCAATCGACTTGCGGCTGTCAAGCAAGGCCACGTCCTGGGGCGTGGTCACGATAACCATCCCATCGATGTCTGGAAGGGATTGGGCGACCGTCAACGGTTCATCGGACGTGCCGGGGGGAAAATCGATGACGAGGTAATCGAGGTCACCCCATTCGACATCCCCAATGAATTGCTGGATGGCGCCGAGCTTGATGGGACCTCGCCACACGACGGGCGTGTCATCGTCGTCCAGCAAGAAGGCCATGGAAATGACCTTGACACCATTGTGACCGACCGCAGGATGTATTCGCCCTTCTTCGACATGGAGGCGCTTGCCGCTCAGCCCCATCATTTTGGGCACGTTAGGACCGGTGATGTCGATGTCCAAAATGCCAACGTTGTGCCCTTGCTGAGCCAAGGACAGCGCGAGGCCCGTGGACACGGTGGACTTGCCAACCCCGCCCTTTCCTGAGAGGACCATGATCTTGTGTTTGATGCGCTTTCCGAGGGCTTGCATCGCCATTTTTCGCTTCATCTGGGCGTAGGCTTGCTCCATTTGCCGCTGTTGGTCCGGTGAAGGTGATGCGGGGGCAGCGCCTTCTCCTGCTGCGGGGTCGTGCGTCGAGACGGGGGAACCGGCCATGCCCCTCCATTGGTGGGGCTCTTTTCAAGTCGCGCTCAGCCGTTGGTGACGCCGTACAACCATCGACGAAGCGCCCACCATGCAAGAAGTGAGAGCGACGGCCACAACAGCAACTCAATGCCGATCCCGTCCCGTGCCCAACCAAACGAGGCCGACAAGGGAAGTGCGATGAGTTGACCCTGTGTCAAGACGCTCACGTGGTTCACGTCGAGGTCAAAAGCACGAGCCATCATCACGGCCACACCACCAAGGGAAAGCCCCACAAGGCCCAAGGTCCACGACATCACCTCAAACAGTCCCCAATGGCCTTGGGAGGCAGCGACGATGTGGCCTGCAAAGAGCAGCACCCAGACCGTCAAGGCCGAAGCCTGCGGAGCAAGCACCACCAAACGACCCATGCCCCAGCGAGGCACTTCGGCCTTGAGAACACATGCTTTCCTTCGGAGCCTTCAAAGCAGGTGGCCACCCCACTCAACCATGCACCTGCTCTTTGTTTGCGTTGGCAACACGTGCCGTTCACAACTTGCCGAAGCCATCGCACGGCACCTGGGATTTGAGGCGAGCAGTGCTGGCACGCACCCCGGAATGGAAATCGCAGGTCACACCTTGGCCGTCCTGAAGGACCGCGGCATCGACACGTCAGGACTACGACCCAAATCAATTGATGAGGTCAACGTGGACGCTGCGGACATGATTTTCTCGATGGGTTGTGGAGTGCAATGCCCCAACCTTCCCCTCGACGATGACTGGGGTTTGGATGACCCCGTGCACAAGGAGCGAGCGGTCTACGAAGCGACCGCGGACGAGATCACTCGTCGTTTGCAACGCCTCATTGAGGCTCAGTCCTGATTGGGGACGTCGCCCTCGCCCTCAAGCGTAATGCGGATGACGCTTACGCCCCGCGTCCCTTCTCCATCCCGACGTTCGACGTCTTCGGTTGTGATCTCTACACCACGAACGTGAACGGATGCAGGAAGCCCTGCTGCGATTTGGCCGTGGCGTCGACGGCACAACTCCGCCACATCGACCGCCTTTGAGATGGTCGTGCCTCTGGCGTTCAGCACCACCGTTGAGTCCCCGTTGGACATCGCCGTCACCACGGCCCGGACGTACAGATGCACGGGCTTGCTTCCGATGTAGACAACGCGGTCGGACATAGGGCAAACATCCCCCTCCACATCATCAAGGCTCCGCCGAAAGAACCCTCTCTTGATGAATTATTATAGAAATTACAATGCTGCGACACGCCTCATTGAACACAGGAAGATGCGAGTGCCGGGACTCGAACCCGGGTTCTAGCGTTGGCAACGCCAGGTGATAACCACTACACTACACTCGCGTGTGCAGTCGGCCCACCGGGCGGGAGTATAAACGGTTGTCGGACGGGGTGTTGAAGGCTCATCGCTCCCCGAAGGCTTCGTCAAACGAGACCGGACCGCGGCGGAGCATCACCACGAGAGCGAAAAGCACAACGAGACCGCCGATTCCAAGACCTACCCACAGGATACCCTGCGACACCCCACGACCTGGTTGAGTCGGATCGTCGCCCACTGCAAGGCTGACCACCGCCGAAGCGCTCGGAGAAACGGCCCCAAACACGTCCGATGCCCTCAGCAGAAGTTCATGGGCGCCCAACGGGGTACCGCTCCGCACTTCAACGCAAGAGGTCCAGATGCCGTCACCCGCGACGAGGTCCCCTTGGCTTCCATCATCAACCATATCGGACCATCCAGCGTTGCTTCCGAGGGGGGTCAGGGTTCCTCTGTCAATTTGGACGGTGCGGACACCATCGAGGTCGGAGACCTCGACTTCGTACGGCACGCACCGACCACGGTCGTCGGTCTTCAACTCGAGACGAGGTGGAACAACAATGCTCGGCGCATCGTTCAACACAAGTAACTCCAACGGAACGGGCTCAGCAACCCCATCCCCCGAGAAGGGGCCCACAAGTCCACGACGGGAATCGACGGTCACGCTGCTGCGGCGGGTAGCACCTTGACCGTCGGTCATCTCCAAGAACAACTGCACCGTTCCAGGTATTGAGGTGGAAGGGACCTCAAAGCTGAGGCCCCATCGGTCGGTTCCATCCACACGCTCCATCGCTTCCACTCCTCCACCGAGCAACGAGAGATCGAGATTCACGGACTCCACGCCGTGCTGGTCCACCACGGTAACCTCGATGATCACGGTCGAGCCGCGTTCAACTCGGTCCGGAACGATATCAAATCCAACCGCCCGCGGCCCTGGGTTTTCCACATTGATGGACCACGTGGCATCGATCACCTCTCCAAACGCATCGGTCATCGTGACCGGGACCGAGAAGACGCCAACGTTGCCGTCCACGATGGACACCACCGTGCTCCAGCGGTCGTCCCCAACGGAGGTGTCTCCGTCAAGCCCCTTGTCGTTCAAAGACCGAAGACCAAGGCCGAGCGCCGAGAGGTCCGCCACGACCTCCCGCAGGTTCCAATCAGGGTCCTCCACCTCCGCGACGAGCACCGCACTTCGTCCACCTTCTGCAACGGCACTGCCGGATGGGGTCAACAGCGAAACAAGTGCGGGAAGGGTGTTTTGGCCCTCCGTCACCACCGAAGGGGAAAGGACCCGATCGAGGTGTTGGGTTTCATTGAGCCACGCCACGTCGCTTTCTTCGCCATAGGGAACTTCGACGCTTCGAACAACGCTCGTGGAGAGCCCGGACAACGGCCCTACGGCAACGAGCTGACCGCTCGCCGTTCCTTCAACATCGAGGTAGGTCCCACTCCATCGAACGGTGGTGAAGGTACGCCCATCGGCGACGTCGGTGCTCTGCTCGATCACCTGAACCTGCATCGTGAGGCCTTCCTGTCCATTGAGCACGACACGGTCTCCTGCCTGCATGGGGATTGGCACAAGTCCTGTCTCACGCCCAACGTCAACCTCCCCAAGTCCGTCAACCGGTTCTGGCGCTTGGGCCTCGAGAGGAACCGGTGAACGGGGTGGTCGTTCGTCACCCTCCGAGGGATCGGGTCCTGTTTGTTCCCAAATGAGACGAACGGTTCGGTTGTCGTAATCGATGCCCACCACATCGTACGACCACGATTCGTTGTGGTGGGCCCCTACGCCAGCCCCATCGAGGAAAGACCCACCACCAAGGCCCGAAATGTTGAACCAATCTTCCTGATGAATGACGTTTACGTCGAATGTCACGCCAGAAGCGTTCATCGTCGTGGTCGTCGCCTCAATGCCGCGAACGACCCCGAAGGTGCCCTGAACATCACCGGAAAGCGTTCCGTCCACGTGGAGCGTGTCTTGGGTGGTGATGCCGTCGACGCTTTCTTGATGGAAACGGTGCACCGTGCCGTTCACGACCATGGTCGCGTTCTCATCTTGGTCCTCAAAACCAAAGGTGCCTTCACCTTTCAACAACTCGTGTTGATCGACGCGCACGCCGTCTTCCCATCGCTGCAGAGAAGAGAATGCGTCCAAATCCAGGTCCATCCTTGTCCCGTCTTCAATCAGGACCAGGTTGGCCTGAGCCTCGACCTGCTGGTGGTCAAGTCTGCGGGTTCCGTTCTCGTCCCAAAGCTCGAGCAGAAGCACCGAAACGGTTCCATCGAGGTCGTACTGCCCACCCGCCTCTTCCTGATCATCTTCGTTCACACTCAGGCTTCCGTTCGCCTCAATCCGAAGGCGTTCGTCAACGACGCCAAGCACCACAGAACGGTTGAGGCTGGCCTCCGACACCGTTGTCGTCACCACGCTTCGGAGTCCTCCAGACGTGTCAATGAGGATGAGCGAGCCGTAACCCGAGGCATCGAACACCGTGCTGGTGACCACGCCACCGATGCTCGATTGGTTCCGCCACACCCGGTCAAGGGTAAGGTTCAGATCCATGGTGGACGAATCGATGGTTTCGAGCATCAAGAGGGAGCCATCGCCAAGGTCCCAGGAATCCAGCCGGTTGTCGACGCGCTGTTGCCAACCATGACCGCTAAAATCGAGCACGAAGGCTTGCGGTCCATCGTTGTTGGTTCGGCGCTGCTCGAGGGTCCATGATGAGGTGGTGGTCAATTCGTGGTCGTCCATCGGTTGGTTCCACCGCCCGACGGTGAACGCCCGGTTGAGGACCGGCCCAGTTACGGCCTCTCCGTCCTTGGTCAACACCGTCACTTCAAGATGAACGTCATCGCCCCATTCGGGGGCGAGGTCGGCGTTGAGTGTCGCGACAGAACGACCTTCGACGGTGGACCACGTGACATTGACCTCAGGCTGCAGCGACTGTAGGCTCCGCTCAATCTCGAGGATGACGTTGATATCGTACGAAGCATCATCGCCCATGCGGAGTTCATACCGGTGCCCGGCACCGTCGCCTTGCCAGTCCACAACCAATTCAGGCGTGACGAGGTCTCCCTGCGCTGGAGAGGGTATGAGGGCGAACATCAAGAGCAGGACAAGGCCGATGGCACGCGCTCCCATGACAGAACCTCATCATGGACCCTCATATGGGTGTCTGCCAATTGTCAGAGGTCGAGCACGTACCCGATCAGCAGCGGGAGCACGATGGTCGCGTCAGACTCGATGATGAAGCGGGGGGTGGTGGGTGAGAGTTTCCCCCACGTGATCTTCTCGTTAGGAGGGGCTCCTGAATAGCCACCGTAGGAGGTCGACGACTCCGAGATTTGAGCGAACCAGGACCAGAGCGGGACGCCATGGTCGAGGTCTTGATTCAGCATCGGTACCACGCAAATTGGGAAATCTCCGGCGATTCCACCACCAACCTGAAGGAAACCAATGGGGCCTTGTTGTGCCTGATACCATTGCGCGAGCTCCAACATGTAGTCCAAACCTCCACGCACAACATCCGTGGAAGCCACCTCACCTTGCAGGACGCGAGCAGTCAGGATGTTGCCCAAGGTCGAATCCTCCCATCCCGGCACGAGCAAGGGCAAGTCGGCTTCGGCTGCGGCGAGCAGCCAACTCGTCGTTGGGTCGGCCTGCATCGCACCGTCCAAATCGCCCGAGGTGAGGAGGTCGTAGAGGTAGCGATGCGGCAGGGCACGCGTGCCCGCTTCACCGGCCGAGCGCCAGCGCTTGAGCAGGTGCCCTTCGAGGGCTCGGAACGCTTCTTCCTCGGGAATGCATACGTCGGTCACGCGGTTCATGCCGCGCTCAAGAAGGGCCACCTCATCTTCGGCGGACAGGTCGCGCCAATTGGGGAGGCGCTCGTAGTGGTCGTGGGCCACGAGTCGAAAGACGTCTTCCTCGAGGTTCGCACCTGTGCAGGAAACCGCGCCGATGTGACCTGCACGGATCATTGGCGCGATGAGCCGCCCCATTCCCGCCGTGCTCATCGCTCCCGCCAAGGTCAGCATCAATTTCCCTCCATCGTGGAGGAACTGCACAAGGCTGTGGGCTGTTTCTCGCAACGTACCCGCGTTGAAGTGTTCGTAATGATGGTCCACGAAGTCGCGGACCGACATCCTCAGGCCCCCAGGTGTACCACCTCGCCGTGCACGAAGCGGGGCATTTCAGCGCGGTGGCGCAGGACAAGGTCTGGCATCGCGGCAATGAGGGCTGCCGAAATGTCGTCCGCGATGCCGATCGGGTCGGTCGAGCCACAGGTAAAGCAGTCAACAGCGAGCCAACCAAGTTCGGAGTAGCAGTGCGCGCTCACGTGACTTTCGTCAAGAAGCACCACTGCGGCAAAGCCGGGAGGGGACACAGCACCATCAAACCGTTCGACGTGTGCGTGCACTTCGCGGGCGGTGCTCCGCCCAACCGCAGCGCGCATCACCTCGAGCATCCAACCGCCATCGTCAGCGACCGGAGGGGCATACCCGGTGAAGTCAAGCACCACATGCTTGCCGTGGGAGCCTTCAGGCGGTTGGTGGGTCAATGCGCGAGCGGATGAACTCGGGCTTTTATGCATATCCTGTCAAGGATGTTTCAATTCCACCATGAAAACGTGTTCCGAGGAGCGGACGGGCGTGGCCCCGGTGTCGAAGAACAAGATGCAGTCCAGCGACCCTCCCGTCGTGCGTTTACGTGCGCTCCAATCACCTTCGTGGCCAACATTGCAGCGGTAAATTGGGTCAAAGGAGAGCCTTCCTGCCGGCAAATTTCGTTGACGTCGGCACTGACGACGGTGGCTTTCGCCGCTCCAAACACGGCATCGATGGCCTCGAAGGCGTGCCAAAACGTAAGGCCTCCTGGCACCGGCGTTCCGGTCGCGGGAACAAGCGTTCCGTCCAATCCGTCGATGTCAATGGTCAGATGAACCGGTCCTTCGATGGCGTTCAACGACGCTATGAGGCGTGCCCACGCTGCGGCACCACCGCAGGGGGACATCAGATTTCGAGCGAAATGGGTTTCGATGCGGTCGTCATCTCGTATTCGCTGCTCTTCCTCGAGCGAATGTGCTCGAATGCCGAGTTGGATAAGGCGGCCTACACCCAAATCAAGGGCGCGTGCAGCGGCGCATGCGTGCGACCAGACTTCGCCGTCCAATTCCGAACGGAGGTCGGCGTGTGCGTCGATCTGTACCACGGTAAGGCGGCTGAGGTCGCCCTCAAGCGCGGGGTGATCCCGCATCGCGGCCAGCACCGGAGGGAGGATGCCGTGCTCTCCACCAAGGGCGAGGGGAAACACATCACCTGCAGCCCATGGTCGGACGTAACCTTCCAGATCATCGAGTTGCTCGAGAAGGTTGCCCGCCTCGCTCGACCAAGGGCGTTCCGTTCGAAACGTCAACCCCGCAGGGAGGTCCTCCTCAAGGACGACGTCGTGCAGTTCTACCTGTGCGCTGGCCTCCAGGCAGGCCATTGGGCCGTCCGCCGTCCCTTGCCCGTAGGAGGTTGTCAGCTCGTACGGCAGTGGAAGCACGACCACGTCCGGCGCGGCCCATGCATCCTCATCGAGCCCGAGCATGGTTGGAACCTTGCCCTCCATGCTTCCTCGGAACGGTGCAAGATGATGAGGATTGGCGTAGGCCAACGTCCTTCAGGTCAGCACATCCCTCGGATTGTTCATATAGGGTGTCGAACAATATACACTACCGTCGCGGGAGAATGTTGTCACGCGGCGGAAACGGTGATTCGGATGAGCATGACCCTTGAGGACCTGACGCGCGCCATCCAGCAGCACATCGACACGGACATGGACATGGAGGTCGCCCGCGGCATGGCAGAACACGCCCTCGGCTTCTTTGGTTTCTACAACCGCATCATTGACAATGCCTTGGAACCCAACGACCGCAACTTGTTCTACATGTTCCAAGATTGGGACCTGCTCACCACGGAATCCGAAGAAACCACGCTCTGGGACGGTCGCGAATGGCGCATTCACTACTGGAAATTCAAGCCCGACCTTCGCGAGCGCGTCGAGGCGTACATGCAGCGCAACCTCGACAGCGACGACGCGGACCCGTACGCCGACATCTACGCTGGCGACGGCTCCACGATCTGGATGCGTGAATCCGAACGTGTAACGAACCCCAACGCCTTCACCTCCGACTGGTGAACGCGTGATGCGGACCAGCGGCAAGGGTCTTCAGACCATATTGCGTGGTCATGCCATGCGCGGGCGAGCCATCCTTCTCGCAACCATCGTCCTTGCGACCCTCTGTTCCGGCGTGGTGCAGGCCCAGCAGCCCGACATTGTGCAGGAGCACATCTACCACACCCATGCTCAACTGACGCTCGACGTCAACGCATGGGCCGATGACCATCCTGACATCGTGGACCTCACGTCTGCGGGCGAAACGGTCCTTGGGCGCGCGCTCCACGTGGTGCGCATCTCCGATTGGAGCGTAGACACCAAACCCGACGGGACCAAGAAGGAAGTGGTCTACATCGACGGGGGTCATCACGGGAACGAGCACCTTGGGACCGCCCTCGCTTTCTTGGTGGCGGAGCACTACATCGAAGGCTGGGCTGAGGGGGACGAAGCAGTCGTCAAGGTGCTTCAAACCACGGAGTTGCACATCTTGGTCATGCTGAACGCCGACGGAAACGACATGGACACGCGCTGGAATGTTCGGCAGGTTGACTTGAATCGGAACTACGACCACCATTGGAACGAACACGACGAAACCCAGCCGGGAAGCGGCCCCTTCAGCGAGCCTGAAACGACGGCCAACGGGATCTACATGCGCGAGGTGGTTCCGAACGCCGACCTGTACGTCACCATGCACACCGGCGTGTGGATCATGCTCTACCCGTGGGGTATTGTCCCTGACCAGCCGGTGGATTGGGAACTCTTCCATTACATCCGGGACGTCGTCCATGACGGCATTTCGGACATCCCGATTCAGAACGCGAACCAAGGCCTCTACCCAAATTCGGGTACGAGCCGTGACTACGGCTATGGCGTGATGGGTTTTCCAACCTTCACCTTCGAAACAGACGACGAACAATGGCTGCCGGGAACCACCGAGCCCCTCTCAAGCAGGCTTGGTGAGGAACTCGATGTGATGGAGTACCTGATTGAGAACGTGTGGTATTGGCGTGCTCGGCTCGAGGTTGCTTCCCTTGTCATCGGTGACGACGAGGTCACCATCAACGTGGAAAACCTCGGCCACGCCACCACCGCGAACGCCTCGCTGGAATACCACAACCAAGAAGGTGAGGTGCTTTGGGCATCTTCGATGTTCACGGTCAACGCGAGCGCCAATGCCGCAGCGGTTTTTCCATTCAAACGAAGTCTGGTTGAGCAGGGCGGCACGTGGAACCTGAACTACCAGAAACGCGTGATTGACGCTGCCCAGTGGGTGAACGAAAGCGTCCCGTCGACGGTGGTGAACCTCCGACCGTCAATCGAAGGCTCCGCGTTGCCCTTTGGAACGGCCCCGCTCCTTGTCGCCAGCCTCATCGCAGCCGTGGCCGTCGAGCGAAAAGCCCGTGAACGTGACGAGGACAACGACCGTGGCGAGCATTGAAGTGCTTCGCCCCGGAGCGGCATCGGGGCTTCCTATGCGCATCGACGTCAGTCCAACCAACACCAGCAACGGCACGCTTGTCCTTCCACTCGTCAAGGGGGACGATGTGGCGGAAGCCACGCTTACAGGCGTGCCCGCTTCGCTGAAGCACCAGGTCGCTCGTGCCCTCGAGGGTGGCGATTTCAAAGGAAAGAAGGGCGAGGTCCTGAGCCTCGTGGGTGCTGAAGACGGGCGTGCGTTGCTCATCGGCCTCGGCCCTGAGGACAAGGTGGACCTCGACGTCTGGAGGGAGACGGGTGCAGCTGTTGTGGCCGCCATCAAACCAAGCCATGGAAAGGAACTCACCGTCGCCACCGAAGGTGCGAGTTTGGACGAGCTGTCCGCCATGGCGGAGGGGTTGCTCCTTCGCGATTACCGCTACGACGCCTACCTGTCCAAGGACGAGGACGACGAGGACGACGGGGCCGAACTTGTGGTTCGTCTGCATTGCAAGGACGAAGACACGGGCCCCCTCACCGAGCGTGTGAAGCACATCGCTGGCGTGGTGAAGGGCGTTCACCGCTCCCGTGACCTTGGAAACTGCCCTCCGAACGACATGTACCCAATGGCA
Source organism: Thermoplasmatota archaeon (assembly GCA_030830875.1). Lineage (GTDB taxonomy): Archaea > Thermoplasmatota > Poseidoniia > Poseidoniales > Poseidoniaceae > MGIIa-L3. The sequence goes on along the minus strand of JAURMD010000161.1, from coordinate 11,167 downwards.
TACGCTTCATTGGCGGAAGAATATGCGAAGTCTGTGCCCAACCTTGAGGTGACGGTGATCCGTTACGAGGAAGCCCGAGACAAAGGTATGGGTGGCCTCTGTGCCGTTGGCCAAGGCTCAGAACGGAAACCCTGCATGGTTATTTTCAGTCTGAACAAGCAGGTGTCCGGCAAGGCCCCTGTCATCGTGGGCAAGGGCATCACCTTCGACACCGGCGGCATTTCAATCAAACCTGCTGCAGGCATGGACGAGATGAAGTACGACATGGGGGGTTCCACCGTGGTCTTCGGCCTGATTCAAGCGCTTGTTGAAACCGGCTGGGAAGGCAAGGTCACGGGCATCGCCTGCATGGCCGAGAACATGCCCTCGGCCAACGCGACGCGCCCTGGGGACGTCATCCGAAGCTATTCCGGCAAGACCATCGAAGTCCTCAACACCGACGCCGAAGGCCGCCTGGTCCTCGCCGATGGCCTTTGGAAGGCCGGTGAATATGAGCCGGAGTACATCGTCGACCTGGCCACGCTGACGGGCGCATGCGTCGTGGCGCTTGGTCACGAAGCCACGGGTCTGTGGTCCAACGACGACGACCTGCGGGCCCGCATCCATGACGCGGGCAACGCCGTCGGTGAACTCGCATGGCCGATGCCGCTGCTGCCTGCGTTCGAGAAGGAAATGACCGACTCAAAGATCGCCGACACCCGAAACCTCGGGGCCGGCCGTTGGGGGGGTGCAAACACCGCCGCGGCCTTCCTCAAGCAGTTCGTGCCGAACCAAAGCGAAGGCAAGGACGCGGAGCAGGTGCCGTGGGCCCACATGGACATCGCAGGGACCTTTTGGGGCGCGAAATCCAACACGATGGTTGCGCATGGCGCCACAGGTGTGCACGTGCGAACCCTGCATCGGCTGATCACCGGTGCCTGACCCTCACGCACCGGAGTTGAAGTCCACTGCACACGTGTTTCGCCCCATCAAGCCGTTGAAGGGACAGTAACCGAATGCGGACGTGAGCACCCCCACAGGCCCACCCCAAGAAAGAGGAATTCAATCTGAACGCTCGCGAAGAAATCGGCGACCACGAAACCTGTTCCAAAGATGACCCGAGCCAACCGCTCTGCACCACCGACGTTTCTCACGATTTGAAAGGTGAGGTTGAGAATATCAACGGGTTTTCAACCCTTCAAGCAAGGTCTCGTGCCAGGCTGGCACCCAATGGAGGTCGTGCTTCGGAGGACGTGGAGCGTCTGAGGTCACCGGACGTGGCGGGACGTCGAGCGGTTGTGGCTCCCTTCCCTCGTACGGCACGGTGCTGAGAAGGTGATGTATGCAATCCAATCGAGCGTGGCGCTGGTCTTCAGCATCGACCACGTACCAAGGAGACGCTTCCGTGTCGGTGTGTGCGAACATCTCGTCCTTCGCATGGCTGTACTCGGACCACTTGTCAAGGGAGGCAAGATCCATTGGGCTCAATTTCCAACGTTTGTGCGCCTCATCGGCGCGGGCCTGAAAGCGTGCGTGCTGCTCCTCGGCCGACACGGAGAACCAGTATTTCCTGAGCATGATGCCATCGTCAATGAGCATCTGCTCGAAGGCCGGCACGGCCTTCAGAAACCGTGCGTGCTCCTCGTCGCTGCAGAAGCCCATCACCCGTTCAACACCTGCCCTATTGTACCATGAACGGTCGAACAAGACCACCTCACCCGCGGTTGGGAGGTGAGACACGTAACGCTGGAAGTACCATTCACCACGCTCACGTTCGGTTGGCTTTGGCAGGGCGACCACCCGCACCGCCCGTGGGTTGAGGTGCTCGATGATGCGCTTGATGACCCCTCCTTTTCCGGCAGCATCCCGCCCTTCGAAGATGACCACAAGGCGAGCGCCCGTCGATTGCACCCACGCCTGCATCTGCAACAATTCAAGCTGCAAGCGGGAAAGTTCCGCCTCGTACCGTTTCTTTGGGACTCGTACCATGGACCTCGATGGAAGGCTCGGCCATCAGCCTTCGTGCATTCCTCAGAGGTTTCGGAAGTGTTCGATGGCCTGCCGGGTCATCTCGACCACCAAGGCCACCTCATCGCTCGTGATGCCAAAGTGTGGCGTGTAACGGAGGGCGTTGATACCACCATGGATGATGCCGAGCCCGTGCCTTCGGCACCACATTTCGACCAATTCGTCGCCGACCACTTTGAGGCGAACTGGGTCGAGTTCTGCCGCGACGAGCAGGCCGGAGCCCGTCACGCCCAGCACCTCGTTCGGGTACTCCTTCATCAACGTCCGAAGCCCAGCGACGAGTTCTTCACCGCGCTCGAGGATGTTCTTTCGCATCTCTGGCGTCACACGGTCGAGCACAGCAATCGCTGTTTCGAGGGCTCGCGGGTTCGTCGTCATCGTGTTGCCATAGATGCCCGTGACGTAGATGGAGGCCGCCCGCTCGGTCATGCCGAGGACCGAGAGCGGGTATTGACCGGCATTGATCGCTTTGGACCACGCCTCCATGTCCGGAGCTTCCGCGTCCTCAAAGCCGGGATAGTCGACAAGGCTGAGGCAGCCTTGGCCTCGGAATCCCGCCTGAACAGAGTCGACGATGAGCATGCTGCCATGCTCGAGCGTGAGCCGTCTTGCTTCATCGTAGAACGCACGTTCCACGCGAACACCTGGAGCACCCTCTCCCTGGACAGGTTCAATCGCGAGGAGTTCGACAAAAACACCGTCGTTGTTTGCTTTATCGAAGGCGGCTCGGAGCGCATCGATGTTGTTTGCAGGAATGAGGTGAAGGTTGTTCCTCCCTTGGAAGGTGCGGAGGTTTCGGTCGTAGCCTTCCATGCACGAGTGAGAAATCTGGGCAGGGCGGTCGGTGCGGCCGTGAAAGGCGCGCTCAATGGCCAACATTCGGGTGGGTTTTCCTTCGTAGGCACCGCCTGTTGACGTGTGACGCAGGGCGTTGACGTCCGAAATTCGCATCGCGACCGTCATGGATTCCGAACCCGAATTCATGCAAATGAAGCGTGAAAAAGGACAACCGTCCACTCGAGCATGGCCCACTTCACGCCGCATGCGCTCCACGAAGCGATGCTGGCTGAACGAAGGCGTCATGACGTTCGCCATGACATGGTTCTGCGACATCGCCTCAATCACATCGTCCGGCCCGTGTCCTGCGCCAAGCATCCCGTAGCCACCGTTGTCGTGCAACAGGGCGCCATGAGACGTCACGATCCACGGGCCACGCGCGGCCAAGGCGACGTACGGATTGACGGTTGCAGCGGCGTAAAAATTCACGAAGCCGGATTGAAGGAAAGCGACGAGGGCATGCTCGTCGCAGAGGACACGCTCAGCACCGAGTTCATCGATGAGGGCCTGCAACCGTACCGTGGCTTCTTCAACGGCACGTCCGATGGCCGGATCCTTGGCCGCAAAGTCGAGGATTACCTTGTCTGGAAGGCCCGGTGTTCCCCGAACCCCCTGGCGGTCTCGAAGGGCGTTGAGGCCATTGAGCACCTCAATGGGAGACATCGTGGGGCCCTCCTGCTCCCGCCCCATGAACTTGCCTTTGACTCCATCACCGTCATCGCCATACCTTGAAATACCCCCGAAGGGCAGCGGATTATGTAACCAATGGTTCAGTAGTGGGTGAGGGAGATGGCTGGCAAAGACGACTGGGAGGAACGGCTCCTCGAACAGTTGCTTGCCATGCTGAAGAACCTCGGCATCAACCTCAACCGGGACGACCTTGACCGCATGATGGAGCACTTCAAGACGCACATGGAAGGTCTAGGAATCGACCTCGAGAAGGCTGGAGGTGACGTCCGATTCAACTTCGACATGGACGACCTTGCCAAGGTCTTCAATGGGGGAGGCGGACTCGACGAATTGCTCCGGGGTCTTGGACTCGACGTTACCGTTGACGCCAAGCAGGTGGAGTTGGATGAATCCGCCCATCCGTCAACTCCTGACATTGACCTTCCACCCAGCGATGTGTTCCTTGAAGATTGGAACATGATCATCACCTTGGACGTGGCACGCCGTGCGGACCTCACCTCTGACCAGGTTGAACTCACCCTCGTGGAACAAGGCCAGCAGATCGAAGTTCTACGGCGCACACAAGTCACCCCTGTTGCGAGGGTGCGTCTGCCTCATCGCTGCGAGGACGTTGTGGACTGGACCCTCAACAACGGCGTTCTCGACATCACCTTGCGTCTGGTCCCCGTCGGCGACCTCCCCTCGGTCGACGAAAATGAGGACCCTGATGAGCTCAACGACGACGAACCCAACACCTTCGAGGATGGCACCATCGCCATCGACCTCTCCGAGGACGAGGACGATGACGACGATGATGGTGGCATCCCGATCTTGTAATCCCCGAGGAGGAACACACCATGAGCAACGTCATCGGTATTGATCTAGGCACCACCAACAGCTGCGTCGCAACCATCGAAAACGGAGAAGCCGTCATCATTCCAAACGCGGAAGGTGCACGAACAACACCCTCCGTGGTGGCCTTCGCTAAGGACGGCGGTGAACGATTGGTTGGCATCACCGCAAAGCGGCAAGCGGTGACGAATCCGGCCCGAACGATGATCTCCGTCAAGCGGCACATGGGCACCGACTGGACCACAGAGGTGGACGGATCCACCTACACCCCTCAGGAGGTCAGCGCCTTCGTCCTTCAGAAGTTGAAGGCCGACGCTGAGTCATACCTTGGTCATGAGGTCACAAAGGCCGTCATCACCTGCCCCGCGTACTTCTCAGATGCACAGCGAAAAGCGACCCGCGATGCGGGCCGAATCGCAGGTCTTGAGGTCCTTCGCATCATCAACGAGCCAACCGCAGCGGCGTTGGCCTACGGCGTGGACAAGGACGTCGACCAAACCATCCTCGTCTACGACCTTGGCGGGGGGACGTTCGACGTCTCCGTCCTTGAGATCTACGATGTGGACGGGCAACCACAGATTGAGGTCAAGGCGACCGCGGGCAACAACCTTCTCGGCGGGGACGACTTCGACGATGCTATCATCGCTTGGCTCATTGCCGAGTTCAAGAAGAGCACCGGCGTCGACCTTTCCAGCGATGCACAGGCCATGAGCAGGCTCAAAGAAGCGGCAGAAAAGGCCAAGATCGAACTCTCCGGTACTCAACAGACGCAAATCAGCTTGCCCTTCATCACGATGAGCGATGGAAATCCAGCGCATCTGGACATGAGCCTGGCCCGCAGCACCTTCGAGAAGATGACGTCCGGTCTGGTGGAGAAGACCATGAAGCCGACGCGTCAAGCGATGAAGGACGCAGGACTCAAAGCCGGTGACATCGATAAGGTCATCCTTGTTGGAGGCTCGACTCGGATTCCTGCAGTCCAAGAGGCCATCCAAAAGGAGACCGGAAAGACCCCGTACCGTGGCATCAACCCTGACGAAGCCGTCGCACTCGGAGCAGCCCTGCAGGCTGGGATCATCGCTGGAGACCAGGGCGTGTCCGATGTCCTGCTCCTTGACGTGACGCCGCTGACCCTCGGCATCGAAACGCTTGGTGGAGTGACCACCACCATGATCGAGCGCAACACAACAATCCCAACGCGCCGCTCCGAGACCTTCTCGACGGCATCCGACAACCAACCTGCCGTGGAAATCCACGTGCTTCAGGGCGAGCGGGAGTTTGCGAAGGACAACATCACGCTCGGTCAATTCCAACTGGTCGGCATTCCTCCTGCACCACGTGGGATGCCGCAGATCGAAGTGACCTTCGACATCGACGCGAACGGCATCGTGAACGTGAGCGCCAAAGACCTTGGAACCGGGAAGGAGCAATCGATCAAGATTGAATCCCAGACCTCCCTCTCCGAGGACGAAATAAAGGCAAAGATTGCTGAAGCGGAGGAATTCGCAGAGGCCGACAAGGCCCGCAAAGCCAAGGTCGAGTTGCGCAACATGGCCGACCAGATCGTCTACCAAACCCGACGCACGTTGGACGAGGCGGGCGAGACCTTGACGGACGACGACACCGCCGTTGTTCGAGGCCTTCTCGATGACCTTGAGGCGATGGTGCAGGACGGCGAAGGTCGGCCCAAGTCCATCGAAGACCTCGATGAAGCGGCGGTCCAAGCCAAGGTGGCCGAAATCGAGCAAAGCATGCACGCGGTCTCAGCCAAGTTGTACGAAGCCGCGGCTGCGAAGGTCGACGCCGAAGAGGACGGGGACGGGAGCATCCCCGTAGCCGACGACGTCGTTGACGCAGATTTCGAGGTCGTCGACGAGGACTGAAGCGGTCGGACGCTTCAAGACGTGCCCACCGGTGGCGGCGCCATGAGCGAGGCCCCCTTGCTGGAGGACACCGCCCGAACCACCGGGCGGACCGCACTCCGCAAGAACATCGCAGCCGCCATGGCGTTGTCAGGTGCGGTGCGGAGCACGCTCGGTCCAAAGGGCCTCGACAAGCTACTGCTCGACGAGGAAGGTCGTACCCTGGTCACCAACGATGGTGTGACCGTGCTTGAAACGGCACGCGTTGAACATCCGGTTGCTCGCATGCTGATCGATGCATCCTCCGCCCAGGATCGAACCGCGCGGGACGGGACCACCTCGGCGGTGATCATCGCAGCGGAATTGTTGCGAAATGCATGGCACCTCGTGGTGGAAGGTGTGCATCCCAGCACCATCGTGCGCGGCTACCGTCGTGCGGAAGCGGAAGCCCTCGCGATGCTCGAGCGACTCGCCATGGAGGGCACGGATGACGACCTCGTCACCGCCGTTCGCTCGAGCCTTGCCGGAAAATCAAGCACTGCAGTGCAGGCACGACTGGCCGTCTTGGCCGCTGAAGCGGCCAAAGCCATCGAGCGCGAAGTGGACGGGCGAATCGACGTCGACCCAACACGCATTTCCACGGTGATGGCGGTTGGCCGCCCGGCCACCGACTCAGAGGTCGTCAACGGCCTCGTTCTTGCGAAGCGGCTTGCCAACCCCTCCATGGTGAAAGTGGTAGAGAACGGTCGAATCCTGCTCGTCGACGGCGGTCTTGAGCGACGTGGTATGCGCAGCGACGTCAGTTTCCAAGCCACCTCGCCAGAGGTTCTGAACGCGTTGCGGCGCCGAGAAGGTGAACGGATGAAGCTCGACGTGAAGCACGTGACGGACCTCGGCGTGAACGTCCTTGCCGTCTCCGGGGCCATCGACGACGAGGCCCATCGGTCCTTGATGGACGCGGGGATCCAAGCCTTCCGGCGCGTGCCCGCAAGTGACCTCGACCTGCTCGCCCTCGCGACGGGAGCACGTGTGGTCCTCCGGGCCGACCAAGCCGGCACATCCGACGTTGGGAACGTCATCGAGAGCCGTTCTCACCTCATCGGGGACATGCACCACTGGACCGTTCGAGGCGAGGGCGTCGCAGCGACCTTCATTGCTCGTGGCAGCAGCGATCATGTGGTCGAGGAGACATCGAGGTGCTTTGATGACGCAGTTGGCGTCGCTGCACAAGTTCGCATCGACCGACGCTTGCTCGTGGGTGGAGGTGCGGCCCACGTGGCCATTGCACGTCATTTGAGACGACGAGCTGAAGCAACCCCCGGCCGCGAGCAATTGGCCATGGAAGCCTACGCCGACGCGCTTGAATCCATTCCTCGCGCCTTAGCAGAAAATGCCGGACTCGATCCAATCGACGCGCTGCTCGACGTGACCGCTGCGCAGGCCGATGGTGGGTCGGACGCACACCGAATCGGGCTTGATTTGACCGATGGCACGCCGAAGGACCTTGGCGCCATCGGTGTTCTCGAACCCCTGAGCGTGGTGCGTCCGACGATTCATGGTGCCACCGAAGCAGCATGCGCCGTGCTTCGAATCGATGACGTGCTGTGGGCACGCCTTGAAGCACAGATTCCTGACGACATCCAAGCACAACTTGACGCGATGGGAGAGCGCGACGCTGACGCTTGAGGGATGTGAAAGCAGACCCTGCAACCACGGTGACCGCCTCAGCATTCATATGCAGTCCGACAGCCCGGGGCCTGTGACCACCATCAGCACCGGAGTGCATGTCGGTATCGATGACTTGGCCATTCACGTGCCACGTCTGTACCTCGACATGCGTGACTTCGCCGCGCTGCGTGAGGCCGATTACGACAAACTGAACAAGGGTTTGGGCCTCTCTGCGATGGCCATTCCTGACGTTCACGAAGACACCGCCACGATGGGCGCCATGGCCGTCATGCGCCTCATTGACCGAAACGGGCTCGACCCACGGAAGATCGGCAGGTTGTACCTCGGTACGGAATCCGCGCTCGACGGTGCAAAGCCGACGGCGACCTACATCGTCGAAATGTTGACCCAACGCTACGGTGACCGATTCGGCCATGACTGCTTCCAAAATTGCGACGTGGTCGACATGACCTTCGCCTGCATCGGGGCTGTGGATGCCTTGCACACCACGCTCGATTGGTGTGCTCGAAGCACGGACGACGACGAACGGATGGGGATCGTGGTTTACGCGGACAACGCAAAGTACGAACTTGGCTCACCCGGCGAGTACACCCAAGGCGCTGGAGGCGGTGCGTTGCTCATCCGTCGCAACCCTCGCCTCCTTGTGATTCCTGACTGCTGGGGAATTTCCACGAGCCCCGCCCATGATTTCTTCAAGCCGCGACGGGAGGTGTCCGTTCGCTCCATGATGGGGGACGTCCTCGACCTTGCACGCGAAGCAGGGGCCAACCTGAAGGAAGGCATCCTCGATCGGATGGTCCGTCATCTTCCAAAGTCTGCCCTCCGCCGCTTGGGCATATTCGCCCACGGTGAAGACACCATCAGCATCCACAGGGACGAGCCCGTGTTCGACGGGCAATACTCCAACCGATGCTACCAAGACGCGGTGCGGGACGCATTCTTGGATTTCCAACGTCGCGCTGAACGAAGCGGCCGCTACACCCACGGAGAAGACCCCCGGTTTACCGAACAATGGGGCCGCATCATCATGCACCTCCCCTACGCCTTCCAAGCCAAGCGCATGTTTCCTGCTGTGTTTCACAGGGACCGTACCGGCACCACGATGTGGCCTGATGTCGAAGCGGTGGTTGGTCCAGCGCCAGAGCGCGCCGAAGGAATGGACGACGACGCTTGGCACGACACCATGGATGCGTACAGGAGGGCGATTTCGAAAACTGAAGCCTACACCAAGTTCCACACGGAGTGCATCGAAAAAGGTCAGCGAGCCAGCAGCCTCATCGGAAACCAGTACACGGGTAGCATTTTCCTTGCGCTGATGTCCACGTTTGAGTCCGACCTCGAGGACAACACAGACCTCGATGGTACGCGCTTCGGACTCTGCGGCTATGGATCCGGTGCTAAAGCGAAGGTCTTCGAGGGGGTCGTGGACCCACGCTGGCGCGAGGTCGTCTCTCGATGGAACTTGTTTGAGCGCCTCGCGGGCCGCGTCGCTATCGATGCCGCGGTCTACGAAGAACTTCACAAGGGCGTCCGCGAAGACTCCGTGGTTCCCCCAACCGACGAATTCGTACGCTCTGAGGAAGCGGAAGACGACCTTGAGGGAGCCCGCCGGTACTCATGGATTTCCTCCTGACCGGCAAGGGTGAAACCTCAAGGGTCGACCACGCGACCCGATGGCGTGGAACGGCCAACGACCATGCTTGCTTGGACGAAAGTACGGGACGAAGCGGACGGTTTCGACCTCGTTGAGCACCCAGTCCCCCTCCCGGGACCGGGTGAAGTTTTGGTGCGCACCCGAGCCACCAGCATCTGCGGAACCGACCTCCACATTTGGGCCTGGGACGAGTGGAGCCGCGCAAACGTCCCGCTTGGCACCATCACGGGCCACGAGACCAGCGGGGAGGTGGCCATGATTGGTGAGGGCGTGGACGGGTTGACGGTTGGGGACCTCATCGCAGTGGAATGCCATCTTGCGGATTGGTCCTGCCCCCGGTGCGAGGAAGGAAACGCCCACGTCTGCGAAGACGGATCCATTTTCGGTGTCCATCAGCACGGCGCTTTTGCGCCATGGTTCGTTGTGCCTGCCGTGAACGCTCGGCCTGTCCCTTTGGGACTCGACCCGGCCTTGGCCTCGGTGCAGGACCCGCTCGGCAACGCCATCCACACGCTCACGGGAGGACCGATTGAGGGAGCCACCGTGGCCGTTCACGGCCTCGGACCCATCGGTCTCTTCGCCGTCAACGCTGCAAAAGCGATGGGAGCGAACAAGGTCATCGCCGTGGACTGGGACAACCGATTCCGCATGGACATGGCGGCAGACCTCGGGGCCGACCTCGTGCTCGGTAAGGACGACGACGTGGTCGAGAGGATCCTTGAGGCCACGGAGGGGCGGGGCGTGGACAACGCCTGCGAATTTTCCGGATCTCCTGCAGCACTCAACAACGCCATCCGCAGCACGCGAATGGGCGGGTTCGTCAACGTCCTCAGCGTCTATGGGCATCAGATGACGCAGGTGCCGATGAACGAGGTGGTCTTCCGATACCTGCACCTCAAAGGCATCAACGGGCGACGCATGTGGAGCACCTGGGACACAATGCACGGCCTCCTCGAGCGGGGCGCCATCGACGTCTCACGTGTGGTCACCCACACCCTCCCTGTGTCTGAGTTCAAGGCGGGTATGGCCTTGGCCGGAAGTGGCGAGTGCGGAAAGGTGGTGCTCACGTTCCCTGCGTGGTAAGAAGGCTCATCCCTCAGTCCTGTGACGTGAAACCATGAGCGACCCGCGTCAAGACCTCCATCAGGGCTTCTTTGTCCCGGGCCTCCCAATGGGATGGACCGGCTGGGGCGCACTCGTGCTCGGCGTGCTTCTGGCCGGAGGCGCAGCGGTTGTCTTCCTCGCGGGCACCACGATGATCGACGTGCCCCCGGTCGCGGACGTGCCAACCGTTGACGCGATGGAGGACGTCGACATGAGCGACCCTGTGCTGCTGTACAAGACAAGCGGCAGCGAAGGCGTGTGGGTGCGCACGCAGGCCACAACGCCGGGCGTGCCGTTCGGCTATGCGTCCTGCACCACCGACAGCGATGGCAACAGCCAGTGGAGTTTCACGGTGTCGTCGTCCCGAATCACCCTCAGCGACGGCACCGAGGTGGGGTTCGACAGCAGCAACATCCCCGTGAACTACCCTACCAACACCGGGTGCTCAAATTACGAAGTTGGGGGCAACGAGGACATCGAGGTGCTGTTGTTC
>JAURMD010000160.1 GCA_030830875.1 Thermoplasmatota archaeon | reverse complement strand
GATCCGACCATCGTCTGTACTCAACGTTCCAGACGATGAGGCCATGCTTCGCCAGGTGGTGAGCGAGCGGCGTCATCAGGCTGCGGTCGTAGGCGTGGCGCCAAAACCCGCCATGCAGCAGCATCACGCATGGCGTGCCGTGCTCGGTTGTGAACGGGCCTTCCTCATGCGGGAGGTGAAGGTCAGCAACGTGGTCGGGCCCGTCCCCCCAGCGGACCTCGCGGGCGACCATGTGAGGGCCAGATGGCCCGGGGTGGGAGAACCTGTCGGCTCAAGGGCAGACGCGTCGGCGGTCGCGCGGGAACAGGACGGTTTCTCGGACGTTTTTGGCTCCGGTCAGGACCATCAAGATACGCTCGACACCAAGCCCCCAGCCTGCATGGGGCGGGACGCCGTGGCGGAAACCGGCCACGTAGAATTCGAACGCCTCGGGGTCAAGGTCCATGTTGCGAAGGTTGTCGCAAAGCACCTCGATGCGGTGTTCGCGTTGCCCTCCTGACGTCATCTCGTCGCGGCCGAAGTTGAGGTCAAAGCCTCGGCTGAGTTGGCGGCCCGTTGACCCTTCCTCGCCATCCACGTGGTGAATGTAGAAGGGTTTCAGGTCCATGGGCCAGCGCGGGATGAAGTAGAATTGCGGCAAGCCTTGGGCCAGCAGGTCAGAGTTCTCGGCATCGATGTCGTTGCCCCATTCGATCGTCCCGCCCCGTTCCTTGATGATGCGAATGGCGTCGTCGTACTCGACCCGCGGGAACGGTAGTTCGGGCACGATCACCTCGATGGGATCTTCGTCCTGCGTTGCACGCCAGGCGTTGATGGTGGCCACGTGGGCTTGGCAGGTAGGGTCGGAGGCAATGGAGGACCAGATGTGGTGAATCATGCGCTCGAGCACGCCCATGACGTCGTCGTCGGTGGCCCATGAGCACTCAATGTCGAAGGAGATGAATTCGTTGAGGTGGCGGTAGGTGTCGTGCTTCTCGGCGCGGAAGGCTGGACCGATCTCAAACACGCGCTCCAACCCACCGCTCATGCAGAGCTGCTTGAACAACTGCGGGGATTGGTTCAGGAAGGCGGGGGTCTCAAAGTAGGTCATTGGAAAGAGGTCGGTGCCTCCTTCCGTCGCGGTCGCGACGATCTTCGGCGTGTGCGTCTCCACAAATCCTTCACCGATGAGGTGGGCTCGGCCGAATTCGAGGACTTTCCCTCGCAGCCTGAACATGGCGTTCACATGCGCTCGACGGAGGTCAAGGAAGCGGTTGTCGAGGCGCGTGTCGAGGCCCACGCCAACGGTATCGGTGACGCCGAGGGGAAGCGGGGCCTGTGCCTCGGCAACGACGGTGATGCTGCTGGCGAGCACTTCGTACGCGGGAGGTGGTGGCGTTTCGCCGTCTGCGACCTTCGGGGGGCGCTTCTGAGCGACCGTTCCGGTGACTTGGAGGGTCGATTCCCGGGTCAAACTTTGCAAGGTTGACAACGCGTCCTCACCGAGCAGGTCCGCCTTCGCAAACACCTGGGTCATGCCGGTGCCGTCGCGAAGGTCGGCGAAGCACATCGCTCCCTTGCCACGGCTGGCGTGAAGGAAGCCGGCTACGGTCACCTCTTGCCCCACCAAGCCCGCCCCTTCGGACTGGATTTGTCCAAGGGTGTGCGTTCGATAGGCCGTGGGGTGCCACGTGCTCGTCATGCTCCGTGGCATGGGGCGGCGCTCATCAAGCCATCGTCATCCGACCATGAGACGGTTCCGCGGACTTACGGAGGTGGGTCTGAGGCCTTCCTCACGACCGTTGGCTGCGGTGGCCTCAAGTGCGGCGCCGCCGACAGCGTAGCGGTGCGCATGTCGTCGGGAACCAAGCGGCCCGCTGTTCTCTTGCTGAGCCTGCTCCTGTTTGCGTCTGCAGGTCCGCTCGCTGGTCACGCGGCGGCGGCCGAATCCATCCACCTTGCTGTGGACGTCCAGCACGTGATTCTTGCTCCTGGAGGGGCGGCAAACGTGACCCTCACGGTGACCAACAACGGTTCGGCCATTGACAGCTTTGACATCGAGGTGGACGATGCCGCCCTTGACAGCGTGTGGGAAGTGCTCGCTCTGGACAGCGAAGTCGTGAACGTCTTTCCCACCTGGGCCAAAAACGCCAGTGTCGTGGTGCGCCTCAACGCCACAGCGGTGCCGGCCAACGGTGACACCGTGGACCTCGTGGTCACCGAACCGGACTCAGGGGCGACAAGCCGCCTCACCCTCGCGCTGAGCGTCGCTCATGTTCATGCACCAAGGATCGAAGCCTCGGGGGCTGGTGATGGCGGGCTTGTTGTGCTTCAACCGGGCGATGCTGTTGACGTGAGCCTCCCAGTGTACAACGACGGAAACGTGCCGGACACCCTGCTGCTTGACGTGGACAGCACGCCGGACCTCGCAGGATTTTGGGCCAACTGGTCGGGCACCGGAGGTTCCTCGAACGTGAGCAACACGACCACCTCCAGCGACCACAGCGTTCTGATGTACGGGAATTCCTACACGTCCAGCAACGGCCTTGACGGGTTGCTGCAGGACCTCTTGCGCGAGGATGCAGAGGGGAACGTGAGCGCGTTGACGGGTGGCGGGATGACCCTCGCGAACCACGCCACGAAGGTGAACACCAGCGGCGATGCGTGGAACACCACGCTCTCCGGCACCGCATGGGACGTCGTCGTTCTACAGGACCAATCGCAGATTCCCGGCTTCCCTCGAAACGAGACCCTCTGGAACGCTTCGAAGGAGGCGGCGGTCGGGTTGGCCGAACGTGTGGGCGACGAGGGTGCGGCCGTCATGTTGATGATGACCTGGGGTCGCTGGGATGGGGACAACACAAACGCTGCCCTCTACCCTGACTTCAGCAGCATGAACGACCGGTTGTTGGACGGCTACGCGGACTTCGCCACCAACATGAGCAGTGCCCACCCCGGCGTGGATGTTCACATCGCGCCTGTTGGACTCGCCTTCGCCGTGGTGCATGATGCCATTGAGGACGCTGGCGACGATCCCCTTGCGAGCGATTCCCCTTTCACCGAACTCTATGCTGCGGACGGCAGCCATCCCTCGCTGGCAGGCAGTTACCTTGCCGCGTGCACCTTGGCTGCGAGCATCACGGGTGCAAATCCGGTCGGTTGGGCAGCGCCTTCGGGCCTGAACGCCTCGATGACCCTCCTGCTTCAGGAAGCCGCGGCCGAGGCGGTGTTCAACATCACGTCCGGATGGACCTACCCTTGGACCTCAGGGGTGGCTCCAACCGCGGTGACCGGGGACGACCTCTTGGCGGTGTTCAACGACGACGTGCTGGAGAACGTTGCCGCGTACAGCAGCGTAGGAGCGACCTTACGGCTTGAGGTGGCCCCCGACGCGGTCCCCGGTGACACCGGCTTGAACCTCTTCGTGGCTTCGACCCTTGGCAACATCACTTCGGTCAGCACCTTGGTGGTTCGCGTCGAGGCTGTTCCTGACCTCAGCATCGGCAACATCGACCCTTCGGAGGTCTTGCCCTTCGGTGTGGCGTCCACGACAGAGGTCGAGGTGGTCAACACCGGCAGTTCTGCTGCCGTGTGGTCGTGGTCACTTGAGGACGCCGGCGGCGCCGCATGCGTCTGGGACGTACTGGATGCCTCAACCACCTTCGACGGTCCCGGAGAGGCGGCAACGGTTGGGTTGAGCGTTGAGGTTCCTTCAGCAAGCACGTGGCCACAGGGTGTTCAGGAAGTCTGCGAGACCGTCCTTGTGGGGACGTGGGCCAACGACAGCGCCGTGCAGGTCACCCGAACGATTGGCTTCGTTGTCGACGAGCGCGTGGACCTCACCTTTGGTTCGCCTGAGGACGTGTCCATCGATGTCAACGATGGCGCCACGTGGCAAGCGACGATGATGAATGCAGGGTCCCACCCTGTTGACGTGACGTTGAGCCTTCGTGCACCCCCTTCGGGCACCCCATGTTCCGGCATCGTTTCCTCCGCGCTGACCTCGGAGGCCACACAAACGGTACCTGCGGGTTCAACAAGGGTGTGGAACATCGAAAGTTCGGTCATCGCCACGACCTCGTGCACCCTTCTCTTGCACGCCACGAGCGTGCACGGCAATGAAGAAACAGAGGTCACGCTCGGTCCGGCAGATCACGCTCGATTGACGATGCAGGGGCCCTCCGATGGCCGGCTGGAGGTCGAAGCAGGTTCGAACGCGAGCCTTGACCTTACGCTAACTCCAACCGGCACCTTGGACCTTAGCCTCTCCATGTCCACGACCGGCCTCCCAAGCGGCGTGGCCCTCCTCGGGCTTCCGACCTCGCCGCTCGAGATGTCCGCGGCAGACCCAGCCACCACCCTGAAGGTGGAGGTGGTTGCAGCAGCTACCGCCACGGTCGGTTCCCACACCGTGACCTTCGTCTGCTCCGATGCAAGGGGTGCGACATGGTCCTTGGACTTCGAGTTGCAGATCAGCCAGCGCCGTGGCGTCGACATCGTCCCGTTCTCAGGACTCGGGCAGGGTGAGGTTCCGCTTGAGGATCCTGAGGACTTTTTCCCTGGTTCCCCCGTGGTTGGTGGGCGTGAGCCGGTCCCATCCTCCGTTACGGTGGTGAACACAGGCGCACTTCCATCGACCTTCGTGCTCACCGCGCAGCCTGTCAACGGGACCGTCCTCGCTGGTTTGTCCGTCGCCTTCTCGTCCAACGTGCTGACCCTCGATGCAGGGGCGAGCAGCAACGTTGCCATCTCGCTTGAGCACGACGGAAGCACCTTGGCCGACGGTCATCGTTGGCAGATTCGGATCCTCGCTTCGCTGTCCTCCGACGAGACCGTTCAGGACGAGATCGTGATGACCGTGCTGTACATGACGCAGCAGGTGGGTCTGCAACTATCGGTGTCCACAGAAGACGTGGATGCAGGTGGGATGGTGAGCGGTTCGCTGGTTCTCACGTCTCGTGTTCCCGATCGCCTCACGCTGACGGCGAGCGGGGCAGCATGTACGCTTCCGGGACCGTTCGACCTGCACGGGACGAGCGACGCCCTTTCATGGATCTGCGAGGTTCCGGCCTCCGCAGAAGCAGGCTTCTTTCAGTTTGAAATAAGCGTGCACAGCGCTCTTGCCGGAGCCTCGTCGGTCCCGTCGGTTCGCTCCGTTGTGAACGTTACCGTGCAGTCCTCGTGGACGGCAGAACACCCCCTCCACATCGTTGTTGAAGAGACGATGTTGACGCTCGATGTGGACGGTTCTACCCACACCGTCGTGAGGGTCACCAACACCGCCAACGGCCCAATCACCGGCACCATGTCGCTTGCAGGCAGAAACCTTGCCTACGTCCAATCCTCCTGGGTTGACATGCAATCCAACTCTCGCAGCAGTTCCTTCACGCTAGAAGCAGGGCAAACCGTGCGCTTCCAACTTGAACTTGTGAGCATGAAATCGACAAGCGGAAGCGCCGAGCCCGAAGTGCTTGCGCTCTACTCGCTCGCTGGCGTCCAGCGCACCGATTCTGGAGGCAGCCTGACGGTCAACATCGTGGGGCCGGCCCTCGCTCCTTCCGGGATGGATCTCGGCTTCCTTTCGCTCTCCAACCGCGACAGCCTGCTGCTCTTGGCTTCAGGTTGGGTCCTCAGCGTCCTGCTGATCGGCCTGCTGCGCATCAGCCGAGGGGCAAAGCGTACGGACGATTCAGAGCAGGAGGTTCCGGACGACGTCGTCGAGAAGGAAGCGCCTTCACTTGGGCACAACGAGGCCAGGTTGGAGAACGGAGGACGCGTGGTGTGTCCGAACTGCGACAGCACCCTTGGCGTGCCGTCCGGAAGCGAGCCTCCGTTCCGTTTCACGTGCCCTCGATGCTCATCCGGCATCCGTGTTGTCGAATGATCACACCCGTCGCCGTTGGGCGAAGAGAAGGAAGGCCGTGTGGCCAAAAGGCCCGTTTGTAGGACGAATTCCGCCCCGGCTTGCCCTCGTCCAGGGGCGCTCCATGATTTCCCCAGCCCACTCGACCTCGAGTCCAGCCGCTTCCACGGCCTCCCAGCACCGCTCAAGTTGGGCTGTCACCGGGCAATAGCAGGCCATCCTCCCTCCGACGCGCAGCAGTGGCGCCAACGCCTCGATGGAGGACACATGGTCGGCCATGTCCAGCACGACCACATCGAGCCCCTCCTGAGCGGCATTCGCCACGTCTTGCGCGACCTCTTCAACAAGGCCTTCGAAATGCGTGTGTGTTGGGCCGTCTGCCCATGCCTGAGCAGCACGCTCAAGGTTTCCAAGTCCGGCGGCCGCGTGTTCTGGTCGTGGTTCGACGGTGATGTGGTGTCCGTTTGGCCCGAGGGATCGGGCGATGTGCAGTCCGAGGCCTGCGCTCCCAAGACCGGCTTCCAGCACCACGTCGTCCCTGCCAATCCCAAGCCGCGCGACGAGGATTCCTGCATCTTTGTCGCCGATGGTCTGTGCACGGCGAAGCATGCCTCGCCGTAGTTCGGGCAGCCCAGTGGGCAAGACCCGCACCGTCTTCCCTGCGAGTTCAACCTCGCCGCCTGCACCTACGGTGTCGATCAACTCAGCCGTGTCGACAACGCCAAGGCCCTTGGCCTTGGTTCCGCCCGCTTCGATTGGGAGGACCCATGTGCGGTCGTCGTCGCCCAGCAACGTGATGAATCCGCGTGTCATGGACAGCCGAGCCGTGCTACTATTTTCACGCCTTCGACGGGTGCACGTCGACCAACACCCTTCATAAGCCTGTGAGGCGTCCATCAATTATGCAGATGTTGCGTACGCTGTCCCTCGTTCTGGTTGCCATGTACCTCGGTAGCCTTGCCGGGGCGATGACCGGGACCCTCCTTGCCGAGCCCCCGGTGCTGGAGGACGAGCCCGTCGTCCTTGAAGCACCGAGCCCAGGCCACGTTGTCTTCGGCCAGTACATCTCCTCAGACAACTGCCCCCACTGCGCCAAAAACGGCGGTGGCTCGGAGTCTCACCACAACCTCAAAATCTCGAACCCAGACGAGTACGTCTACCTGACCTACATGTCGGTCTCCTATGGCGACACCGACACCGCCCGCGCCGGAAACGTTGCTCCATACAACTGGGCATGGACCACCTCTGGCGCCCCAATCTCCTACTTTGGCGACCGCACCGACAGCGCGAACATGAAGTCCGGTGCGGACACGAGCGGCTCGAACTACGACAGCATCTTCAGCAACGGCGGCGGCATGCACTCCACGGTGAACGACTACAAGATGTCCGCTTCGGTTTCCCCGAACGGCAACGTGTTTGACATCTCGATCGATTACCAGTACATCGGCAGCGGCACGGCCGCGACCAACCTCAACCTGTACGCGGCCATCGTCGAACAAGATTGCACCACGTACACCTACAACAACATGGGTGCCAACATGCTTGCTCACGGGTACAACTGCTGGATGGGTTGGCTGACCTCGGGCAACACCTACCGCACGTCCTCAGGCGGCACCGGTTCGGCCTTCGAAACCGTCTCCCCCACCAGCACCTCGCAGTCCGTCACATGGTCCAGCGTGCCGACCTCCCTCATTCAGGGCGGCTCCTCCAACGCCGTCGTGATCGGCGTCCTGATGTCCGGTTCGACCGTCTCGCTCGGCGGCAGCACGCCCCACGTGTACCACGCCGTCGACTCCACCATGGGTCCCAAGATGGACATCGGGCTTGCGAGCTTCAGCGTCGCCAACAGTGCTGCAAGCACCTCGTACCTCAACGGCGACGTTCTCGACCTCTCGGTGAACGTGAACAACGTTGGCGACCTTGACTACGTTGACGGTGGAAACGTGGAGTTCTACTACCGCGACGGCGCGAACCGGGTCTCCATCGGCTCCCTGCAGGCCCTCCCCTCCAGCATCACCACGACCGGCGCGGGCTCGACGGCCACCTACACCACGACCTTCGACACCAGCACCTTGCCCGCAAACGCATGGAGCACGACCTTTGGTGCACGTTTGACCGGGTTGACCGGCGACACCCGTGCCGAGAACAACGAGTTGACGGCAGCAATGAATCACGACCGACCACCAATCGTCAAGACCCCCCAGTTCAGCGCAACGAGCGTTGAGCGTGGCGATGCGATGACGGTGACCGTCAGCGCGGACGGGAACGACTACGTGGACACCATCCAAACCATCACCTTTGACGTTGAGAGCCGCTTGACGGGCACCACGGAATGGTCGTCGGACCTCATCAGCGGTGGCGACACCGTGGTGTGGGAAGGCACGGAGTACGAAGGCCGAGAATACACCTTCACGACCACCACGGACATGGATGCGGGAACGTACGACCTCCGCGTGCGTGCGGTCGACAGTCGTGCTCAGGTGTCGGAATGGCGAGAAATCATCGGCATTGACGCAGTGACGGTGACCAACGCACCCCCCACCGTCGTGGCCGAACCCATTCCTACGGTGATGTGCGATGTTCCAACAAAGGTTGACCTCACCGGGCACATTCTGGACAAGGAGTCCGACCTCAGTGAGTTGACCATCACGTCCTCCTCCTCCTCGTTCCTCGGTTGGGACGCCTCCACGCAGGAGGTTGAGGTCCTCTTCGCGTTCAGTGACATCAGCGGGTGCCCGCTCGGGCAAAACGGCATTGAGGTCCAGGTGGACGACGGTGAGGACTACGGCGGGTCACTCCCCTACGGTACGCTCCTGTTCAACGTCATCGAAAACGGCCAGCCACGCTGGATGGGCTTGCCCACCAAGACCGTCGACGAGGGCGGCAGCGACCAACTCATGCTCTACCCCTACGTGACCGACACCGACGACGAGGGCAATTCGGTCTCCTCGAGTGGCCTGACGCTGTCCATTGTGAGCAATTCGAACCCTGACGTCTTCAGCGTCTCGCTCGTGGACGGCATCCTTGCTTACGCAGCCGTGGACGATGACGTCAATGGCCAGACCACGGTGACCATCCGCGCAAGCGACGGTGAACAGAGCGCGGACCAGACCATTCTGCTCAAGATCCTGCCCATCAACGACGCTCCCCGCATGGACCTTGGAGAACTCGCCACGCTTGAACTCAAGCGTGGCAAGTCCTACGTCTACGACCTTGCGAGTTTGGTCTACGACATTGACAACGACGACGACCCCTTCCTCGTGGTGACGCCAAGCGAATCGGGTGCGACCTATTACGACCTGTTCACGGGCCTGATGACCGTTGAGTTCGAGGACCTTGGTGAGCAGACGATCACCATCACCGCCCAAGACAAGTACGATTCCAACCACTACACCATCAATGTGAACGTGTACGACTCGAAGCCGTTCGTCGTTTCCGAGGACGGAACGGGCTACATGACGGTCGCCCTTCAGGACGCCTACATCGGCGCGTCCCCAACGGCCACGCTGATGTTGACGGAGGCCGCGCCAACCTTCACACAACTCGAGAGCCAATGGCAGATGTGCGAAGGCGCTACCGGTGTATGCCTCGACCTGATCATCAAGCCCCTCGACGTGACGGCGTCCGACCGCGGTTGGACGGTCGCCCTTGACTTCCCCTCCCGCCCCTACGGGCTCCAATTTGACGACGACGTCAAGTTGTCCTTGGTGGTGGGTACAGACGACGCCGGTGAAGAATACAAGATGATGGCACCGATGTACTGGCGCATCTTCGATGAAGCACCAGGTCCAGCAGACATGACCCTTGACGAACTTACGCTGCACGTGGCGGACCTTGAGGCTCGGATTGCCGAGCTTGAGGCGGCCATCGCCGACGGCTCAGCCAATGCGGGCGCTGCATCGGCCCTCGACGAACTTCAGTCGGATCTGAGCGATGCATGCTCGGACGGACGCGTAGCGTGCGCGTCGGACAACGTTCAGTCGGGTGGTGACACCCTCGACGAGGGTGGCATGAGCATGACCCTCATCCTCATCGTGGTCGGTGTGCTCGTGCTTGCGGCCCTCCTCGGCCTGATGTTCACGCGTGGTGGCTCCGGCGGCGAAGCCGACGTCAAGTGGGACGAGACCACCCTGCCGGCGGCGGACCTCACGGCCAATTCGATGTACGGTGGTGCACAGGAGATCTTCCAACAGCCAATGGTAGCGGCACCTCCAATGCCCGCGATGCCTCTCGCCCCTGCAGGACCTCCCCTGCCCCCCGGAGGCCTGCCCGCCGGTTGGACCATGGAGCAGTGGGTGCACTACGGTCAGCAGTACCTCGACCAATTTCAGTGAGCAGACCCGCGACACGCTGAGGGCTCGCTGAAAGCCTCAAAGGGGAGGCGAGCGCAGGAACATCCGTGTCTGACGAAGCGGAGCACGTGACGGCGGAGGCGCCGTCCGTTGAGGAAGCCCCTTCCTCCGATGAGGAGGAGGTCCTTACGACCGTGTGGCAGGACCGGCCAGAAGAGGCGGACCTCCTCGAATCAGGGGATGCCGTGCTCCAGACATCCGTTGAATCCTGGATGGACGATGTTGGGATCACGTCGACGCGCGATGTTCCCATCCCAGACCGCCTCGTGGACCAGGTCATTGGGCAAGAGGCAGGGTCGGTCATCATCCGCAAAGCCGCCGAACAGCGCCGTCATATGCTGATGATTGGTGATCCCGGGACTGGGAAATCCATGCTTGCCCGCTCGATGACCGAGCTTCTGCCCAAGGATGCCCTTGAGGACGTGCTCGTCTATCCGAACGAGGAAGACGAAAATGAGCCTCGCGTTCGTTCTGTGCCCGCCGGTCGTGGCGACCGCATCGTCAAGGTTCAACGCGAGGCCATCCGCGTTCAGCGTGAAAAGACCCAGAAGATGCTGCTCATCGCCTTCGTGGCCATCGCGTTCCTGTTGGCCATCGCCACGCTGCAAAGCGGCGATGTGGTCACGCTCCTCTTCGGCATGTTCCTGCTTACCTTCGGCTACATGTTCCTCCGCTCCCGACTTGGTGCAGCGGACGAGAGCCGCATTCCGAAGGTGCTCGTGAAGCACGAACAAAACGAGATGCCTCCGTTTGTTGATGCAACGGCGACCCTCTCAGGTGCGTTGCTCGGTGACGTGCGGCACGACCCCTTCCAATCCGGTGGTATGGAGACGCCCGCCCACGAGCGTGTGGAACCCGGAGCGATCCACCGTGCGAACAAAGGTGTGCTCTACATCGACGAGATCAACCTCCTCCGGCTCGAAGAGCAGCAGGCCCTTCTCACGGCGATGCAGGAACGCGCGTTCCCGATTTCCGGGCGCTCTGAACGGTCCAGCGGGGCCCTGACAAAGACCGAGCCCGTGCCGTGCGACTTCATCCTCATCGCTGCCGGCAACCTCGACGCCATCCAAGGCATGCACCCTGCGTTGCGAAGCCGCATTCGTGGCTACGGATACGAGGTCTACGTGAACTCGGACATGCCCGACACCGCCCGCAACCGTCGCCGCCTCATCCGTTTCATCGCTCAGGAAGTTGTTCGCGACCAGGATACCCTTCGTGAGATTCCCCACTTTGACGCGGGTGGCGTGGCGGCCATCCTCAAGGAAGCCCAGCGCCGCTCCGGCCGTCGAGGCAAACTCAGCCTCCGCCTGCGCGAACTTGGTGGCTTGGTCCGCATCGCTGGTGACCTCGCTGTGGAGGACGGTGCGGACCTTACCACGGCTGCGCACGTGATCCGTGCACGGTCCATTGCCAAGCCGCTTGAGCAGCAGGTTGCTGACCGAATGATCGAGCGCCGCCGGGACTACAGTTTGCTCGTCAACTCTGGTGAGCGCGTCGGCCGCGTTAACGGACTGGCCGTACTCGGGGCCAATTCTGGCCTTTCTGATTTCAGCGGCATCATGCTTCCTGTCGAGGCGCTTGTGACGCCCTCGCAAGGCGGTGGCGGAAAAATTCACGCGACAGGTGGCTTGTCTGACCTTGCGAAGGAAAGCGTGACCAACGTCAGCGCCGTTGTGAAGAAACTGACCGGGAAGGACGTGTCCGATTACGACATCCACATTCAGTTCGTCGACACCCACGGCGTCGACGGTGACTCCGCAAGCATCACCATCGCGACCGCCATCATTTCGGCGATCGAGAACATTCCCATTCGACAGGACCTCGCCATGACGGGTTCCCTTTCGGTTCGAGGTGAAGTGCTCCCCATCGGTGGTGTCACCGCGAAGATCGAAGCCGCAGGGCACGCTGGGGTCAAGACGGTCATCATTCCCCGTTCCAACGTGCAGGACGTCGTCCTCGACCCACAGTGGGAACGTGCGGTGGAGATCATTCCTGTCGACACGCTGGATGAAGTCATGGAACATGCCCTCATCAAGCACGAGCACAAAGCAGGCCTCGTCGAACGGTTAGGCAGCATCATCGACCGGCTGACGCCCGACATCAGTTCCGCGGTTCGGCCCGTCTGAGGTCTCCGTCGGAGTTGACTTCATGACCCCAATGGGATGAGCGCGAGCGTGGACCATTTGGAACCTTCCGACGAAACGACGTCCGAAGACGGGGCCGGAGGAGCGCTTCTGGTCCTGTTCCTTGTCACCTTCATCGATATGATTGGTTTCGGGATTGTTATCCCCTTCTTGACCTACTTGGTGGAAGACCTCGCCGTCGGCCAAGGGATTGCCGCTGTTGGGCTCTGGGTCGGCCTCATCATGACCGCCTATCCCACCGCCCAATTCCTCTCAGCGCCGCTGTGGGGCGGCCTATCGGACCGCATCGGTCGACGGCCGATTCTGATTGTTGGTCTGGTTGGCAACACGGTCTGCTTCACGCTGTTTGGCCTGGCTCCAACCCTCCTGGTCGCTGCCTCTGCACGCTTCATGGCGGGATTCTTCAACGGTAACATCCCGGTGGCCCGAGCGTACATCGGTGACATGAGCAGTCCTGAAAAGATGGCTGCTCGAATGGGTCTCATCGGTGCAGCCTTTGGGCTGGGCTTCACCATCGGTCCCTTCCTCGGCGGTGAACTCTCGGCCCCTGCGGAGCGTTGGTCCATCTTTGAGGGGACCGTTTTCGACGCTCATCCCTACCTGCTGCCCTGCGTCCTTGCGAGCGCGTTGTCCATCGTCGCGCTGCTCATTGCAATGACGCGACTCCCGGAATCCCTCCCACCGGAGCGACGCACGAGGACGGAAACCCTGGGTTGGGCGTCCACGCTTCGCTCCTCTGTAAGCGGCATGACGTCGATGATGCGCACCCCAGCCATCGGGCGGCTCATCCTGGTTGGCATGCTTTTCTCGTTCGGATTCACCATCATGCACGCTGTGTTCATCCTTTTCACCGAAATGTCCCCTGCCGACGGAGGGCTGGGATTCAGTGAAGCCCAAAACGGACGCGTGTTCGCCATCATTGGCTTGACCGGCATTGTGGTTCAGGGCGGATTGATCCGTCCCTTGTCCAAGCGCGTCTCGTCGCGAACCTTGGTTCCCGTCGCGATCCTGTTGACAGGTCTCGGCCTCGGCGCTATCCCCTACGCGACCTCCTCAGCACCGTGGCTCTGGCTGCTCCCAACGTGCATCCTGATGGCAACGGGAAGCGGCGTCTTCCAGCCTTCGTCCTCGAGCCTGCTTGCGAGTTATTCCAGCGAACGAGGTGAACGGTTGGGTGGGGTGATGGGGGCCTCGGAGTCGGCCTCAGCCTTCGCGCGCATCTTGGGTCCCGTCACGGGCGGCGTGGTCTGGACGGCCACATGGCAGAGGGAAGGTTTGCTGGATTACCATACCGTGTTTCGACTGTGTGCGCTCATCATGTTGCTCGGAGCCCTGCTTTCGCTGACCCTTCCTCCGGAGCCTTCGCGCGATGGGAACGAAGACGACTGACCTTCACAGGCAGAACCATTGAAGCCGCCATCACCATGGCGCTGCATGAGGGATGGGCGGTTTGAGGAAGGCGAGTTCAACCGTAGCCTCTCGACCTTCGTTTACGTGACCTTGTTGTTGGCCATCGTGACGGTGGGCTTGATCCAACTTGAAGGGGTCCTGAAGCCCTTTTTCATCGCCTTGGCCATCTATTTCGTGCTAAAACCTGGGGCCGAGGCGATTTCTTCCAACGGCTTTCCGTTGGTGTTGTCGTACCTTACTGTGCTCATGTTTTTCTTCATGATCGTCGCTTCAGCAGGTTACTTCGCCTTTTCACAAGCGGAGAACCTGATGTCCGATGAAGACGAGGTCGAGAAGTACAACACCAACCTCGAGGAGAAGTGGACGTGGTTGCGGGACGACACGGTGTTTTCTGGTGCGGTCGTGGAATGGGTTGGTTCCGAGAACGCCACCCTCAGCGACGCGCTGACGAAGGTCGGGTTGCTCGCAGATGGAGGGCAAACGTCGGACATCGTTCGAAACATGCTTGCTGGCGTCGGTGACATGCTGGCCAGCAGCCTGACCATCCTCTTCTTCCTGATTTTCATGATCTTTGAAGCCAGTTTGCTACCGGGACGCATCGAACGCGCGTGGCCAAGCGGCGGGAGCGCCAAGGTGGCGGAAGTGCGTGAACAGATCGAAAACAGCGTCAACACCTACGTCATTGTGAAAACGGGCGTCTCGTTGGGGACAGCCGGATGTGCAGCCATCCTCATGATCGTCTTCGACATCGACCTTTGGTTCACCTGGGCGATGCTGACGTTCCTGTTCAATTACGTCCCCTACATCGGTTCCGTCTTCGCGATGATTCCACCGGTCGTGCTCGGCATCGTGGTCCTCGACCCAGGCGCGTTGATCGCCTTCACGGTCTTGTCCATCTTCAATCAGCAGATTTGGGGGAACTACATCGAAAACCGATGGGCTGGGCGCGCGCTTGGCATTTCCCCGGTCGTGCTGTTGTTGGTCACTGCCTACGCGTTCTGGGTCTGGGGCTTGGTTGGCATGATCCTTGCCGTACCGTTTGCCGTGTTGGTGAAAATCGTCCTCGAGAACATCGACGCCACCAAACCGTTCGCCATCCTCCTGTCGGAACGCGCTCCGTCGCTTGATGAAGCATGGGAGGACGCGGTGCGGGACGGCATCATCTCAAGTTTTGAAGGGCGTTCGTTGCTTGAACTGCAGCAACTTCTGGAATACACCGACGACCAAGTGGCCTTGATCGCCGGTCGTTCCTCAGCCCGACGCGCGCTGAAGCGGGGCCGTGTCAGCCAAGCCCAAATCGACTTCCTCCTTCGCGGCCTTTTCTTGGTCGAGGGCTCGTTTGATTGGGTCCAGACCCTCTCGCCCGGTAAATTTCCGAAGCACATGCGTGGAGAGATGTCGGCGCTTCTTGAGGCCTACATGGCCGCATTTGAACGCGCAGATCGCTCGTTTGGTGAAGAGGCCTGACCTCAGAGCAATTCGGTCAGGATCTTCTCAAGTTCGGTGTTGATCATCAAAATAAGCGTTCCAAACTCCGGAGGGATGTTGGGGTCTTCGTACAATTCCTCAAGCTTCGCTTGCGTCATCGCGACGCGAACATCGGTTTGTTTCGAGGTGTTCAGGAGCCATTGTTCCGTGACTTCCTTCGATTGCCTTCGGATGTTTCGCGGGACCTTTGAGTCATCAATTTGAGCGATGACCGTGGCAACGTTTTGGAGACGGGTTTCGATGTCCATGTTCCTCACGTCCGCAACGACCTCCGTCGGGTCCGCTATAAGGTGATTGCCACCTCTCGCAACATGGCCCTCGACCCCTCCCATGTCATCGGGTGGGCTCGAGCGGGGACCCTGCTCGCTGGAATGGCGGCTGCAGCGTGGATGGACCTCCAGGCCCGAAGGGTACCAAACCGGCACTGGTTGATTTGGTCCCAGCCCGTCATCCTGTTGTGGTTGCTCGACCTCATTGTGCGTGAAGCAGATTGGACCGTGCTGCTGACCATGCTGCTTCCCCTGTGCCTGGCGAGCGGTGCCGTGGTCGGACGGCCAAGCCTTGCCGACCTGCGCGCCGGGTCACTCCCGGACGTTGTGGCCACCCTGGCGTACGTGCTGGCCGGCGTAGGGTTGGTCGCGGGTGCGTCCCGTCATGCCTCTGTTGAACCGCTCGACCTGCTGTTGTGGTCCATGCCCGTCGCCCAAGCCTTGTGGTGGGAACTGGTGGGTGTGACGTTGCTGATCGCCCTGATTGACATGGCATGGCGGTTGCGTCTGTTGCACGGCGGGGCCGACGCGAAGGCGCTGATGTGGGTCGCGATGCTGATTCCTACATGGGGTGCGTTGCCCTGGCTTTCTGACGAGGGCGGGTTTGTGCTGCACCTTCCTCCCGCTCTGGCGATCCTCCTGTGGGGCGGATTGGCCTTCCTGCTCATGCCTCCTTTCAACCTCGTTCGCAATCTCGTGCGTGGTGACCTCGCTCGACTTGGCGACCTTCGCTTGGCGTTGCATGCCGAACGCATGGACCGTGCAAAGGTTGTGGAGGCGCACGTGTGGCTTCTCAGCGATGTTGAGCACGACCTCGATGGGACGATGCGGCTGGTGCACCGCACCCGGGCCCCTCGGCACACGCCAAGCAAGGAGGCGGTGAGCGAACGCTTGGCGCTCCTCGAGTCCATGGGCGAAGCACGTCCATGGGTGACCCAAAAGATCCCCTTGCTGGTGGTGCTGCTTCCAGCCTGCCTCGCAGGGCTGACGCTTGGTGATGTCAGCCAGTGGTTGTTTGCATGGCTCGTGTGAGCCTGTGCAGCATCACGCGCCCTTGCGCTCGATGTTCTTCGGGCGCATCCCCGTGTAGTTGCACTTTCGGCAACGGGTCGCACGAACCGCATTCCGGGCGTTGCACCGCATGCAAATCTTGCGGTGGAGCATTCGCTTCTCCGCTTGCGGGAACCGAGCCATGCTCGGTCGTCCTGCTCCCCCTATTTGAGCGCACCGCACTTGGTGCGCGGGGCTTCAGGCGAGCGTTGAAGCCCCGTGGCCTGATGTCGCTGCATGAGGATGACCCGACTCCCGGGTATCCACCACGACGCAAATTGCATCGTTGTGATCGGCGAAGGCTCGTCCTTGGTCATCGATGCTGGGACGTCGTGGTACCAGCAACTGCAGGTCGAGCGCATCATCGGTGTGCTGGGCGAGGATACCTCACCGGAGCATCTTCTCCTTACCAGCCGACGATTTCCCTTTTCAGGTGGCGCAGCGCACATGGTTGACCATTGGCCCAATCTTCTACCGTGGGTAGGAAGTGAGGGCGTGGCGGCGCTTGAAACGGGGGACTTCTTCTCCACATGGGCAAACCGGTACGACTCGGACATGCCCCCCGTACGAGCCAATGCGATAGGTGACGGGGACACCATCGCCCTTGGCGACGGCGGAGTGCAAGCGCTCGCTCTTCCTGGACACGCGCCCGAGGCGATGGGATACCTCGTGGACGACCGCTCGATTGCGGTGGTTGGAGGTGTGTTGCCCCGTGCGGACCTCCCAGCACGGCTGGATCTTCCTGGTGCTTCATTGATCGATCATCACGCGAGTCTGATTCGCTTACGCGACCTACAACTTGAGGCCCTGGTCCCGATGCGAGGTCCTGCCATCCGTGGGAAACCTCACATTGAGGATGTGTTGGATCGGCACATCACTCACGTGGCCGCGATGCTCGACGACGAAGGTCGTCGACCCCGTGGATGGCCGAGACCAGCACCGTCCGCTCTGTGGATGACCCCCTTCTCCCCGTGGCCGCTTGAGGAGCGAGAATCCGAGGGACGGTAGGGCGCCTCACGCTGCAAGGTAGCCGGACCCGTCAAGGCCAGCGATCAGTGTATTGCGTCGGCGAGGAAAGGAGCGCTGGATGGTCTGGGCTTCCGTGCGTGACACCACGAGGCCGCTCCAATCCGTCGTCACCTTCGTCCCTTTGACGGTCGCGGTCAGGCCTCCGTCCTCTGCATGGAGGCTGGACACCGGTCCATCGTGGTGGGCGAGGCGAACGATTTGAGCCTGAGCAATCTTGAGCACGGCGACCGTTCCGTCGGTGCTCCCCACAACTGCATCCCCGTGTTCGGTCGGGCATGGTGTCAGCGCACGGACACGTCCAGCGTCAACGTCGAAGCGTTGGAGCGGTGCCAGCGTGTTCAACTCCATGACGTGGACGCGGCCGTGGGTGTCGCCGACCAACAGGAGGTCGTGTTCATCGGCGCACGTCATCGTGAGCAGCACGCTGGGGGTTGACGCGATGTTCGTTCGCCGTTCAGGCTGGTGTGGCGCCCGAACGGTGAGGTGCCCATCGGCGTAGGCCACCACCGTTGTTCGTCCAAAAATCAAGGAGCGGACGACGTTCTTGCTGTGCATACGAAGGAACTGACCGCCGAGGGTCCTCATTCCTGTTGGAAGGAGGTGACTGAAAGTGAAATTGATCATCCGTAGTGCTGGTCGTCTTGCTTGTTGCTTTTCTTCCAAGACCTGTAGCAGGACTTGCATACGCGCACACGATTCTTTCGCACGGTGAACCCCTTGCCCCACATGTCTTCAGCGTCGTTCACTGAGATGGAACGCCCGCCCATCGACGCGTCGGACCAGCCTTCACAACCGTTCACGCCGCAGGGCTCCTGGCCCTCTTTGCTGCTGCTGGAGGCCTGTTCATCGTCGCTTGATTTTCTGCTGGCGCGGTCACGGGCCTTGAATCCCATGACCGGAGGTCGCGGGGTCCGCTCAAGAAGGTTCGGACGGCTTCAGGACCGCTCATCAACACGGTCGAGCAGCAGAAGGGTTTCTTCGATGGTCTTCACCAAACCACGCAGCGTCACTTCCGATACGTTCGCAATGTTGCAGATCTCGGATTGTGTCCTCGGCGATTCGGTGTCCTGCGACGCTCGGTAAATGATGGCGGCCGCGATGCCCATGGGTTTCTTGCCCTGCCACACTTCCTCGTGCGGAGCAATTCGGTTCCAAATGGCGTCGATTTCCAAGCGGAACGCGGGGGCAAGCCCGAGGTCGCTGATGAAGCGGTCGAAGTACTGGTCAGGGCCGCTCACGCGGTGCAGGTTCAATTCGCGGGACGCCTTCCGGATGAGGCGGGACAATTCCTTCTCATCCACACCGAAGGTTTCGCACAATTCGGGGATCTGGCGGGGTAAGCGTTCTTCGCGGGCCACGAGGTAGGTGCAGGCGGCCGTGACGCCTGCGATGGATCGACCAGTGACGAATCCCTTGGCCGACAAGATGCGGTAAATCCGGGCCACTTCCTCCTGAATCGGAATCGGCAGTCCTGACTTGTCGCGAATGAACTGGTTGGCCTTGACGAGGTTTCGCTCCCTGGAGCGACGCGTCTTGGAGCGTTCATCGATGACGCGCCGGCGGCGCCAGTCCCTCCGGGCTTGGGCGCTCATGCCGTGGGTCGATGCTCCACCAGAGGTCAAATCACGCGCGTCGATGCTCGTGTTGAGGCCACGGTCCGCAAGCCTGTTGGTGACGGGGGCGCCGGTTCGAGCGCGGTCTTCACCGCGTTCGCTGTTCGTCCATTCTGCACCCGGGTCGATGAGGTTCTCTTCGGCCACCAAGCCGCAGGTGCTGCACACCACTTCGCCCCTCGTGGTGTCGAGGTCCCAATCGACGGCTCCACAATCGTCGCAGGGGGTGGTGTGACCAGCTACGGTTCGGCGGTTTGGCATGCTAGGGTCCAGTTTACGCTCCATCATCTCAACTCCTTGTTTACTACTCTGTATCTAGACTATATGAATGTGCGTTCTGCCTGTGTGTTGGGAATCAAGCTCCTGAGGGGATATTTCCCGTCAAACGGTGCAGGTGATACACCGTAGCAGCAACCTCCAACCTATTTGAAGCAACGGCGGAGCGTAGGCGACCTTCTCGACCATGCCCCATGGGCAGGTTGATGGGGCGCAGGCTGGGCGGAAACTTCCGGGGGAGCCATGCCTGCTACCGTGGTGCTCGGGGCCCAGTGGGGCGACGAGGGGAAAGGGAAACTCGTTGACCGCCTCGCCGAGGAAGCCACGATCGTCGCACGGTTCCAAGGTGGCAACAACGCCGGTCACACCGTGGTGATCGGTGAACGCGTGCTCAAGTTTCACCTCCTTCCGTCCGGCATCACGCGTTCAGATTGCCGCCTCGTCCTTGGGGACGGTATGGTCATCGACCCTTGGGTGCTCGACACAGAACTGAACGGATGGACCGAAGAAACTGGCGAGGAGGTTCGCGGGGCGCGCCTGTACGTGTCCGAACGAGCCCACGTCATCCTCCGATTCCATCGGCTCCTCGATGGCTTGGACACGAACATTGGCACAACGGGCCGTGGCATCGGACCCACCTACGCGGACAAAATCAACAGGGTTGGCGTCCGTTTTGGCGACCTTGCCGAAGTCCTTTCCAGACCTGATTCACTTCATGCGATCGCTTCCCGTATGTCGGCTTCGCTTGCCGCAGCAGGCATCGAAGAAACCGTCGATGCGAGCAGCCTTGAGGCCGACTTGCGGTGGGTCCTCGACACCTACGGGTCGTGCATCACCAACACCGGTGTGATGATCGACCACGCCCTCAGCCTTGGGAAACGGGTCATCCTGGAAGGCGCCCAAGGTTGCCTGCTGGACATTGACCAAGGCACGTATCCTTTCGTGACGTCTTCGGTCACCTCACGTGGCAACGCCACGCATGGCGCAGGGATCCATCCGGGTCACGTGGACGAGGTCATCGGCATCACGAAGGCCTACATCACGCGGGTTGGCCACGGCGCCATGCCCACGGAACTCGAGGACGACGTCGGCGAACACCTCGGAAGGGTTGGCCACGAATTTGGCACGACGACCGGCCGAAAGCGACGGTGCGGCTGGTTCGATGCCGTGGTGATGCGCCACGCACAGCGCGTCAACGGATTCACCTCGTTGGCCTTGACCAAACTTGACGTCCTTGGCGGCCTCGACGTGCTTCGCATCTGTGTTGGATACCGCCTCGACGGGCAGGACATCACCGAACTGCCGTCGAGCGCGACCGCGCTTGAGCGCTGTGAACCCGTCTACCTCGAGATGCCTGGCTTCCCGTCGATGACCACCAGCGAATGGCTGGGTCTGGCCACGAAGGCCAACGCCGAGGGGATGGGCCTCGCTGCGCTTCCTTCCGCGGCACAGGCCTACGTGAAGAAACTCGAGGCGCTGCTCGGTGTTCCGGTCAGCAGCGTAGGGGTGGGTCCGGACCGCGATGCGACCATCGACCTGACGTGAGACCGTCCACCTTCAAGGCAGGTCAAGCCATTCGTTGGGCATGCGAGTACGACGCCTGCCGGACGACCTCCCAGAAACCCTTGACGGAACCCTCCTCCTCTCCGGTATGCACCCCAAGGCCCTTCAACAGGGCGGGGAACGGTACGGTGGGGATGAGGTGCTCCTCTTGGAGGGTCTTGCCCATCGCGTGTACGGCTACGTCGCCCTGCTTCGTTCCATGCGGCAGCTGCACGGTGACCGAAGCGAGCCCTTCGAAGAACGCCCGTTCCGGGAGGTCCGCTGTCCGGTCCATGACCAAGATGGGGATGATTTGTTGGTGTAGGGGCGG
>JAURMD010000159.1 GCA_030830875.1 Thermoplasmatota archaeon | reverse complement strand
TGAAGATGTTAAGTTCACTGCCTGGGGAGTACGGTCGCAAGGCTGAAACTTAAAGGAATTGGCGGGGGAGCACTGCAACGGGAGGAGCGTGCGGTTTAATTGGATTCAACGCCGGAAAACTCACCAGGGCCGACTGTTAGATGAAGACCAGCGTGATGAGCTTGTCGGATTTTCAGAGAGGTGGTGCATGGCCGTCGTCAGTTCGTACTGCAAAGCGTTCTGTTAAGTCAGATAACGAACGAGACCCGCATCCCTATTTGCCACCCTGTTCTCAGGAGCAGGCGCACCATAGGGAGACCGCTGGTGTGAAACCAGAGGAAGGCGCGGGCAACGACAGGTCAGTATGCCCCGAATGTCCTGGGCTACACGCGCGCTACAAAGGACGGGACAATGGGAAGCCAGACCGAGAGGTCGAGCTAACCCGAAACCCGTTCATAGTTCGGATCGAGGGCTGTAACTCGCCCTCGTGAAGCTGGATTCCGTAGTAATCGTGTTTCAACATAGCACGGTGAATATGCCCCTGCTCCTTGCACACACCGCCCGTCAAACCATCTTAGTTGGGGGTGGGTGAGGCTGCGCTTCATGGCGTATTCGAGCCTGCCTTCGACAAGGAGGGTTAAGTCGTAACAAGGTATCTGTAGGGGAACCTGCAGATGGATCACCTCCTAAGAAACCGGGGGCGGGGAGGCTTCGGCCTCCCCGTCTCCACCCTTTTTTTTTTCAACTCATCAACGGAAAGCGGTCACGCTCGCCGTTGGGCCGCCGATGGTCACCGAACTCACCGGAGCCGGTCCACCTTCGAGTCCATGGTTGTCCGGAACGTGAGCAGGTTCAATGCAGGCCCGTGTGCATCGACGGTGATGGTGGCACCTCGATTGAAATGCACTTCATCCCACCCGTCCGGGACCACATATCCTCGGTGCATGTCGCTGACGAGCACCGTGGACGTTGCGGTCCACGCAAGGTGTGCCCACGGTGCTGTCGCCCGCTCCGCTTGTGGAAGGTCACGTGCGTACACAAAGCAATGGTCCACGCGCTGTTCGGGAGTGACCTGTGCGCGAAGTTTGTTCAGTTCATCCGCGGGCGCTGCGTGGCTGAGCCAGGCATGTTGTCCGTACCACGTTGCGAACAGCAAGCCGCTTGAGGACTGAACAGCGCTGTTGCTTCCTCGTCGAACGAGGTACTTGCTTGGGGCATACTGGTGGGTGTTGGCGACCAGCAGGTCGTTCAAGGCCGGGTCCGTTGTGTACCTGTTGCCTGATGTTGTGTCGATCACGGCCTGCAACCTTGGTAACGTGTTGATGATGGCCGTGCCCTCGAGGACACGTTCAAGGTCGCTATCAAAGGTCTCGGGGTCGCTGTCCAGGTAGAATCCAACGCTACCAGCTGGGTCGTCCTCCTTGGGGTGCGAATTGACCCCCATCACAAGGGTCTGTTCGTCGATGTTGTGGGAGATGCTGGTAAGCGTCCCGTCTCCACCGAGCACGACCACCAAGTCCCGACCAAGGAAGTCAGCACGACGAACCTGTTCACGGGGCCGAACTTCGGTTCTGACTCGGTCCTTCCTTGCTTCCAGCACCTTCAGAAGGCGGAGCAGGGCCCTGTCGTGCACTTCTTCGTGGGTCTTTTTGTAGACGAGCAGCGCTTGCATGCTCTTCCCCGATTCACGCACGTCAACCACGCTCTTGAACCCCACACCACGTCCAAACCTTCTTTTTCGTCGTGCGCCAGTGTCGCCCATGGAACCCACTCCTTGGTCAGAAGGCACCGTAGACAATGTCCCTGACGGTCAGGCGACCGCGATCCCCTCGAGCGTCTCGCTGAGTGGGCAGGTCCAGACCTACGACGGTACAGGTGTGGTGCAAACTCCCACGATGGTCTACGTTCAACCTCCGAGCGGCGCTGCAAAAATCATGGGTATTTTGATCGTCATTTACGGTGCGTTCGGTTTGCTCGTATCCATTGGTGGTGTTGCTGGAGCAGGGCTCCTTGAGGGACTTCTTGCTGACGTGCCGGAAGACGATCTCGGCTTCAGTTCGGAAACAATGGCCAGTTACCTGTTTGTCAGCAGCCTGCTGGGCGTGGTGACGGCCATACCGACCATCCTCGGTGGCGTGTGGACGATGCAGTACCAACGCCGAGGCGTACATCTCGGCCTGCTGGCGGTCGGCGTTTCCTTCATTGTGAACGTCGCCCTGACGTTCGCGTACTCAGAAATCACGGCAGCCGGTATCGGAGGCGTAGGTGGCGCCGTTATTTCATCGCTGATTGGGTCTGGGATTTGTGGCCTGCTCGTGGCCGTTCCTCTGCTTGTCAGCGACAACGGTCTTGACGACTCCACCCTCTTCCCACGTTGAGGAAACCTTCGTAAAGGGGCGGTGTTGAATTCACACCATGTTCTTGAGTTTGCTCAGCATCAGCGCCCTTTGTGCGAGCCTCGGGACCGTCCTCGCTGTCGGTGCTCTTGTGCTCGAGATGCGTGGTCGCCTTCACTCCAAAGGACGCGCCTACCTGCTGGCGGTTGGGCTTGGTTCGGCCATGCTTGCGTTCCGGGCCTTCATGGTCCGCGAACCTTCGTTTCTCATCCTTGAAGCCATCAAAACCTTGGCCGCCTTCTCGGCGGTACTGCTTCCTCGTCGTTCGTTCATCACGGAACTGCTTCAGGACGTTGAAGCGCTCTGACCGCGCACCTGAAGGGCCTCCTTCGCGCCTTCGGCTGCATGGGGACGAGGGTGATCGGTCAGGCTGCGACCTATGTCGAGGAACTGGCGTTCACCACCAACGAGCGTTCGTGCATTGTGTGCATCACGAAGGACGTCGAACGTGTCGTGCGTGAAAGTGGCATCGTCGACGGTTTGGTGCTTGTCAACCCGATGCATATCACGGCTTCCGTGTACGTGAACGACCTTGAAGGTGGGTTGCACGAGGACATCATGACCTGGCTTGAGCGACTCGCGCCCTCCCATGGTCCCGACGGCCGCAATGGCCCAGAATACCTCCATCACCGCACCGGTGAGGACAACGGAGATGCCCACCTCAAGCGTCAACTGCTTGGCCAGCAAGTGACGATGCCTGTTCGGGAAGGACGCTTGCACCTCGGTCCATGGGAGCAGATACACTACGCCGAGTTTGACGGCCAACGGAGAAAGCGCGTGTTGGTCAAGATTGTCGGGGTGATGCGGCCGTGAGTGATGGACGGAGTCCCCCTCCAGAGCCCTCTGGAATCGCAGCTGCGCTTGGTCTGGCCGTGACCACATGGCGTCCGGGGCACTGCACGGTTGAAGTCACGGTGGAGCCCATTCACCTGAACAAAGGTGGGGCAGCACACGGCGGATTGCTGACGACGATGTTGGACATGGCGCTTGGCGGTGCGCTTGTGGCGTCCTTGAAGGAACAAGAGTGGTGCGCCACCACCCAGATGGTGACCAGTTTTTTCGATGCGGCGAAGCAAGGCGATCGCCTTGTCGCCGAAGGCAGGATTGTCCGGCGAGGGCGCCATGTGGCCCATGCAGCGGGGCATGTGCGGTGTGCCGGGCGCGACGTTGCCTCCGCTTCAGGAACGTGGGCCATTTGGTCCACTCGACCACCATCGCTTGGACTACGGCGTGCGGATGCCCTCCTCCAACGGTTGGTGGAATGCCACGGTCGATCCCTTGCAGGTGAAGGTGCATGGCACTTCAACGGCACGAAAGGAACCAGCGTTCTCTCGATCGAGGTCACGCAATCCGTGCCTCCCGATCATCAAGCCGTCGTCGGCGGTACGGGTTCTTTGACGCTGAAGGAGACCGTTCATGGCCTCGACGGGTCCATGCTGCACGAGGACACATCGACCTACGTTCGTGGCAACGACGGCCGACTGCGCCTCCACCATTCG
>JAURMD010000158.1 GCA_030830875.1 Thermoplasmatota archaeon | reverse complement strand
GCTGCTGCACGAAGTCGACCTGCCTCGGTGTCGACGATCGCGG
The DNA here is from genome assembly GCA_030830875.1 of Thermoplasmatota archaeon. Taxonomy (GTDB): domain Archaea; phylum Thermoplasmatota; class Poseidoniia; order Poseidoniales; family Poseidoniaceae; genus MGIIa-L3. The sequence goes on along the minus strand of JAURMD010000158.1, from coordinate 9,526 downwards.
CACGAACGCCACTTCCACCAATGTCGACGCCGAAGGCATGCATGCTGCTCGACCTCCTGAGGGCCGGTTTGTGTCAGTCCCAAACGCCCATGTCCATTTTGGCGTCGTCCGAGGCGTGCACGCGGGGGTCCCAGCGCGGCACCCAGACGAGGTTGACGTGAGCGCTGGCCACACCGCTCGTCAATGCAGCACGGTGGGTGGCGGCCATGATTTGCGGTGCGACGGGACACCCTGGACTGGTGAGGGTCATGTCAATTTCCGCGTGTGGCCCTTCCTCACGGGGCTCAATTCGGATGTTGTACACGAGCCCCAATTCGACGATAGAAATCTCCAGTTCAGGGTCTTCGACGGATTGAAGCGCGTCCCGTACCGCTTGAACGTCAACCATGTTCATGCCTCCCTCAGTTGGCCAATGACCATGTCGTACATCGTTCGAAACCCGTTTGAACGACTGGGGGTGAGGGAGTTGAGCACGCCGGCTGATTCGACGATGTCGAGCGTGACTTGCCGGGCGACATCCACCGTCTGACCGTTCATGCCGAGGCTCAGGAGGCCCATGAGTCCCTGCACGATCCGGGCGTCGGCACCGCCGCGCAGATGGACGATTCCGTCCTCGATGCGAACGGCGATGTGGGCCTGCGACTGACAGCCCTTGACACGGTTGTCCTCCGTCCATTCCTCAGGCGGAAGTGCATCCACGTCCTCAGCGAGGTCGAACAGCAACTCAAACCTCTGTGTTCGGTCCTCAATGTCCTCAAATTCGGAAAGGATGTCTGCGAGCGCCTCGGTCACCATCATGCTCACCGTCCAAACCGTTCCAAAACGTAGGCCACACGGGCCACGAAGGCCTCGGCTTCCTCCATGGTGTTGTAGAGGTAAAACGAGGCGCGTACCGTGCTGTCGATGCCGAGGCGATGGAGCAGGGGCTGGGCGCAGTGGTGACCTGTGCGCACCGCAAATCCAGCGGCGTCAAGCAGGTGGGCGAAATCTTCGGCATGGATGCCGGGATGGAGGAAGGACACCACCGCCGAGTCTTCGTCTCCGTGCCTTCCGTACACCGTGCAGCCAAGCGAACGAAGTTGCTCTGCTGTCCATCGGGCGATGCCCAACAAGCGCTGGTGTTCTGAATCGAGATCCACCGCTGCGAGGTAGTCCATCGCGGCCTTCCATCCAACGGCTTCGGCAATGCGTGGTGTTCCTGCCTCAAACTTGTGCTCGTTCGTTTGGTAGGTGGAGCCAGAGAGGCTGACGTGCTCGATCATGTCCCCACCCCCCATGAACGGCTGCATTTCGTCGAAGGCGGCTTGCGAGATGGTCAAGCATCCGATGCCGGTTGGGCCCAGCATCTTGTGGGCAGAGACGGCGAGAAAATCTGCGCCAAGTCCCGTCACGTCAATTCTGCTGTGCGGGGCGCCTTGGGCAGCATCAAGCAGCACCTTCGCACCCATGGCGTGGGCTTGCTCGATGATCCGTTCCACGGGGTTTCGTACGCCGAGCACGTTGGAGGTGTGGACCACGCAGACCAGTTTTGCCCCAGCGAGCGAGGCTTCGTAGGCTTCCATGTCCAAGGTCATGTCCGGCAGCACCGGTACATAGCGCACCTCGATGCCGCGCTCCTTGGCGAGCATCTGCCATGGGACGATGTCGCTGTGGTGCTCCATTTCGGTCAAGACGATGGCGTCGCCTTCCTTCAACACGGCTCGACCCCACCCATGCGCCACGAGGTTGATCGCCTCCGTGGTGCCCGAGGTCAGGACGACCCGTTCGGCGTTGAACCACGTGCGAAGGGTGTCACGGCATGCTTCGTAGGCGTCGGTGGCTTCCCCTGCCAAGGCGTGCACCGCTCGATGGACGTTGGCGTTGTTTTGCCGGTAATAGGCGTCCATCGCGTCGATGACCACCGCTGGTTTTTGCGTCGTGGCGGCGTTGTCGAGGTACACCAGAGGATGTTCGCCGTGGACGGTGCGTGACAGGATGGGGAAGTCCGCCGGGTCGACCATCCTCACCACTCCTGCGCGCAGTCGAGGTGAACCACAAGGCGGTCGCGGAGCACGCCAACAACACGCTCATGCTTGAGTTCACCGAAGGCAGCGGCGAGGAAACCTTCCACCACGAGGTCTTCGGCCGTGCTCCGGTCGAGTCCTCGGCACATGAGGTAATGCACTTGGCCTTCATCGATGGCGGCGCTTGCGGCGCCGTGCGCCGCTGCGACGTCGTCAGCCAGCACTTCAAGTTCAGGGATCGCGTCTGCACGGGCGGCTTCGGAGAGGAGCAGGTTGCGGAAGACCTGTCCAGCATCACTTCCATCGGCACCTGGGGCAATCACGAGCCTGCCGGTCCCGATGCTGCGTGAGGCGTCGCCGCAGGCGGTGTTGGCGACCAAGGACGACGTGGTGTGCCCGAGGTGGTGGTGGATCTCGACGTGGTGGTCGTCGTGGCGCTCCCCTCGTCCATGGACGGCAATGCCAATCCTGACGTCGCCACCCGTCCCGTTGAGGTGATGGCGCAGGTCGGATTTTCTCCGGAATCCTCCCGTCGAGAGCGTGCCGCTGGTGAGGCGCGCGTCGCGACCAACATGCCAATCATCGCATCGAACAAAGCGGGCGTCTTTGCCGAGTTCGTCCGTGATGGCGACGGCGAGGTGGGCGCCGTCCGTCACCTGCCCGGTGAGGTGAAGGCCGCACCAAGCGGCACTTCCTGAAAGGTGAATGTGCAGGGTAGCGTGCCCGGTGCAGCGCACGTGAAGACGCCCAGCGCAGACCTCACCTCGTGCGACGAGGTCCACATGCACCACCTCGGTGAGGTCGCCGTGAAGGTCGAGGTGTTGACCACCGTAAGCGAGTTCGGCCAAGGTGGCACGGGCGACGTCCTCGACGTCGGGACGGGTGTATTCGTGCGCCCTCACCATCGTCGAGAACCGGTCCTCGCTGGCTTGATGCAGGTCGACGCCGCCACCTTCGGCAAGGCACGACGGCGTCGGAGGATGCAGTTCCACGTGAAGAGGGCTCACGCTGTGGGCGTCAGGTGCCATCCATGACCACGGCGTGTGGCGCCAGAGGTGGATGGAACGAAGTGGCGCCGGGCGAGTGACCGTCATCCAATCGATCCCTCCATGTGGAGGTCCAGGAGCTTGTTGAGCTCCGTGGCGTATTCCATCGGGAGTTCTTTGGTGAAGGGTTCGAAGAATCCGTTGACGATGAGTCCCATCGCTTCGGCTTCCGTGTGCCCACGTGACATGAGGTAGAAGAGCTGGTCGCCACCCACTTTCGACACCGACGCCTCATGCTCGAGGTCAGCACTGGCGTTCCCCACCTCCATGGTCGGGTAGGTGTCGCTGCGGCTTTCCGGGTCGAGCAGCAGGGCATCGCAGACGACCTTCGACCGGCAGCCATGCGCCTTGGGCAACACCTGAAGCATGCCGCGGTAGGTGGACCTGCCGCCGTCTTTCGAGATCGATTTGGAAAGGATGTTGGACGTGGTGTTCGGCGCAAGGTGGTGCACCTTCGAACCTGCGTCTTGATGCTGACCTGCTCCCGCATAGGCCACGGATATGATCTCTGCGTGGGCGCCCTCGCCCTTGAGCAGCACCGCGGGATATTTCATGGTCAACTTTGAACCGAGGTTACCGTCCACCCATTCGACGGTGGCGTTGGCGTGTGCGATGCCTCGCTTGGTCACGAGGTTGTAGACGCTGGCCGACCAATTTTGGATGGTTGAGTATCGGATCCTCGCACCCTCAAGGGCGATGAGTTCGACCACCGCCGAATGGAGGGATTCTTCGGAGTAGGTCGGTGCTGTGCACCCTTCGACGTAATGGACGGACGCCCCCTCATCGGCGACGATCAGGGTGCGCTCAAACTGCCCCATGTTCTTCGCGTTGATGCGGAAGTAGGCCTGCACGGGCATCTCAACGTGCACCCCCTTCGGAACGTAGAGGAAGGAGCCTCCAGACCATACAGCGGTGTTGAGGGCGCTGAATTTGTTGTCGGTGTAGGGGACGACCGTGTTGAAGAATTTCTTGACGAGGTCGGGATGTTCTCGGAGGCCAGAGTCCATATCAAGGAAGATGACGCCCTGTGCTTCGAGGTCTTCTCGCATGCTGTGGTAGACCGCTTCGGATTCATACTGAGCGGTCACGCCACCGAGCCACTTCTGCTCTGCTTCGGGAATTCCCAGCCGCTCAAAGGTGTGCTTGATGTCGTCCGGAACGTCGTCCCAGTTCCGCTCCGTTTTGTTGGACGAACGGAGGAAGTAGGTGACGGCATCGAAGTCGATCTGCTTGAGCATCGCTTCGTTGCCCCAATCGGGCATGGGCCGCTCAACAAAGTGGTGGTAGGCCTTGACGCGAAGTTCCGTCATCCACTCAGGCTCGTTTTTGAGCGCTGAGATGTCGCGGACCACCTGCTCTGAGAGTCCTTTGTCGAAGCGGACGGTCGCATGCTCAGGGTCATGGAAACCGAACTGGTACTCGCCCACCGCTTGCCGTGCTTCGTCACCCATGGGATCACCTCATTGTGCGACGATGCCGTCGTAGCCATGTTGCTCGAGGCGTTCAGCCAATTCGGGGCCGCCACGTTCGACGATGCGGCCGTTGATCATGACGTGAACCACATCAGGAACGACGAGGTCCAGCAACCGCTTGTAGTGGGTGATGAGCAGCACCCCGCAGGAGGACGGCAGGCTGTTGATGGCCCCGGCCACCGCTCGCATGGCGTCGATGTCCAAGCCAGAATCGGTCTCGTCCAGCAGCGCCAAACGAGGCTGAAGGAGCATCATCTGGAGGATTTCCAGCCGCTTCTTCTCGCCACCGCTGAAGCCGTCGTTGACGTACCGGGCAAGGAACGAGCGGTCCATGCCGAGCGCGTCCATGGCCGTTTTGAGTTCGTCTCGGAAGGCCTTCGCCTTCGGTGCTTCTCCTCGGACAGCGGCGACGGAGCGACGCAGGAAGGTGCCCACCTGAACGCCCGGAATCGCTGAAGGGTATTGGAAGGAGAGAAACATGCCTGCCCGAGCACGTTCAAACACCTCAAGGTCCTCCAAGGGTGCTCCGTTGTAGGTGATGCTGCCACCGGTGATTTGGTAGGCGGGATGACCCATCAACACGGAGGCGAGTGTGGATTTACCTGCACCGTTGAGTCCCATGATGGCGTGCCGCTCGCCGGCGTTGATGCGCAGGTCCACCCCGTTGAGGATGGGCGTGCCCTCCACCTCGACATGGAGGTCTTCGACCACGAGCAGGCCGTCGGTCATGCTCTGGCCTCCTGTCCGGCTCTTATCAAGGAATGTACGACCGTGCCCGATGAACGGTCATGCATTCAAAGACCGGGACGATGTCCCAGCCGCGTGGACGAGGACCCGTTGGTTGAGATGTATGCTCAGCAAGCCCAAGCGGCCATCCGTGCCGAAGCCGAGCGTCGGCTGGCCGACGTCCTCGACCCAGAGGAAGAAGAACGGCTGCGCAACCTCCCGCTCATTGCCGCAGCAGGTAGCCTTCATTTCGTCCCCGCGTTGCTCTCCCGGCTTGGGCCCGTTCGGGCTGCGCTGGACGGGCACGGAGGAGGCATCGAGGTCAGCACGTGGACCCTCGATGAGCATGGGCTTGACGTGGTTCTGGACCTCACAGGTGCGTGCGTGTCATGCGGTGCTGCACCAGGCACGCTCCAAGGGGTTCGAGCCGACCTCGAGGCCGACCCCGACGTACACCGGATCCGCTTCGATGCTCGCCTGCTCGAGGGATTTGACGACCTTGGGCGCGACTTTGTGCTGACCCATGGTGGCGTCGACTTCGTGATCACGGAGGACAGCGCATGAGGGAGGTGTGCGTGCATTACCCGAGCGACGCCCTCCGCGCCACAGCCCTTTCGTCGTACGTGGCGATGTTTTCTGAATTGGACCTCCTCAACACGCTCGGTCGCTCAGAAGACGATGAGGAAGTCACCTTGCTCGTCCGCATGCGGCTCGCTGAAGGTGTTGACGAAGCCAGGCTCTCCGACCTACCAAACGTGCTGATTCGGGAGGTCACCAACCGCGACGAGTCCGACGGTGGAACCGAATTCTACGTGATTGCCAGCCTTCGTCATCCACAATTGACGCTTCCACTCAGGCTTTCCGACGCGGCCGTGACCGGATTCAGCCTTCGACCAAAAGGCGTCACCGTGAGCATCCGTGGTTCAACACGCGGGTGCAGCACCTTGGTCATGGCGTTGCGGCTATGGAACGACAGTTGCACCGTCGCGGTCCGTCCGCATGCTGTTGGCACCACCCCAACGGGACCTCCCCTCACGGAGCAACAGCGAAGCGCTGCTGTTCTGTCCATCTCGATGGGGTACCACGACGTTCCTCGCCGCTGTACCCTCTCCGAAGTTGCCGCTGCAGCGGGGGTCTCCTCGGCCACCATGTCTGGACATCTGCGAGAAGTGAACCGCATCGCTCACGAACAGTTGCTGCTGCTCATCGACGAGTGACCGTCGAAGCCTTCTTGTCTTCCGCATCAACAGGGAGGTTTGGTTAGCATGAAGGAAGTACGCATGCGTTACGCTGCGCACACGGTCCTTGCTACGGAGTTCGCCACACAGATTGAGGTCGTGCGGACGACCACCCTGATCGCCACCGTCCAACGCGATTACACTGAGAACGTGAACACGCAGATCTTGCAAATGGAACTCACGGCCGGGTGCACTGCCCATGACATCGACCGTGTCCCATGGTTCGAGGTGGTGGAGGTCATCGCAGAGGAAGTTGTTGGGCACACCATCAGGGTGACCGCACTGGTCCGAAACAGCCACCCGCTGAACGCTTTTGGGAGAAGCATTGGATCCGCCATCATCGCCATCGGATCCACGATTGGCATCGACGGAGCAGAGATCATCATTCGTGGCACACCAACGGGGTGCCATGCCATGGTGGAAGGCTTTCGAGCATGGAATCCGAACGCGACGGTCGCCGTGGTTCGCCTCGCGCAGGTCAACGATGTCCATTCCATCGGTTTGACGTCCCACCAGACGAAAGCGTTCGAGGCCGCGTGGCGTATGGGCTACTACAACCGGCCCCGGGGCTGCACCCTCCAGGACGTAGCAACGAACGTTGGCGTGTCGCGAGCGACGGTCAGCGGGCACCTCGGCTCGGTAGAAGTGGTGGCCCACACACAGTTGGCCGAGCGCTTGGGCCTTCGCTCCACGGAGTCGCTTTGAAAACCCACGGTCCTGCCCCACGCGCATGGCGTGGTCAGAAGGCACCCGAGCCGAACCGACATCGGCGCGCACGGCCGACACCGGTCGCTTCGAAGTGAAGCACCGTGACGGGCGTGCGCGCTTGGGCGTGCTTCACACAGCCCATGGAGCGGTGCAGACGCCCACCCTTCTTCCGGTCATCAACCCGAACATTCGAACCATCGAACCCCGAGAAATGTGGGACAAGTATGGCGTTCAGATGCTCATCACGAACAGTTACATCATTTGGAAACACGCAGGTTTGCGGGAGAAAGCGGTCAACGAAGGGGTGCATGCGCTGCTTGACTTCCCAGGCGCGATCATGACCGATTCCGGCACCTTCCAATCCTACGTCTATGGCGAAGTCGACGTCGGTCCTGAAGAAATCGTGGCCTTTCAGCGTTCCATCGGTGTCGACGTCGCGACGATGCTCGACGTGTTCAGCCGGCCCGAGATGACCGAGGAGGAACTCGCGGATGCGGTCGACGAGACGCTCGCGCGGGCTGGGCCCAGCGTCGAGGCCGCGGCCGGAACGATGCTCAACGGTCCAATTCAAGGCGGCGATGTGCATGCTCTGCGCCGCCGAAGCGCTGAGGGGATGGGCGAACACGGGTTCGCCATCCATCCGCTTGGCGGCATCGTCCCCGTGATGGAGCAGCAGCGATACGCTGACCTTGCCCGAGTGGTGATGGGAAGCGTGCCCCATCTTCCTCCAGACCGACCTGTCCACATGTTCGGCTGCGGCCATCCGATGCTCTTCCCCATGCTCATCGCCCTGGGTGCGGACCTGTTCGATTCAGCGGCCTATGCGCTCTTCGCGCGTGACGGTCGCCTGCTCACCCCTACGGGCACGGTGCACCTCGAGCGTCTTCAGGAATGGCCCCTGTTGGTGCCCTGTGTCGTGGGGCACACCCCCGATGAGGTGCGTCGTATGGAGGACGAAGCGCGGGAAAGCGTGTTGGCGCGGTTCAACCTTGAGGTCACCCTTGGGGAACTCGCCGCTTGCCGGCAAGCCGTCCATGAAGGGCGCATCTGGGAACGTGCTGAACGACGAAGCCATGCGCATCCTGCCCTTCGCGAAGCCTTCCTCTGGTTGACGACCTCACCCGCCCGTGGCTCGGCGCCAATCCCTGGGGCAGACCACCTTCTGGTGTCCGACCGCGATGCTGCGCGGGACACAACGGTTGCGCGTGGTGCCTGGGAGGAGGCGTGGGATTGGATCGTAGACGCGCAAGAAACGCCCGGAACGGGGGCCATTCTTTGGGCAGGAGAGGACACCTTCGTTCGACCGCAGGTTGTGGCCGCTCGACGTCGTCTGCATGCTGCATGGAGGCCCGCTTCTGACGACGGACCTGTCCTGATTGTTCACGGTGCGTCCGCCCCTTGGCGTGACCGCGTTGGACGGCAGGTTGAGCGGGCACGTGCGGCCCACCCCCGCCTCGAAGTGCTCGTCCTCTCCCCCCTCGGGTTGGTGCCGTGGGCCCTCGAAGACCTGCAGCCGTTTGCCCATGTCGAGGGCCCGAAATGGCTGTGGGTCCGGCCGCTCGACCCAGCATGGGTTCGGCGTGAATTGGAGCGATTGCACCTGCACGACCGTCCTTTTGCCGGCCTCAACCTCCAACACGGCGAGGTCGGCGAAGCGATGGATGAGGCCTTGGCCGACCTCGGCCTTGGTCCTCGGGCTCCCAATGATTCGGAGGCCGTGGGGCAAGCGGCCACGGCCATCTTGGCCGAACAGGCGCGATCCAAGGCGATGTTGGAACTGCTTCTGGACCGGGCCACGGCCGAGTCCTTCGTCGATGCCCCCTCCTTCGTGATGAGCAGCACGGGTCGTATCCGCAACGTGTTCGATGCCCACGGGCGCCACATCCTCTCACCTCGACTCAACGACGGTGGCCTTTCCCTGACCGACGAGGGGGCCCGTCGTCTGCATGCGCTGATCGCCGACGGAGGCCAGGGTCCACCCGTGGTGACCGTTCCCGAGGACGCCGTTCCCTTCGTCGGTGCAGGGCGCAACGTCATCCACGGCTTCCTGACCTCGGTGGAGGGTGAACTTGTACCTGGTCGCACCTGCCTCATCGTCGACCCCAACGGCGACCTCGTGGCGCATGGTGTGGCCCGCTGCACGACACGGGAAGCCCTTGATTTCCGGAAGGGGGTCGCCATTCGCGTTCGCGGAGGGCTGCGTGCTGCCTGAACGAGGCTGATAGAAGCCCCGTAAAGGTGGACTTCAAGGGCCTCCGAAGGCGACGGAGGGACGTGACGGACGTCCGACCCGCCGTTGTGGAGACCTCCGGCCTCACGAAGGCCTACGGTTC
>JAURMD010000157.1 GCA_030830875.1 Thermoplasmatota archaeon | reverse complement strand
GGTCGGATCACGACCAAGGCGTGTGGCAGGAGACCGTGAGCGACGTTCTCCGGGCATGGGGCCATGTCGAGTTGTTGGATGGCGTTGATCCGCTCCGCTCCATGGTGATGGGTCACTCTGCGGGCGGCCATCTGGCGTTGCTTGTGGCGTCGTTGGCGGAACGGAAACCGTGGCTCTGTGTCGCGCAAGCACCCATTACGGACACCGTTGCCGCCGATGCCGCCGGCCTCTCCGACGGCGGCGACGCGACACGCTGTTGGGCCGGAACCGACCCGACGTCCGGAGCCCCTCCGTGGACCACCCTGAATCCAGTGAACCTCTTTCCCACCACGAGCCTGCTTGTCGCGCACGGCGAACATGACCACGACGTTCCTCCAGCAATGACGGAAGCCTACGTCCGACGCATGCGCGCCCAAGGCGCGGCCGTTGAGCACCTCCGTCTTGAGGCGGACCACTACAGCATCATTGACCCGGCATCGGAAGGCACCAAGCCGTTGCTTGATGCAGTGCTGGGATGGCTTTAAGCCGGGAAACCACCCACCTCAGGTGTTGGGAGTCCTGCGATGAAGGAGTCTTGTTCAACACGAGAAAGGGAACCATTCATATAGGGTAGGCAACAAGGAGTAATCACAGCGGAAGCGTATGCTTTGCATACCATCCTTTTTTAAGGTCGGCTGAGAGGAAGCAAAGGTGAGAACATGAAGAACTGCGAAGATTGCCACAGCACGAGCCTGAACTACGACGACGATCGCGCCGAATACTGGTGCGATGACTGCGGCGCGGTCTTTGAGGACCACGTCCAGACGGAGATGCGCCAGCCCGTAGCCCCTGAGGCAAACGGCTCAGTCTCGACCAAGAACCCGTACCACCGTGACGTCACGGGAAGCCGCATGACGACCTGGACGGCGGAAGACCGCGCCATGATGGGTCGCCTCAGTACTGAGTCCCGTGCGCGCATGAAGCGTCTTGAGAAGATGCAGAAGTGGTCTGCACCCTCTCAGGTCAGCCACTACGCCTCACGCATCTGGGACCTCATCGCAGAAGTTTACGGCGAGGAACTGGCCAACACCCTGTACCGTGAGTCCTTCCTGGACGACATGCTGCGCCCCATCGAGGGCCGCATCAGCCCTCGCATGGGGGAGCACTTGGACCGCGCCAAGGCCCACGGGATTCACCTCAAGCAACCGCTCGGTGCCGTGTCGAGGGGCCTCCTTGAAGGGACGACGCAAGAGGAACGCGACGCGAGCAAGGTCTCGGTGCGCAGCAAGGACGCCGTCTTTGCCGCTGCGCTGCTGAACGTGTACGGTGAACATCATCCGAGCGCGCCCCGTGACATGCTCAAGGCGCAGCGTACGCTTCTGGCGCGCTCCGGGCTCGATGGACGTCGCGCAAAGACCATCCTCATGGCTGCCGTCCGTGAGTTCAAGCGTCACCTTCGTGACCTGAACACCATCGGCGCCTTCACGCCGCGTGACGACAGCAGCCGCGATGCCCAGCAAGAACGCCACCTTGCCGATGAGTCCCCATGGCTCGACGTCTTGGCCGACGTCTTCGCGGCCCAACCGACGCTGGACCGCTACGCTCAGGAGTTGCTACACGACGCCGCCTCGCGCCTCGACGCCATGCGCGCGGACCTGCTCGATGGCGACAACCACCACCCATCACCCTTCATTGGCATCGGTGCGGAAAAGCGCGTTGGACTTGCGGCCTTGGCCGCAATGCGTGCGCGTGGTCTTGAACGCGGGATGGCCACGCGCCTTGGCATGGCGCTGAACCTTGCCTCGAGCACGCTCGGCACCCTTCAGAAGCGCCTGGAGAACACCAACGACCCACGCCTCAGCATCCTTGCCGTGGACTTCATCGAGAATCGCATCAGGCCGTCGACGATCGGCCCGCGCTCCACCGCCGAGGAACCCGTCAACAAGGCGGAGGAGGAAGAGGGCGCGGACGGTCAGGACGCGGATGCTTGAAGTGGAGCGCCGGGACCACGGCATCATGGACCTCGACGGCGTCGACTATCCCTACCGCTCCGACGCGCTCGCAGGGCGTCATGCCTTGGTGTGCGGTGCGAGCGGCGGCATCGGGGCGGCCACCGCCAAGGCGATGGCGGCCGCAGGGGCGGACGTGACCGTTGCAGCGCGAAGTGAAGACGCACTCAACGACCTGGTCGATACGCTGCGAACCCTCGGCCAAGGAAACCATGCTGCCCATGCTGTGGACCTCGACGACACCCATGCCATCGACGCCATGGTCGCCGCTTTGCTCAGCGAAGGACCGGTCCACATCCTCGTGAACAACGCGGGCGGCCCTCCCGGCGGCCCCCTGCTCGGCGCGGCTCCTGAAGACTTCCTCCTGCCCTTTCAGCGGCACCTTCACGCCTCGCATCGCTTGGTCCGAAGCCTTGTTCCGGGAATGGAAGCCGAGGGCTACGGCCGCATTTTACAGATCATCTCCACATCGGTGAAGGAGCCCATCCCCAACCTTGGCGTATCAAACACCCTTCGCGGTGCCATGGCGTCGTGGGCGAAATCCTTGTCCATAGAACTGGCACCTTGCATCACCATCAACAACGTCCTGCCCGGGTTCACCGACACCCCTCGACTGGGTTCGTTGGCCACGTCGATTCATGAAAAAACGGGACGCAGCATCGAGGAGGTTCAGCGAGGGTGGTTGGACCAGGTGCCCATCGACCGGCTGATTCACCCGATGGAGACAGCCATCGCCCTAACCTTCCTCGCCCTCCCAGCGGCTGGAGCCATCCGAGGGGTCAGCCTCGCTGTGGATGGAGGCCGACTTCGTTCCATCTGAGCGAGGCTTGAAACCGGTTTCACCGAGGCGGGGGCATGGAAGGCGAGGTCACGCCAGAACAGGCCGAAGAGGTGCTTCGGGCCCTCGTGGACGGAGGCGGCATGGACCACCTCGACACCGCCTTGGCCCTTCGGTTGCTGCCGCTCGCGCAGGACATCGGACATGAGCATCTCGTGGTTGGACTGCTTCAGCAGGCCGAGGCGGCGGCCGCAGACCCCGTCGATGCGGGGTGGGTTCGCCTTGAGCACCTTCGACGGGGAAACGAGGGAGACGTCGATGCCTTGCTCGCATTGGCGACCGAAGCGGAAGCCATCGAAGGGGGAATCAGGCTCGCAGCAGCGGCACTTCACCATGGGGCCCTCGTCCTCCACGCTCAAGGGGCGTACGGCGAGGCCCACGCCGTCCTCGGACGATCCATTCGCCATCGACAAAAGGCCGGAGACGACGAAGGATTGGCCTACGGACTGGCTGCACGGGCTTCCTGTGAAAAGGCGTTGGATCGCATCGAGGATGCCATCGCGACGGAGACAGAGCGGCTCGGTTTGATGGAACGTTTGGAAGATGACGAAGGATTGATGGAATCATTGGCGGACCTCGCTCACCTGCACGCCACCATCGGCGAAGTCGATCTGGCAAGCGACCACCTACATCGATCGTACGAACTGGCCAAGGACCTGCAGGATCTGTCTGGCCAACTCGTCGCAGGTTGGGGCTTGGCCGACCTCGCAGAGATTGCAGAAGATTGGTCGACGGCGATGCTTCAGCTCTCCGATGTGGTCCACGCCTTCATGGCGGCGGGCCTTCCTGCACCAGAACAAGTGCGCGAACGCATTCGCAGGCTGACGTCGTTGGCGGATGGCGCTTGACGGTGCTGGGCGTTCATCTCATAGGTCGGGCGAACGTCGCGGAACCGGGTGCGGGGATGGAGCACGACATCTTCTTCTCCATCTCCCATACACCGGACCACTCCGGGACGATGCCCACCGAGGCCGCGATGTTCGACCACTACTTCGACCAACGCCGATTGGCCGACGAATTGGGATTCGGTGTGGCATGGGTGGCTCAGGCCCACCTCTCGACCGAAACCCAGAAGCAAAACGCAAGTCCAGTTGTCCCTCATTGGCCTGGAGAAGTGGGACTCTGCACCGATTTTCCGCAACTGGCGCTGGAATCCTTCCGCTGCACGTCAAGGATCGACGTCGGTAGCGCCGTCCTCTCCATCCTCGCTGCTGGAGGGCCCATCGCCCAAGCCGAGCGTCTTGCCAACACCCTGACTCACCTCGAGCGCCTCGACCGAGGTGGTACACGTCGCTTGCACATCGGCTTTGCCTCAGGACGTTTCGAATTCATGGCCCGTCCCTACGGCATCTTACCAAGGGACGAGGTTGAAGCAACGTCCTGGCCAGCCCTTCGAGGTCAGGTGTTCCTCGAAGCAGCATCCATCTTCCTCCGCTTGCTTCGAGGTGACGTGGTCAGCGATGCCTCCGCTCGCCCGACCGTGTTGACCCGTGACCACTTTCGAAGCGATGAGGATTGGACAGCCGTTCAACGCGCCGCCATGCATCGAGACGGAGGTTCAACGCCCCCTAAGTACGTCCACATCGCGCCCCGCTATGCGTTTGAAGAGGTACGGATCGTTCCAAAGGAGGCCCCGTTGGAACGCTTGGTGCTTGTCGCTGGAACCCACGACCCTGAGGCGCAAATCGAACTGAACGGGATCCTCCCCGTCCGCGTGTTCAACCTCTCCATCACCTCACCGGAGGTCATCGACGCCACGCACGAGCGCATGGCCACATGCTTCCACCCTGACGGTGGGGCGTGGACGCGAGGGCACATGCCGAGGACGGTGTTTGTGTTTGTGAACGATGAACCGGACCTCTCCGCAGATGAACAGAGCGCGGCTGCAAAGCACGAAGCAGAGGCGGCCTTGGCAGCGTATTGGACGGCCCTCGAAGGTACCCTCGACCCAAGCAAGGTCGCACGGGCGACGAACAACGCCTTGGTTGGGAACGTGCGCGAGGTCGCTGACCAAATGCTGGAGCGCTTCCACCCCGAAGACCGCATCATGGCGTGGTTCGACTTCTTCAACCACGACAACGAGCGCGTCAAGCGAAACATGCGTGCGTACATGGAGGGCGTGGTGCCCTTGGTCGAGCGGGCCCTCAAGGGGGGACGGCGATGAGCGGCAGCCGCTCGGCCGTCGGTCCGGGCTTGCCCGGCTCCAAATTGTACCCCACGTCACCGCTCGGAGAGCGGGTCGAAGGCGTGCCAACGGGCAGGGACGTCGAATGGGAACCTCTGGTGGATTACCGTCGAAACGGCGTGTCTGAAACGACGATCCATGGGGCGGTCGCGTGGGCGCATGGAAGGGACGTCATCCACTCGTTCGGCGGGAACGTGCTGTGCTACGGTCGCTCGATGATGAAACCCTTCATGCTCAAGGCCTTCGTTGACGAACTCGAGAAATGCACGTGGGAACAGAAAGCGATTGCTGTGGCGAGCCACAACGGAGACACCGAGCACGTTGCTGCTGCGCAATCCCTCCTCAACGAATCCGAATGGCCCCTGATGTTGACACCCCTCGATGTCCCGCTTATCCAATTTGGCCGACAGGTCCGACGCCCTCGCCGTTGGTACCACACGTGTTCCGGTGAACATGCAGCCATCCTCAGAGGGTGCCGAGGGAAAGGGTGGAACCGAGCAGGATACACGTTGCCGACGCACGAGGTCTTCCACGCCTACATGGCTCAACTCCGCCGCTTCTTGGGAGAGGCATGGACACCGCTTCGCGTCGCAAAAGACGGATGCGGGCTTCCCACGGTGTCCAACACCGTTTCAGAACTCGCCACCATCTACGCTGGGTTGGTCACCGACCGGCATGCAGATTGGATTTGGGAAGCCATGTGCCGCCACCCTGACCTCGTGGGAGGATTCAACCGCCTTGATTCAACCATCATCAAGGCCGGCGAGGGAGAAGTCATCGCGAAAGAGGGGGCGGATGGTTTGCTCGGACTCGCCATCGCGCATCCTGACTGGCCTGAGGGCCTCGGCGTCGTGGTCAAGATCGCGCACGGTTGGAACGCACAAGCCACGTGGTACGTTGCGCGGGCCATCCTCGGCGTCCTCGGCATCGAACTGCGCAACCCGTATCCCTTGCATCGCCAGAAGGCCTTCGTCGTGCCCGGCATCGTCCCTCCCAGCCTGCTTCACCGGCTTGACGACGTCCCAACATGGGACGAATGGGACCCAGACACCGACCGCTGGCTGTACGACGTGGAGGCATAAGCGTGGGCCACATCGACGTTCGGAACGCGATCGGCTCGTCCTACCACGATGCGGTAAGTGGACTGCGCATCGATGATATTGGCCCGTTGGACGGTACGGTGGTCGCTACACTTCCTCGCTCAGACGCGGCAGACGTCGCGCGTGCTGTGGAGGCTGCTCGCGCCGCTCAACCTTCGTGGGCTGCCCTTTCCCTCTTCGAACGCGCCAATGGCCTTGACCGTCTTGCCGACACAATGGAAGCCGCCGCCGACGAATTGGCTCACCTCGAGGCCTTGGACACCGGCAAACCTTGGGACGTGGCTCGCCACGTGGACATTGACCGCTGCATCCGGAACTTCCGTTTTTTCGCGGCCTTTGGCCGAGACCAAGCGCCTGAGCTGTTCAGGATGGACGACGCCACCAACCACGTCATCCGTAAGCCCATCGGTATTGTCGGCCTCATCTCACCATGGAACCTTCCGCTGTACCTGCTCACGTGGAAAGTGGCGCCTGCCCTGTTGATGGGCAACGCTGTGATTGCAAAACCGTCTGAACTCACTCCGCTCACGGCCCACCGCTTCAGCGAACTTGTGCGGGAAGCAGGCCTCGACGGCGGGCTCGTCAACGTCCTGCATGGGTTTGGGCCTGAGGTGGGCCAAGCCCTCGTCGAACACCCGGCCGTGGAGGCGATTTCCTTCACAGGCGGCACGGCGACCGGTCGAATCGTTGCTGCGACAGCGGCTCCAATGTTCAAGAAACTCAGCCTCGAACTTGGTGGAAAGAACGCGACCGTGGTGCTCGACGACGCCGACATCGACGCCGTGCTTCATGGCGTGGTGCGGAGCGGCTTCCTCAACTCTGGACAGATTTGCCTGTGCGGCTCGCGCGTGCTGGTTCCGTCCACAATGATGGCGGCCTTCCTTCCTCGCTTCGTGGACGCAGTGCAACGCTTCCCCATCGGACCGGTCATTTCCGAAGCCCACCGGTCGAAGGTCGAAGGCTACCTCCAACTGGCTGTTGAGGAAGGCGGGACCGTGCTCACGGGCGGAGAACGCGGCGATGGAACCGGCTTCCACCTGAGCCCTGCCGTCGTCGCCGGCCTGTCCCCGACGAGCCGTTGCGCGACGGAGGAAATCTTCGGCCCCGTCGTGACGGTCCATCCATACAGCACCGAAGAAGAGGCCCTCGACATCGCCAATGGCACGGAATACGGCCTTGCAGGATCGGTGTGGACGAGCGACGCCGAGCGTGGCCGTCGCTTCGCTGAACGCATGGACACCGGCATGGCGTGGGTCAACACCTGGCTGCACCGTGACCTCCGCGTCCCCTTTGGCGGGGTGAAACAATCCGGTGTCGGCCGAGAAGGCGGCATGTGGAGTTTGGGCTTCTTCTCCGAAGCCGTCAACATCTGCGTCGCCGACGATTGAGGCAACGGGTGGCTTGAAGGTCAACCGCGTTCACGGCGCCTCGGGTGAGAGGAAGATGTCCGTCCACGCCGAAGCGCGCAAGGTCACAACCCACACGCTGCAGGAGATGAAGCGCGCTGGAGAACCAATCACGATGTTGACGGCCTACGATTACTCGCTTGCCCGCCTCGTTGACGGCGGGGGTGTTGACGTGATCTTGGTTGGGGATTCAGCCTCCAACGTCATGGCCGGACAGGTCACGACCGTGCCAATCACCCTCGACCAGATGATCTACCACGCACAGTGCGTTCAACGTGCAGTGGACCGGGCCCTGATCGTGGTCGACCTGCCCTTTGGGACCTACCAAGGCAACTCCCGGCAGGCACTGGAATCGTCCATTCGTATCATGAAAGAGGCGTCGGCACACGCCGTCAAACTCGAAGGAGGTGCTGAAGTCGTTGAGAGCATCAAGCGCATCCTGACCGCGGGCATTCCGGTGATGGGCCACCTTGGCCTCACGCCACAATCCATCTACAAGTTTGGGACCTACACCGTTCGAGCCAAGGAAGAGGAGGAAGCGGAGAAACTCCTGAACGATGCACGCCTTCTTGAAGAGGCTGGATGCTTTGCACTGGTGCTCGAGAAAATCCCTCGCACCCTTGCGACGAAGGTCGCCTCTGAACTGTCCATCCCGGTCATCGGCATCGGCGCTGGACCCGGGGTAGACGGGCAGGTCCTCGTGCTGCACGACATGTTGGGCATCACTCAGGATTTCTCACCGCGCTTCCTCCGTCGGTACCTCGACCTTGCCGGTGCGATCAACGGCGCCATCCGTGCATACTGTGACGACGTGCGGTCAGGCGATTTCCCGTCCGAGGGTGAATCTTACTCGTCTTGACCCTCGTCCTTCGACCGACCATGGGCGAAGACCACGGTTCGGTTCAACGCCCACAGGACAACCCCCCATGCCCCGACGTTCACCATCGTCAGCGCCACGAGGGGGGCGGAGCTGAGGTTGACGAGCATGCCAAACGTGGTGCTGGAACCAACCAGACCAAGCGCGAACACAGGAATGGAACTGCTCAACGACCATGCCAAGCCCGTGGTCGCATGAAAGGTGAACATACGGTGCGTGGCATGCGCCACGAGGCTTGAGAGGGCCCATGCGATGCCCCACAGCATGGCCCAGCGAACGGCATCGTCACGCCCGATGCCCGTCGTAAAGGAGAACAGGACGAGCAAGGCACCGAAGATGGCGGTGTTGAAGGCCCCTGCTGCACCGTACCGCGGCAGGGAGCCAGGAGGCAACAGGCGGTCGACGACGCCCCCTACCATACCCGTCCCCGGAACGACGAGGCCATCAACGTGCGGCCGTCCACCACAGGTTCAAGGGCAAATGTGAGATCTTCTCGGCATGACCATCGTGGCGGACATCCCGCTGTTCGTTTTGCCCATGACGTTGGTGCCGGGCGAGGTCACCAGCCTTCGGGTGTTTGAACCGAGGTACAAACAGATGCTCGACACCTGCATCCTTGACGACCGCCCGTTTGGGCTGATCCTTTCAGACCCCTTCCGGCCGGTGAAGGGTTGGGACGGGCCACGAAACGTTGGTACCTTGGCCTACATCGAGGAGCACCACGAGGTCGGCTCAAACCACATGATCGCAATTCGGGGAGGAGAACGCTTCGAGGTGGTGGCCGTTCATGAGCCCGCCCTGCCTCCTTTTGGCGACCCTGCGGTCGAGGACCTGCTCAGCGACGAAGGTGTGATCCCTCCACTCGAGGTGCTCCTCCAACGCGCTGAAGCGTTGGGTCGGTCCGACCTGCCCTTGTACCTCAGTGCCGACGTTCGATTGATGCCAACCCCAGAACCTGACGAAGAAGAGGTGGAACGGTTGGAAGCGATGATGCGTGATGGACTCATTGACCTTGCCGAGGCGATGGGCGTGGACGTGGAGGCTGCACAACCGTGGGTCGACGCGCGCATTGAGGCCCTCTTGGGCAGCGATGCCCATGCCATTTTGCTCGCATCGTCGCTGGTCCTTCCCGATGCTGACGCACGCCAGCAGGTCCTGGAGGCCGTGTCGTGTGAGGGAATGCTCGAAGAACTTGAGCGCGGCCTCCTCGAGGTGAGGGAAGCCTTCCGTCAGGACCAGACGTAAGCAAGAACGGAGCCGAGGAAGGAACCGAAGCCGATGCCAATCGTGTGCCATAGACCGGAACGGAATGGAGCAAGGCCCCGTCCATGCGATGGCCATGCGGAGGTCGCCCAAGCCCCGGAGATCGCCATCCATAGAATCCCGAGCATGTACACGCCGCAAAAGAGGGAACCTGCACCTCGACCAAGCCAAATCAACGCCAGCGGAACCGCCACGAGGGCTAACCCAAGGGCGTACTCCCACGACTCCGCGATGCGCCGTCGTGCAAGCGTTGTGGTGGCCAATGGAACGAGGAGCAGCCACATCAGAAGTGCCCCATGCACCGGATTTGGCAACTGCGCCTCACCGGTCCGGGGCATCACCGCGAGTTGCCAGAACGCGCCCAACACCGCACCAACGAGCAGCGGGACCACCGCGTGCACCAAGGTACGCTGACGAACCTCAGCCGCTGAAGGAAGGTTGGGTGCTTCAAGCACTGGCAGGGACGCCGTGTCCACCATCTGGCCTTCCTCCATGAGATGACGTCAAGCGGGAGGGCTTCAAACCTTGATGCGGCGCCATGGCGAACCTCATACGCCAACGTGTTGTGCAGGCGACATGGGCGGAGGACGCGTCGTTGCGGGTTGCCTTGCACCCCACCCACCACACCTGGTCTACGCAGAAAACCCACCTCAAAACGCTCCAACCTCCGAAGGAGGCTGGGAACAGTTGCGCTGGGGCTACGACCGGCTTCGAGCGAGCCTCGCCAACATCGACCACGACGTCATGGTCTTGCTGTCCCCGCATTGGCAAACCTACGTGGGCACGCATTTCCTTGGGCTTCCCCATTTCGAAGGGTTGTCCGTGGACCCCATCTTCCCCAACCTGTTCCGCTACACCTACGACATGAAGGTGGACGTGAACTTGGCCACCGCCATTCACGACGAAGCGGCGGCCTCTGGACTCGACGTGCACATGATGACCAACCCTGAATTCCGTGTGGACTATGGCACGATCACGACCGCCCACCTCACAGACCCTGCGTGGTCCAAGCCCTTGGTGGTCATTTCGAGCAACCGAAGTCGCCATTACTACTCCGTCGAAGTCATGCAGGAAATGATGGCTGAACTCGGGCGCGCCACACGCCGGGCCATCGAAGCAAGTGGAAAGCGCGCGGTGGTGCTCGCCCGCAACTCCCTGTCCCACCGCCATTTCACCACCGAACCGGACGTCCCTGAAGACATGAGCCACGAACACATCACCAGCCACGCCATGCACCTTTGGGACATGCGCATCATCGACCACATGGTCGGTGGACGCGCTCAGCGTCTCCTCGATGAAATGCCAGAATTCACCGAGCAGGCCATTGCAGAAACCGATGGTGGTGGGCTGACGTGGCTAATGCACACGCTTGGCGTCCCCTCCTACCCCGCTGTGCTGCACGGCTACGGGACCGTTATTGGAACTGGAAACGCCGTGGTCGAATGGCCCGCGTGGAAGCACGAGGAGGCGGTGGTCTGAGCGAGGTTGTTGCGACCCTTGTGGTGCCCGTTCACCCGCACCCCCTGCTGGCTCCAGACACCAACGAGGGCTACGCAAGGCTCAGGGTAGCCTTTGAAGAGGCAGCCAAGCGCATCGAAGAGAGCGGGGCCGACCTGCTCGTGGTCTATTCGACAACATGGCCCTCCATCATTGGACACCAGATGCAGGCCGACCCGAACCCTGTGTGGAACCTTGTCGACCACGACTTTCACGATCTTGGCACCATGCACTACGATTTCCGCATCGATGCTGAGTTCGCCCACGCTTGGAAACTCGCGGCTGAGAAGCGAGGCTTGAGCGCCCGGACCGTGGCGTACGAGGGATTTCCCATCGACGTTGGATCCGTGGTGGCGCTGAGCCTGCTCAACCCTGGAAACCGCATTCCTGCTGCGATTGTGTCGTCAAACGTGTACGCCAACAGGGCCGAGACGACCGTGCTTGCCAAGGCATGCATGGACGCAGCGAAAGGAAGGAAGATTGCCGTCGTTGCTGCGATGTCGCTCTCCAACCGGATGTTCACCCAACGAATTGACCCGAAAGAGGACCGTATCCACTCCCTCAAAGACGACGAATGGAACAGGAAAATCTTGGAATTCCTTGCCGACGGTCGCTTGGAAGACGTTGCCCAACTCTCCCGCACCATCCACACCCAGATACGCGTGCAAAAAGTGGTGGCGTTCAAGCCTATGTGGTTCCTTTCTGCGATGAACGAACACCGCAACGACCTCACGGGGGAAGTGCTGGCCTACGAAGCGCTTCATGGCGCAGGAGGCGCTGTCGTGCACCTCGACCCGGCCTCGAACGGCAAGGGGGACAAGGAATACGACGAAGAAAACGTCGAGGTTTTTGGAGGCGACCGTGGCGTCCTCGACGCAGTCGAGGAGCACGCCGCGCACCCTGAATCCACCCCAAGACAGGATGGAGGGCCGGCGTTGTGGGAGCCCGTGGAAGGACAGGGCGCCGTCAACAGCGACGCAGCCCCAAAGCCCGTGGGAGCCTACCCCCACGCTCGTCGTGTCGGCGACATGCTCTACCTCTCTGGGGTTGGCCCACGCCAGCCGGGGACCAACGCGATTCCTGGTGGTCCGATCCACGACGTTGCTGGTGCTCCGTTGGAATACGACATCCGCGCCCAAACGCGTGCCGTAGTGGCCAACGTTGAACGCGTGCTCGCCGAGGCGGGGGGGAGCCTGAACGACATCGTCGACGTGACGACCTTCCTCGTGGACATGGAACGGGACTTTGCGGGCTACAACGAGGTGTGGGCCGAGACGCTTGGGAAGGTCGGGCCAACGAGGACCACACTAGCCATCCGTTCGCTGCCCACGCCAATCGCCGTTGAGATGAAGGTCATCGCTCACCTCAAGCAGTGACTGAGAACGTGTCCATCCGACCTTCTCGGGACAAGCCTTCAAAGTCCTCTCCGGCGAGCGGCAACCACGCTTTGCGTGGAACGTGGTATGAATGGCAGGACACCGCGGTGAGGAACTCCTCAACCGCACCATAGGCATGGCCACGTTGGTGGTCCTCTCCCTCGCATCGATGCTCGGCTCGGGTTTGTTCGTTCTTCCAGCCTTTGCTCAAGAAGTTGCAGGCAACGGCATGTGGTTTGCGTTCGTGCTCGCCGCGTCAGTTGTGCTGACCGGCGCCCTCTCAAAGGCTGAGTTGGCCAGCGCGATGCCCCAATCTGGTGGCGTCTACATCTACATGGAGCGAACCTATGGCTCGTTGATTGGGACGATCTCTGGATTAGGTTTGTTTGCTTCGTTCATGCTCAAATCG
>JAURMD010000014.1 GCA_030830875.1 Thermoplasmatota archaeon | reverse complement strand
CCAATCAATCCGATTTCAGGTGGATCGAGCGCTGTCGTGGATGTGGTGTTTACACCAACCTATGCCGGAAACCACACCCTGCAAATTCACATTGAGCAACCCACCGCCGATGATAACCCCTCGAACGATGTGTTGAACCGGCGGATCACGGTTGGCGCACGGTACTGGAACTGTGATACACTGACGAATTGGACCGCCACAGGCGAATGGGGATTGAACAGCGACACCTCGATTTCCATGGGTTCCTCGTGCCATGCTGGCAACGGCGACGGTTCCACCTACAGCGCAAACACCGTGTCGCGGTTGAACACACCCCTGCTCGACCTCTCCGATGGATTACCTTCCGGTACGAGGACCATGGGGTTGACCTTCTTCTACACGGGTTGGGTTGTTGCTCCAGACGAGATCAGTTTGGAAGCCCGAACCAATGCAGGTGGATGGGAGGAGTTAGCAAGCTTTAGCCCGACGGTTGACGATGATTTCTTGGTCGACGGCTCAAATTGGAACACGTTCTCATTGAACTCCGGAGGCCACACGTCCCCGCTCATCCCGATTGCACCAGACCGGCACCTCCATGCTGGGTCCTCGTTTCGATGGACGCTGACCAGTGATGCATCGTCGGAAGACATTGGATTTTGGTTCGACGAGACGGTGTTGGTCTACGACCAGGCAGCACGAGCGGACGCCTACGGTCTGACCGTTACAGGGCTTGGAACGCAAGGAGCCGTCCCGGGAGGGTGGGGGGAGGTGAACCTCCGTGTCACGAATTCCGGAAACATCTCAACGACCGTGCGGCCTGCGTTGAATGGACTCCCCGCATCTTGGAATTCGTACACGCTTTTTTTTGACGGAAGTAGCGTTCCCTCCGCCGGCTTCAATCTCCTCCCCGGTGCGTCAAGGGACCTGAAGGTCAACATTCAACCTGATCAAAACGCAAGCGTCGGGTTTACTTCACTCACATTCAATGCCTCAACGGACCATCCGAATGTCCATGGTACCGCACCGATTGGTTTCACGGTACTCGCCGACCGCATTCCTGTGCTTCATCAGCCAAGCATGCGACCGAGTTGCGCTCCAGAACAGACCTGCGGATTTTCCATCCGTCTGTCCAACGATGGTGCCGGTACCGATGTGTTCGACCTCATGCTCGACACCTCGACCCTGCTGGAAGGTTGGGGCGTTGATTTCGCTTGGTCTCAAGACGAATCGGTCCTCGTTCGACCGGGTGAAATGGTCGACATTGACCTGTTGCTCAGCGTGCCTTCAGGCGCACCTGCGGACACGACCTCATCGTTTCGTTTAGCCGCAGTGGCACAGAACGACAGCAACCGAGTCAGCATGATTGACGTCGATGCAGTAGCGCTGATGATCTCTGACATCACCATGCAACCGCAGGGTGTGTTCCTCCCGCTGGTCGGTGGTTCAACATCGAGCCTCACGGTCGACGTTGAAAACAAGGCTACGCGCATGGACGTGCTCAATTTCGAGGCGGAATTCGATGACCCTGGCACCGCATGGGTCGTGGTCGGATTGAGCCGTGACCAAGCCGTCCTCGGTGCGGGTACGTCGACAAGCATCCGAATCGATGTTTTCGCGCCGACCAACGCCAAGGTTGCAGACGCCTCGCCTCGTATACGATTGGTTGCCCATTCGGAGCGCAGTGGTATGTCGATGGTCTCGGGATGGTTTGACGGTCCGGATGTGCTGGTGGTGAACGGAGCCACCCTCGAACGCAACGACGGCGTCGTTCGCGTGACTCCGTTATCGGTGACGGATGTCCCCGTTTTTCTAAACAGCACATCGAATGCGTATACAGAGGTCGACGTATCCATCGTCGGGCTCCCTAGCGAATGGACATGGTGGACTAAACTCAACGACGTGAATGCCTCTTCACCGTTCGCCATCGCTCCAGAGGGTGAAAGTGGATCTCACCTGTTGGCAGGCATCGCGATTTTGGCACCAATATCAGAACCAGCAGGGGCCTCGTTGACGGCACGCATTGTCGCAACCCTGGATGGCTCGGAATTGGCGTCCGTTGATGTGGACCTCGTCGTGATGACGGTTCGCACCCTTGGATTGGTCATCGAGCCCGCAGATCGTGACATTTCAAGTGGGGCCGCTGTCGCCGTCGCTGGGCGCGTTGTCAACGAAGGAAACGCACCCGAGCCAAACCTCCTGCTTCATGTCGACGTTCAATCCACACCGCCGCTGGAGGGATTGTTGGTCTTTGTTTCTACGTCGACCGGCACCGAATTCGTGGTCGGTGGTGCCAATCCCTTGGCGCTGGGCGCAGGTAGCGAGAAATCGTTCACTGTTGACCTTGTCGTTCCCGACGATGCACCGCTTGGCGCCCGTATTGTTGTGAACGTCAGGCTCGAAGGGCGAGTCGACCTCCAAGGCTCGTCCAATGCCTTGGCGGAGAGCCATCTGTTCGAGGTTGCAAGCAGGCGCGAACTGTTGCTTGAGGTTGAACCTTCAACCTACGAGACGGTCCCATTCGGTCAAAGTGTACCATTCGTCGTCCACCTCAGTTCGTCATCCTCGTTTGCCGAAGACCTCTCTGTGATGTTTCGATCGCCGGACGGTTGGTCGGTGGTGTGCGATGGATTTGGTGACGTGACCACGGGCCTCGATGTGCCGCTTGATGCAGGTCATATCGTTGTCCAGGAACGGATTCTGGCATGCAGTGTGGTGCAGGGTGATGGTCCTTCTCAAGGACACCTAGACGTCGAACTTTATGCAGCAGAACCATTGCCTTATGCACAGGCAAACGTGGTCGTTGCCTGGAACCTTCCTGAACCTGAGAATGGAGGGGTCTCAGCGACGGTGCTCTACGGCGGGGCCAGTGGCGTTGGCGTTGTTCTCCTGATTGTGGCCATGAATTTCATGGCACGTCGACGCGCAGACCCTGGCCAAGTTGGGGCCGACGAAAGCAAAGCGACCTCCACTGCGGTTCATCCCTCGTCGCCCTCGCCTGCTCCTCCGGCCAGCATCGTCACGCCAACGCAGGCCATTCCTCTGCCTGCCGAAGGACTCCCGCCCGGTTGGACGATGGAACAATGGGAACACTATGGGCATCAATGGATGGCTCAACACGGTGGGCAAGGTTGAGCGAGGTGGTGGCCTGGAGATCGCTGTTCCCGATGACCACCCGTTATTGGACACGGCACCGACTCGATTGCCTGTGTGGTGGGGCTGGCGAGGGCCCGTTTGCCGGACGGGGGGCGGCCCTTCCCACAGCGGACGGTGTGTTGTGCTTCGAATTGAGAAGCGCTTCACACGCCTTGAACGGTTCCTTGCACGGTTGCTTCGTGCTCCTAACGTAGTGATGCGGCCGCTGGATGACATGAACAGCCTTGTCTGGGAATTGTCCGACGGTGCACATCGATTCCAGGACATCGTCGCTGCGATGGATGCAACGTTTCACGAGGACGCTGCGCCTGTGATCGAACGCGTCACGTTAGCGATTCACGGATTTCGTGATCTCGGTTTGATGACGGTGAACCCACGTCCCGGCGCACCGTTATGGTCCACGGAGCCAGGTCTCGTTCCCACAGGGCAGAACATCATGCCACGGTCACCTGACCTCGATGTCAGCGATGGCGGACCACGCGACCCTCAGGCCTGACCCATCCGACCGGCTCAAGGGATCCACCGCGCGACGGGCGGCAACCCTTGTGGAATCGGACTCCATGTACCAGGCTCCACCCCTCAGCACCCCTTTTCCTCCTTCGTTCTGAACCGGCTTTTCGGTCGTATGCCGAACGTCCATGGGGGAATGAAAGTCATCCATGCACCATTCACCGACGTTTCCTGAGAGATCGTAGAAACCCCATGGATTCGGCTGCTTTCGTCCTACTTCTTTGGTGCTGGAACCGGCGTTTCCCGCGTGCCATCCAAAGGCATCGAGGTCTCGGTCATCATCGCCGAACCACCAGCGCCCTTGGGTTCCTGCACGAGCGGCGTATTCCCATTCTGCTTCTGAGGGAAGTCGATAATGACCGGGCATACCTTCCAACTCGCCCTGCGTTTCGAGGTTCAGTTGATCGATGAACTTCATGGCATCGACCCTGCTTATGCATTCAACAGGACGTAGCCCTGCGGTCCAACCGTCGACAAACTTCGATGGCTGCTCCCCCATCATCACCATCCATTCCAACTGGGTCACGGGTCGTGCACCCAAGGCAAAGGGAAAGCGGATGTCGCACAGCAATTGGGGGGATTCGTTGGGATGCCCCGGCGGTTCAAGGGTTCCACGGAGGTACCGCCCCGGGGGAAGCAGCACCAGTTCCATCCCCGTCGATGCCGTCAGGACCTCCATGACGTGTGGATGCGCCGTGGGTTCACGAAGCCTCCGCTTCAACCGAGAAGCAACAAGACTTATCCACGGACCGAACGGCACCAGAACGATGACCGACGTTACCGCGGATGGACCGTCCGAGGTCGAGGTCGAAGCCATGCGCCTGCTTCGTGAGGGGGAGCGGCTGTCGAGGATGAAAGACCATATCGGCGCACTTGAGCAGATCAACAAGGCCATTGGCTTGGATCCATCAAACGCCATGGCTTGGTACAACCGAGGGGTCTTGCTTGAAGGACAGCGTGATGCGAAGGGGGCGAAACAATCCTTCACGATTTGTTTGGATTTGGAACCGAACCACGCTCCCGCAACAGCCAACCTCGCCGTTTTGCTTGAGCGAATGGGAGATGTTGGTGGCGCGGAAGCGATGGCTACGCGAGCACTCACACACTACCCCGACCATCCTGAATTGCTCGACATTCGACGGCGTTGTGCAAGCGACCGGGCTCAAACCCCCGACTTGCCCGCTGAACGTCCGAGCACAACGGCCACGTGGGACGACCAACACCTGACACGGGCGATGCGGAAGGCCGGCGTCAGCGACCCTCAAGCCGTCCTCGAAGAATCATCCCATCACGACATCGATGGCGACGGTCGTCTCGACGCCGCCGAGTTGGAAGCAGCGGCGAACGTCGTTGCTGCTCAACAACAGGCACAGGAAACCATTGCGGCTGCGACGAACCTCGAGCCAGCACAAGGGTCGGACGTCGCCCCACAGCCTGTGGATCTTGAATCCCTCATCAACGAGGCACAAGCCGAACTGGATGCTGGCCATCCCAAACATGCCGTTGCACTCCTCAAACCACACCTCAAGACCCTTGCAGCCAACAATGCCCGGGCTTGGCGTGTTGCAGCCATTGGAATGCAGCGATTGAACCTTGACGACCATGCTCGGGGGGCCGCCCTCCACGCGCTTCGTTTGGACCAGACCGAACCTCTCACACACGGCTTGCTTGGTGACCTTCATGCTGCGAAGGGTGAACGCAGCCAAGCGCTTGCCTCGTACGATGCTGCGATTGCCAACGGCGCTGGAGAAGAGGTTCTAGTTCGTCGATGGGCAGTCCTCGATCGAACAGAAACCCCCGATCTGTGGTACATCGAAGCCTTGGATCGACTTACGGTGGATGCTCCCTCTCCAGATCGGCATGCTTTGGCCATGTGGCTCGTTGGTCTCGGCGAAGGTGAGGCCACGGCACTCGAGCGCCTCGAGGGGCAACCACGGACCATTCCAGAAGGTCCATTCTTGGCCGAGCGGGCCATCACGTTGCTCGCAGAAGACCTTCCACGTGTGCGGGCACGTGCTCACAGCCTCCGTTCAGAGCATCTTGAAGCCATAGGGTTATGGAAACACGAAGTGACAGCCGACGCTCAAGACGCTAGCGCGTGGACGGGTATGGCACGAGCCTTGGAAGCAGCGGGAGAATTTGAAAAGGCTGCTAAGTGCCATGCAAAGGCCAACGCCCTCAGTGGCGTGGCCTTGAGCGTAGCGCTCGATTCGCCTGTGGTGGAAACGCCGGCGCTCCCTGACCCAGTCGCCCCCTCACACCCTTCCATGGACGAGCATGTTGCTTTTGGTGCACCCGAAGCCCAGCATGCTCTTCAGGTGGAAGAACCGGTTCCGGAACTGTTGTTGAGTCAAGTTCAAAACGAGGCCTTAGATTCGGGCTTCTCGGATGAATCATCAACTCAAGCGACCTCCTCAGCGCTGCTGTTGGCCCCACTCGAAACTGCACAAAGAACTGAGCCGCACGTCACCTCTCCCCAACTGGATCTTGTCGCAGCCGCCCTTGACGTGACCGCGGCTCAATCGCAGCAGGTGAGGGCAACAACCCCCGAACAAGAACGCGCCCAAGGGCGCGAATGGTTCAACCGTGGGACTGAATTGTTGGATTCCAAAAAGTTCCGTGAGGCGTTGAACTGTTTTGACAAAGCGTTGTCGCTTCTCGCCGATGATGAGGACAAAGTCATCCTTGTGTTGAATGCTCGAGGCAACTGCTTCTACTACATGGAAGACTATCCGAAATGCGTGGAGGCCTACCATCAAGCCATGCTGATTCGACCGGCTCAAGTGCGTGGTCAAACCCTCTACAACATGGGTGTCGCATACGCCGAGATGGAGCGATACCCCGACGCCATCAAGTGCTTTGAGCAGGCCGAGCCCCGCGGCTTGAGCCCTGACGAATTGGCCATGGCGAAGGAACAGATTCGTCGCTGTAAGATCCTCCAAAAGGAGTTTGAGAAGCGTACAAGGTCCCGGCGCTGAAGGACGAGGTTCAAACCGGTCACCTTCATAGAGTGACCATGGGCAGTGGTGAAAGCATTCGCGAGCGCCTGATCTCGTGTGGCCTCGACGGCAAGATGGCCAACGCGATCCTCCACTTGGCTGACGGGATACCTCGGCGCGCCAGCGAGGTTGGTCGCGAATTGGGCCTTTCAAGAATGGATGCCTACGGGACCCTCGATCGCCTGAAAGAAAAAGGCCTGGTCACGGTGACGGCGGAACGTCCAATGCGGTTCATCGGTCCGAGCATCAAGCAAGCACTGGACATCCTCATCGGTGAACAGGAGGCCGTTCTCTCACGAATGAGGTTGCACCTCGACGAACTTGAATCCGAAGGGCTCCATGCCATGCACGCGGACGATGAACTTCCTTCTCCACCCTCGTTCACTGTGCTCCGGGACCGAGACACGACGATGGCGAGCCTGACAACTTTGCTTGAATCAGCTGAAGAACGTGCCTGGGTGCTGTTGGGCCGGTATGGTATCCTCCATATTCAACGCAGTCCAGTGCTTGACGCCCTCCACGCAGCCGCGTCCCGGGGCGTCGACGTTCGCGTGATGGCCGACATCCAAAACGACACCTTGCGTAGGTTCTCGGCGTTGGACGAAAGCATCGCTGTCCGCCATGTTGACGAAACGACACTGCACGGAGCCTTTGTCGATGATGAAGTCGGCGTCTTCCAACTTCACGTCGAGGCCAACCCGACGGGGCGAGGGCGTCATGATTCGGCGCTCCTCGTCGAAGCACCAGCCTTCCTGGAAGCCCACGCAGAACTCATTGAGCATCAGTGGGGAAACGGAGTGGACCTTCACGTTCGTCGAAGCCGCCTCACAGAAGGGCGTATCCTCGAGCCGATGCGTGTCAGCCTTGGGGAAGGATCATTCCTAGAACGGATGAAAGAAGGGCTCGATGACCTGCTTGGTCACGGGCCATCGGCCAATGCCATTCTTCGTAAGTCAGGAGCCGCCGTGGTTTCACCGCTTGGTCACTTCGGTGTTGATGTTGGCAACGTCGTACGGAGCATCGGCGTAAGGGTCGGCGAAGAGTTGGCCCTTCACCTTGGGGACATTGAGGACGACGATGCATTCAGGACTCATCTTCAACGGACATGGACGGAGTTGGGACGCGGAGAAATTCTGCTCGAAGGGACGCCACCCACAAGGGCGACGGTGCTCGACCCACATGGCTGTTCAGGTCGACCGGAAAGCCACGCCGTTTTGTGCCAACTCGATGAAGGTGTCATCGCAGGATTGGTGCAGGCACGGTACGGTGTTTCTGTTCAACCTACCGTTCGCACATGTGCTACCCATGCCTCTGGCGGATGCGGATTCTCCATGACGTGTGAAACATCAGCCTCAACGGGTTCGTCTGCACAGGTTGATGAATGAGGAACTGGTGGCAACATCATGGACTGCGGAACGTGTG
The DNA here is from genome assembly GCA_030830875.1 of Thermoplasmatota archaeon. Taxonomy (GTDB): domain Archaea; phylum Thermoplasmatota; class Poseidoniia; order Poseidoniales; family Poseidoniaceae; genus MGIIa-L3. The sequence goes on along the minus strand of JAURMD010000014.1, from coordinate 1,479 downwards.
AGAGCACTACGCCGGTGTCAACGACCGAGCATGAACCTGTTCAGGTCACCTTGACGATCACGCCGAAGGCGAAATCGATGTTGGTTGATGCTTTTGATGGAGCCGATGGGCATTCCCTCTTGGTCGGCGTGCTCTCTGGGGGCTGTTCAGGGTACATGTATGACCTGCAAATCGTGGACGCAGAGGAAAATGACTGCCAACAACTCAATGTTGACGGTATCGTTGTTCAAGTTCCAAACGCATCGAGCCATTTGCTCAATGGCATCGAGATTGATTACATCGACCGGTTGATGGGGGGCGGATTCAAAATCAACAATCCCAACGCCGGAAGCACCTGTGGCTGCGGTGAATCCTTTGGATGAAGGCATCACCCTAGGCCGACGCGACCTCGATGTGTTGATGGTCCTCGGCACCTCAGCACAGAACTTCGTGGATGGGCTATCAACGAACCTTGTTCCTTCTGAATCCGGTCAAGCCATCAGAACCTGCTTCACGGACCGTGCTGCACGAATTTTAGGCACAGCCTACCTGCTGACCAGGGAGGAAGGCGTCGTTCTTGTGGTCCATCGCATGTGGACGGAGGCACTGTTGGAGCACCTTGCTTCCAAACGGCTCGGCCAACCGTTGGAGTTTCGAAACCTTAGCGACAGAAATCACGTTTGCTTTGTTCTCAATCCCACCACAGACCTACCCATTGGAACGTGGCGCGTCGAGGGGACGGCCACCGTTGCTCGCGTCCACGACGCGCTTCTGCTCTCCATCGCGCCTGGCCCCATGCCCGCCTCCATCGATGATGCCAGCGCAGCATGGACCCACTGGCGTGTGAAGCACCGTTGGCCAGAAGACGGTGCTGAAGTCACGTCCGATCGTCATCCGCTTGCGTGCGGTCTTGAGGGCACGGTTCATCCCAACAAAGGATGCTACCTCGGACAAGAAGTCCTCACGCGCATGCGTTCCAGAAACAAGTCTGGATGGTTGCTCAAGCAAGGATTGGTCGACGAGTTTGATCCGACCACCATCACTAGCGAATCCAATGGCTGGGCGTTGGCCATCGTTCGTCAGACGATTCAATAACCGAGCACTTCGGAAAGTTGGCCTTTGTAGAAGGTGCCTGATGCCTGCAAGGATGCGAGTTCTTCAGGAAGCAAAGAAACTTCCAGCACACGTTCAACACCGTTCGCACCAACAATACAGGGAACACCGATGTACACATCGTTCAATCCGTATTGACCGTTCAGGTGGCACGATGCAGGGATCACCCTACGTCGGTCGTTGAGCACCGCCTCGGCCATCACTGCTGCAGCAGACCCTGGGGCGTAGAACGCAGAACCATTTCCGAGGAGTTGAACAATTTCACCTCCGCCCTTCGCTGTGCGCTCTGAGATGGAATTGATCTTGTCAGGTGAAATCAATTCGGTGATTGGGATGCCGCCAACGGTGGTGTAACGAGGAAGTGGTACCATGGTATCGCCGTGACCT
>JAURMD010000156.1 GCA_030830875.1 Thermoplasmatota archaeon | reverse complement strand
CTCGTGGTTGACGAGGCCCGGGGGGAAGTCTTGGTACGGGGTGACGAGGGCATGGCCGCCTTGGACCTCAACGACGGGACCATCGCTGTCCTTCCTGATGCTCAAGGCACCATCAACGGCGCCCCCGTTCTTGCATTGACGACGGAGGGAAACGGGGATGTTCTCGCCGTGGGCGACGGCTGCCTTTACCGACGGAGCGCCATCGACGCTTCGTGGTCGAAACTGTCCGGATGCGATGCAAACTCCTTCCCCATCAGCAGCGACCCAACCGTGCTTGCGATGGAAGTGCTCGGCACGCACGCCTACGTCAGCGTCGCCGGTGACGGTGTGATTCGTTACGACCTATCAAGCAGCACGTCTTCGGTCTGGTCCTCAGCGAACGTCCTCCATTCCGACCGCGTGACGGCCGTCGTTCAGATGGGGCCACAGGTGCTGTTCGGATCGGAAGACGCCGGAATCGCCCGTTACAACCCGTCCCTCAACCTCTGGCAGGCCACGTGGTCGAGCGCGAACTGGCTTGCTGCAGACGATGTGAACGGTCTGATCCTTCTAGACACCTCCTTGTGGGTGCTCGCGGGAGACACGCTCCAACGCTACGACACGACGTCGGGGGTGTTCACATCACACAGCGGTCCAAGCAGCCTTTCTTCGGAGGGAATGGCAGGCGCATCTCCCCTCTTGCTTGCATGGCGCTCTGGAGGCGCTCGCGCCCCAGCGGACGACACCTTGTTGCTCGGAGACGGAACGGGAACCTTCCTTCAGATGCGCCCAAGCGCAAACACGGTGATGGGACCAGACCTTGTCATCATCTCAGCACCTCCCTTTGAGGAGGCAATGACCGCCGTCGCTGCGCATGGCGACGAGGTCTACGTTGGCGGCACCGACCTCATTGCGGTGTACGATACCTCCGTAAAGCGATGGACTCGGTCGATGGCCATCACCGGCACCCCCACCAGCATGGCGGTGGATGCTGCTGACGTTTGGATTGGGACCGACGGTGATGGGGTCGTGCACATCGACGTGGCCAGCGGTGTGGTCACCACGACGTCAGAAGCGAACGATCCTGACTGGAATTCCGTCCTCGACATCGCCTACGACGGCGGTGACGTGGTCATGACCCATAGCGATGGTTCTGTCTCCGCTTGGAACATGACGGACAGGGCGTCAGGTATCGGACCGTGGAAGAGCACGTCCGTGGATGCAGTTGCCGAAGCGACCGGGCCCGTCGCAATCCACAACCGCGTGGCCTACGTTGCCAGCGGAGCCGGTTTGTTACGCCTCGACCTCGACGGAGGTCCTTCTTGGCTGAGCGCATGGGGCTCCACCGGTGTCGACTTCAGCAATTACGCCCCTGTGGCCGAATTTGAGGGCGTCCTCCACTATGGTTTGTGGGGCTACGGGGTGGTCCGAATTGACCTCGCGACCGGTGAAATCCTCCAACCGATCACCTCCGGACCGGGAAACGGTGTCAGCGGAGCCCTGCCGTCCGACTTCATTTACGGCATGGGGGTCACGTACGTGAGCGGCAACGCCGAACTCGCCATCGGCACCCAAAACGGTGCAATCCGTTGGGACGGCTCAACCGGGACAAACCTCGACGTTGGAAATCAATGGGATGAGCGGCCGCAACAACACCTGGAATTTCTCGATGTTGGCAGCACCCTCTACGCAGCAACGAACCTGGGGGTATGCCGTTGGGTGCAAGCCTCGAACGGTGGCGTTGACATCGACGGCTGCTTGACCGTGTACGACGGCATGCCAAATTGGGCGACCTACGCCCTCGGACGAAACGCCACCCATCTCTTCGGCGGCACATTGAGCGGCGTGGGTATCATTGACCTTGCCAGCTTCAGCGTCGAAGGCACGTGGGAAACGCTCAGCGCCGACAACGCCCCAGTCGCAGTGGTGGGTGACGTAGCTTACATCGGCCTTGACGGCCTCGGCGTCGCCCGCTGGGACCTCACCAACGGCGCCTGGCTCTCCATCTGGGATCAGGCTGGCGTGCTCGACACCGACGGCATCACCGGCCTGGCGGCCGGAAGCCAGAGCGGAACGCTCTGGGTCGGCGGAGACGACGGCTTCCAGCTCATCGACGTTGTCAACGGGACGGAACTCGTGGACATCGAGAAGACGAACACCGTGTACCTTGGTTCAGGTGACCCGTACGACTTGACCATGCTCGGTGATGTGCTGTGGTATCACCAGGCGACGGCTTCCGATCAAGTCTACCGCATCGACACGTCGGATTTGAACACAGCACAAACCGCCCTCGATGCTGGAACGCGGTTGAATCAGAACAACCTCGGCATCGCTGGTTTGGGTCTGATGGGCGATGTCTTGCTGATCAGCGCGGTCAGCAACCAATGGTGGAACGCCGAAGGGAGCGGTGGCCTGCTCCGTTACGACACGGTCAACGGGACATGGCTCAGCGACGTTCTTCCGGGAGGTGCCGTGGACAACGTCAAGACGCTCGAAACAAGCAACGGTGACCTTTGGGTCCAATGGGGCGAAGGGCGATTGGACAGGTATGCTTCCAACGGGACCCTTCTCGACCGTTGGGAAGGGAGCGACGTGCCGAACCTCGCCAGCGGCAACAACGGCTTCCCCAACGGGGGCGGCATGGTCGAATGGAACGGAGAGGTGCTCTTTGCCACGGATGACGGCCTCGAGGCCTACGACCCGTCGACTGGCAATTGGTCCTCCCACTGGTCGTCGTCAAGCGTTCCTGAAGTCTACGAGGTGTGGACGGACGGAACATGGCTCGCCTACGGCGTCGCCGACGGAGGTGGATGGAATTTCGATGCGGAAGTCATCGTTGAGGACACCTCCGGCACCACGACCACCGTGCTCAGCAGCGCGAACGGGGACTTCTCCAACGCGTATCCAATCAGCATGACGTGGTGCGGCGGCCTCCTCTGGACGGCCTTCTTCCAATTGAGCGGTGGCGCTTCCGTCATTGGCATCGACCCCACGGGCTCCCATTCCTCGGTGGAACTCGACGGTCAAGACCTGCAAACCAACGCTCGACCAAGCGCCGTCACGTGCGCAGGGACCGACCTTCACATTGGCTTCTACCAAAACAACGCTGGCATCACCGTGTGGGATACGGCAGGCAACCAACGCGCAGCACGGATCACGACCGCGGACGGCTTGTCCAACGACCCAGTGATGTACGACGCCATGACCACCATCGGCACGAGCGCCAACCCCATCGTGGTCGCAGGCCACGTTGCCCAAGGCGGTTCTGGCGGCTACACCGTCTACGACCCCACGAACCCTGTGCCCTCGCTGCGTGCTTCAGGGTCCGATGTGG
>JAURMD010000155.1 GCA_030830875.1 Thermoplasmatota archaeon | reverse complement strand
AGAGCAGCGCGGGCCCCGACACCGTCAAGGCGATGTCTCCCATGGTGCCGCTCGACCAGCTCATCAAGCCCGGGGCGCGCCGTGTCGCGGAGACGGTGCCGGTCAACGCGGGCGCCGCCCGCCAGCAAGAGGCCAACCAGGAACCCTACACCACCGACCGTCGAGAGGATCGTGGGGAGGGCGTTTTCGTCCGCAGGAGCGGCAGGTGCGATGGCGGCAGGCGCGGGCTCCACCTTGACCGGCGCTGGTGCCGCAGCGGCCGTTTCATTCGCCTGAGACGCTGTGTTTGCTTTGTCGAGGAGCCCGCTCATGCTGTGACCTCGTGTTCATCTGCCGCCCAACGGCATATGAAGCCGACGCCACCAAAGGTGGCTTTGGAGGTCGGTTTGTTGGTCCTCGTCAGAGCCCGGGGGCCGCTTCACGGAGAACGGGCTCGCCCTCCTCATCCTCACGCAACAGACCACGGCCGGCAACCGCAGCGGCCAAGGCGAGCATGGAGACGGTGGGGACCATCTCAAAGCCGGGGAGGTAAACGCCGCGGACGTAGATGGTGATCATCTGGGACTCTCGCTCGCAGCCACCGTTCTTGCAGGAAAACTCGGACTCAGCGTAGAAGTTGAGGGTGTAGTATTTGTCGGTCCAGCCCCAGTCCTTGGGGGTGCGGATGAGGACGCGGACCTTTGAGCCAGCGGGGTTGTTCTCAATCTGCGACTTCACGGCTGGCAGGTTGACGGTGAATCCATCGCCTTCAAGCGTTTCACGGGAATCGTCCGTGATGCCGATCTTCATGAAATCGATTTGGTTGCCAAGGTTGTAGACCTTGAACTCGAAGTTCTTGTCCGTCTTCGGCATGAGTTGAACGAAGGGCTCAACCGCCTCAACCTGCACCAGCGAAAACTGCAGGATGTTGACCATCACGTTGGTCTGCGAAGAGGCGACGTTGATCGGGGGCACGCCGTTCATTTCCGTCACGGTCCCTGTGATCGACAACTGACGGCTTTGCATCTGCATGTAGGGATCAGCCCGGACAACCACCTGGAAATCGACGTCCTGTCCAGCGCCAACGTAGACGTCACCAGCGTGGGCGACGGCGAGGCCGTCGGAGGTGACCTGGATGCTGACCTTCTCGATGTAGGCCGTCGGGTTCGTGACGGTGCAGGTCGTGTACCCAGAGTAGGACGAGCCGGGCTTGACGTCAACACGGACTTCACCGGGTGAACAGCTCATGGACACCGCAGCCGTCGGTGTTTGCGCTTGCGCAGGGACAGCCACCAGCAGCAGCGAGCACAAGTACAGGCCGAGCAGGAACGCGACACGGCGCATCGACTTCATCTGGACACCCGTCTGACCCGTCCCTTCGGACCCTCATAACCATATCGTCGCAGCGCTGCAGCAAACCGATGGCTGAGATGGACCCGAAGGGCATCGAACCCCTGACCTCCCGGTTATGAGCCGGGTGCTCTACCCGTCTGAGCTACGGGTCCATCACGGCCTTACCGGTGGCGGTCAAGAGGTTGCCGCTTCACATGAAGCGGTCAAGCGAGGCCTGTTCCGGCTTGACTCGGTCGCGCACGAGGGCCTCAGCCGCATCACGGACGTCTGCGGGGACGAAGATGAGCGCGCGGTCCGCGGCGAGGGTCAAAGCACGAACGATCGGCGAATGTTCCGCCACGTCCCTGCCATCCTCGAGCAGGATGCCCTGCTCGTACGGCAGGTATCCTCGTTTTCTGACCGCAGCGGTGATGACGTCCAAGGAGGCATCAAACCCTGCGTCGGCCACCAACGTGCGCAGTTCCTCCTCGACTTCGGCCACCATCGACCGCGTGAGGTCTCGGATGCGCAGCGATTTGTGGTAGTCCCGTCTTGACAACAACCGCACCGCATCGGAGCGCAGCGCTTCGTCCCCATGCGCCGCCCACTCAGGGAGGGCCACAAGCACGTGAGCGTCGTGCAACGAAGCGTAGCGTTCGGGAACAAGGGCGTCGTCCAGCAGCATGGCCTCAAGGTCCGACGAGAGCGCCAGTTGCCCAGCGTTGGCCAAGGCGCGAGCGCGCGACAGCATGCGAACAAGGTACGTCTGCGTGAGCATGTTCACCTTATGGAAATACACCTGGAGGTACATGTGGTACCGGGTCACCAAGTAGGCCTCGATGGCAGGCAAGCCCCACTGCTTGGCGTGAAGGCCGCCTTCTGGCGCCATGCGCAAGGCACGAAGCACGCGATCGATGTCGAATCCCCCAATCTGTGCACCGGTGTTGGCCTGGTCGCGAACGAGGTAATCCATTCGGTCCACGTCGAGTTGGCTCGAAACCACCTCCTTGAGCGCCTTCGGGATGGGCCGACCCTCGTGTTCAGCCTCCCCCTCAAACAAGGCGAGCAAGCGACCAAAGCGTGCCTCACCAACGACGGCGCGAACCGCGGGGCCAATTTCTGTACGCTCGGACACAAGCAGTTCCTTGCCCCATGCTTCGTGGCTGCGGAAGGTCGCGAACACCTCCGGCGTTTCGAGAAGGTGCGAGAAAGGAGGATGACCCACGTCATGCAGCAGGGCCGCAAGCCGAACCAGTTCACCGTCGTCGGCATCGATGACGCCGGGGTGAGCCACCTCGAGCGCGTCCAAGAGGCGCCCAGCCAGATGGTAGGCGCCGAGGGAATGCGCGAAGCGGGTGTGGGTCGCGCTCGGAAAGACGTACTCACAGGTGGCCAACTGACGGACGTAGCGAAGCCGCTGGAATTCCCGCGTGTCCAGAATGGTGGCATGGCTTGCGGGGACGAGCACGTCACGGTGGACCTCATCCCGGATGACGCGGTCCATGGGTGAGGTCATCGTGGCTACGACACGGCCACCGCTCATCAACCCCCCCCTCGCAGAGGAACGCTCATGCCCCTCGATGTGAAGCCACGTCCGTGACCAGCGGAGGCTCGACACCGGACCTCGTGATGAGCCAACGCCTCTGGGCGATGTTTGGGGTCGCCATCCTTCTGGTGGCGGGAATGAACGCCTATGCGGTCCTGAGGGAACCGGACGTGGTGGCGATCGGGGACCTGGTGGAGCACACCAACGAGGTTGTTCGCATCGAAGGCACCCTCACCTCGTGGATGGTCGATCCGTACGGCACGGGCGAAAACCGGGTTGACGTGATCCTCGAAGACAGCACGGGTGTTGTCGAGGTCCGCTGGTACAGGGCTGGAGCCCTCCCACCTGTGGGGACGATGGTCGACGCGACCGGCGACGTCATCGAATGGGAAGGACGGCTCTACATGCAAGCCCTCGGCGCCGGTGCGGTGTCGTGGAACGCGGACGGCCTTCCTGATGTCGTCACCACCTCCCTCTCGGACGTGGCGTTGGACCCGGTCAACCACAGCAACACCGTGCTGCGTCTCAGTGGATACATCGGAGAAGCCGTCCCTCCAGATGCGGCATGGACGTCGGCTCAACTCAACGACCATCCGACGTGGAGCAACGCTGAACACCATCTCCGACTCATCATCTCCTCCGCCCCTGGTCGTTGGATCGAGCACGGCGCTCGGATTCAGGCCGACGGCCTGCTTCGCTACGACCCTGCGTCGTT
>JAURMD010000154.1 GCA_030830875.1 Thermoplasmatota archaeon | reverse complement strand
TGGGTCCAAGGGATCGCGGAGCCGCACTGATATTGGAGGGACCATCATGGGATTGATCGAGAACTTCGGGCGCGTTGCGAGCACCTACATGGACGAGAAGGAGAAACTCCTCACCGTTGGCGAACGTCGCCACCGCACGCGGATGGGGCACGGCTTCTGGCCCCACGAAGTCCTTCGCGACGCCATCATCTTCTCGGCGATGTTGGCCGTGTTGCTCTTCTACGCATGGCTCATCCCGCCCCCCCTCCACGGTGCGGCCGACCCCTACGCGCAGGCTGGATTCGTCTTCCCCGACTGGTACGTGTTGTTCTCCTACGGCTACCTTCGATGGGGCGAGTACCTCCCCCAATTCACCGTTCCGACCGGCCCCATCGGGGCGATCGTCGACCAGCCGGTGTTTGCATGGAACGCGGCCTGGTGGGGCGCTGCCCTCACCGGCATTCCCGTTGGTATCCTCGCCTTGCCCCCCTTCCTCGGCGGTCGCGAAAAGCGTCCTGTTGAGGACCCGTGGTACGCGAGCGCAGGTGCCGTCTACCTCGCCCACATCTGGTTCATTTCCGTCTTTTCGATCAACATCTTCCTCGAACTGTACGGAAAGAACCGGGCCGACATCTGCAAACTGGACAGCCATGGCGACCTGCTGTGCGGCGTTCGTCCCGCGTGGATTGCCGAGGTGTTCAACGCGATCCCATGGATCATGACCGGCGTGTTGCTGTGGATTCTCCTTCATTTTGGAGCCCGCGCGTTCCTTGTCAAAGCCATGGGCGCGCGACTCAACCCCGCGCACGCCAAACGCATCCTCATGGGTGCGTTGTTGGTGTCTTCCGCGGCCACAGTCGCCACCTGGGACACCTACGACGACGGATTCTGGGACGCCAAGGGATTGCTGACCATCAAGGACTACGGCGAACTCGAGGCTATGCGCTCCCAACCCTTGGACGTGCACGTCCATCAGGCGAACGAATTCACCGACAATCTTGGGTACTCCGACACCATGACGGTGCCTGCGGCAGCATGGTTGGATTGGCAAATTTTCCAACCCGCTCGTGAAACCATCATCGATTTCGCCGACGTCAACGGCCACCAGCAACCGGACCAGAACATGAACGCGGTCTCGCTGGTGGGCGAATTCACCGGCGGTGAAGGCTTCTCCGTCAGCGGTTCGTTCTACATCACCGAAGACGAAGTCGCCTTCCCCGAAGGCCATCCCGTCGGCGTGGACACCTTACCGCTGGACGCCGCCTGCTCGTACCGAGCAGAGGAACGCAAGATCGGTGAGGAAAAGACCGCTGACATGTTGACCTCCACCTTGACCATCAGCCACGCGGGAAGCGGAGAGGTCGTCTCTGCGGCCAGTTTCGATGACTGCGCAGGTGCGGACATGGTCGAACTCTCGCCCGGGAAGTACGACTACACGTTCGAGGTCACCTCCAGCGGAGCGCTGGCGTCCAGCGACATGCTTGTTGAAGTTGGCGTGGAGATCTACGCCTTCCAGCCGCTCTTGTTGTTCGACGACGAGGCGGACCACCACCTTGCCGGCCACGCCGTGGACCTCTCCAACAGCACGCACATGACGATGCTCGACCACGTCACCAGCGTCGAGAATCCTTCGTACCACAAGAACCCGAAGGCGCTCGACGCGAAGTTGACCTACGCGATGTTCATTCCTTGTGTGACGCTTGGCGCCCTGGTGTTCGTGCTGCTCCGCTCGATGGCCACAGGCTACGAGTTCGAGATGAACAAGTGCTACGGCTGCGACCTCTGCGACGACGCCTGCCCCGTCCGCCTGTTCAACGGCGGTGACAAGTTGAACATCATCTACAACTCATGGAACAACGAGGACGACGGCGTCCCGCTGTATTCGTGCTTGACGTGTTCTGCGTGCACCAACGCCTGCCCGCAGTTGGTGGACTACGACTCCTACGTGGACATCCGCCGAAGCCTCATCGTGGGCGGCCCACAAGCCGCAATCCCTCACACCGTCCTGCAGGCCGTGCTGTCCGCGGAAGCCGACGACGACGCTTCGTTCATCGCCACCGAAGACTACCCGATCACCAGCAACATCGGGTACTACCCCGGCTGCGTTGACTACCTCGACCAGGAAATGGTGTTCTCTCACCTCAACGAAGGCAGCATGGACCTCGGGGCGAGCACCACCGCCGCGTTCACCCTCTTCGAGGAGATGGGGCAGGACGTCACCTACCTTGGTCGCGACTTCCTGAAATGCTGTGGCCACGACCAGAAGTGGCAAGGCATGACCGAGGTCTTCGAGAAGCTCAAGGCCTACAACCAGAAGCGCATCACCGAATCCGGAATCGACACCTTGGTGTCCTCCTGCGCGGAGTGCTTCCGCACCTTCGCACGCGACTACGAACTGGAAGGCGTGAAGGTCATGCACACCACGGAATTCCTCATCGAGCAGGGCTTCGACATGCACCTCAAGGCCGACAAAGCCACGACCGTCACCTACCACGACCCGTGCCGCCTCGGTCGCCAGATGGGCATCACCGAGGAGCCGCGAGCGCTTCTCGGAAAGGTCGAGAACGTCGAACTTGTCGAAATGGAGCACCACGGTGAGGACGCGATGTGCTGTGGCGTATCGAGCATGATGGCCTGCAACGAAAACGCGCGCGCCCTCCGCGTCACGCGCATGGACGAGGTCATCGCCACCGGTGCAAGCACCATGATCACCTCCTGCCCGAAGTGCGTCACCCACCTTGAATGCCTGAAGTTCGAAGGCGACGAAAAGTACGAAGGCATCGAAATCCTTGATGTGGTGACCTTCCTCGCCCAGCAGGTCGAGGCGAAGAAGGCGCAGGTTGCTGCCGAGGCTCGCCTGGGCGTCGAAGCCTGAGCGGATCAACCTTCGATCTGCGGGGCTTCGTCGTCTTCCATGCCTCGGATTTCGTAGTTCGATGGAAAGAGGGCCACGGCCACACCCAGCGCGAGCAGAGCAAGACCCCACCCGAAGCGCTGCTGCACGAAGAGGAGCTCGAGCGAAATCACCACAAGGGTCAGTCCGCCAATGTTGGAGGTCCAAACGAGCGTCTTGAAGGTGGACAGGGACACACCCTGCGTCCCTTCTTTTCGATAGGGGCCAAATTCTCCACCAAAGCGCTGGGCGCTTGGCTGTTTACCTTGCTTTGACATCCTCAGGTCCTCCTCAACGGTCGATCATCAGGATGGCGTCGGTTGGGCAGGCCAACACGCACAACCCACATCCTGTGCAAGCGTCGCGTACAATCATGGCCTTCCTGTTCGATTCCATCTCCATCACCGGACTGCGCAACGGGGTCGGCACCATGTCGATGGCGTCGTCGTCGCAGACGATGGTGCATTGGTCGCAGCCAATGCACAGGTCGTCCTTGACGAAGGCCACGGTTGTTTCTCCGACCTTCAGGTCGGCCTTCCGTTCTTCGTGCCCCCGGTCGAGGGAGGCACGTATGCGCTCAGCCTCTGCGGCACGGCGGGCCGCGAGGTCTTCACGGCCGGTCATGACATCGCCTTCCGTGGCCTTCGCTTCAATCTTGGCCGAGTGTCCTACGAACGCTGAGGCCGACGAGCACATCACCAAGCGCGTAGAACGAACCAACGAGCAGCGGTGGATTCCACGCCGTGGCTCCGAGCAGAGGAACGACCGGCGACCACGCCCAGTTGCCCAACCACGTTCCCCAGAGTTCCATGAGCAGCGCAATCCATGTCATGGTGGCGTAAAGGCTCGGGTCAGGTCCCCAACGCACGAAGGCCACAAGCGCCATCAACAGGAGAACTTCCATTGTTCCCGTCCCTGACACAACACCCCATACGACCAGCGGGAGCAGCAGCAAAGGGCTCCATCGCCACGCCTTGGAATGGATCGAGGTGGTCAGGCGGCGGCCAAGGTCGAAGAGGAACCAGTGCCCGGGAGGGACGAACAACGGCATGAGTCCATGTTGATATTCGTAAATTCGCCACACCTCGGAGAAGAAGAGTTCCATCGGTGTGGCAAAGGCGATGACCGTCCACATCTCAATGCGCCGACGTCGGTCCGACGTGGCGTGGTCGTGCAGAAAGACCCCCCAACACCACAGCACAACCATCGCTTCGGCCACGCGACGGTCAAGCAGACCACCCAAGTCCGTCGCGGCGATTGGGAGACCCACACCGATGCTGAGCGCAAAGACCACCCCGCGCCCCATGACCCTCCGAACCGGGAGGGGTCCATATCAGGTGCGCCGCGCGGCGGAGAGCCGCTCGGCTCCCATCGCGAGCATGCTGAGTTCAGCGACGAGGGCATGTCGACCGTGAGCACGTGATCGAGCAACATCGCCGACATCTTTGGGATGCAAGAAGGATGAACTTGGAGAATTCAGGTTGTCAAGGTCGCCTTTTTCGGCGTTGGCACGGTAAAACCAGGAGGCTGCTTCTCCGTCGACAAGGTAGACCACGGGCTCGAGCACGCTCGCCTTGTCCACCGAACGGATTTCCGTCGGAACACCCTCCTGAATCAGGAAGTTCTCAACTTCAGCCCCCCCCTTGGCGTACATCAGTCGCTTCATTTTCCTGTTGGACATTGCCAACAATTCCTCACCAGAGCGAACCGCCATGATGCCGAGGCCGTAGGTGCCACGGTCGTTCTTGACGAAGGCGACGGGTTCCTGATCGATGCCAAGCACAGCGTATTTCGCCGCAATTCCAACGAGGAATTCGTCGATTTCTTCGGCCAGGCGTTTTCTGCAGGTCTCACGATCGAGGCATTTGTCTTCGGAGACAAACCACTCGGTCATGAGGTGCCAAGAATCGATCCCAAGAAGGGACGCGACCTCCTTCACGTAGGGCTCGAGCGCTGCCTGGTGGTGTGATTTTCGCCGACGATGCCACCCCATCGCAGCCGGTGGCATGACGTCGCTGGTGTTCAGTTCGTCAGGCAATCCCGTCGTCAGGTCGTTGTTCAGCAGCACCACGTCCGGGACCACACCTTCAACGAGGAGGCCACCTGCATCGTCGTGCGTGATGTCGTTCACAGGAACAAGCCCGGTCAGGCCGGTCAGGCTGCCAATTCCGTTGAGTTCTGCACTGCCGAGCGTGGCACGAAAGCCTCCGGCCTCCAAAAGGCGGAGCAGGGTGCCGAGGTTCTCGACGTAACCGGGATTCCGCGTGTGGGATTCTGGGTACAAGTGCACCCATTCGGCCCCTGCGTGGCTGCGGAGGATGTGTTCGCGCAGCAGTTGTGCAAGGCGCTCTTCGTCGTCCGCGGGCACGTTGTTGAAGCCGGCAGGGAAGTGGTTCGCGTCCACAGCGGCGACCTTCCACCCTGCGTCACGAACGTCCACGCTGCCATAGATGGGGATGGGCACCTGTTGCCGCTTCTCGGCGAACCACGCCTCAAGTTGTGGCCGGCAGGATTCAATGCGCTCGTCGATCCAGGTCCAATCCTTCATGCCGCAGCCTCCAGCAAGGTGACGAGGTCGCCGCTGGGCGGTCGACGGCCGTCGTCGGTGAGGTGAATCGCATCGAAGAGCGCGAGGCCGAGCATCATGTCCGGCTGTTGCTCCAACACCGCGGAAAAACGTGGGTAGCGGTCCAGCACCCATGAGGCCGCAGGGCGATGTTCGACCAGTGCTCGCTTGAGCAGGGAGGGGGACGTCGCGGTGCCCGCTGGCAATTTCGGACGCCGGACGATCTCCGGTGGCAGGGCCGTTCGGTCGGCCGCTCGACGCAGGGCCGCCTTCTCCTCAAGCGAAGGAGGGAGGCGCCACTCCAAAGGCAACCTGTGGGCTGCCGAACGGTGAGGACGGCCAAGGAAGGGCACCCTCACCTCAAGGCCATGGGCCATGGAGTGACGATCAACGAGGCGGAGTTGGAAGTTGCTCAACTGCCCATGCTCAAGCTCGAAGTTGAGCATGGACTTCAGGTCCGAGCAGCGATCTGCCGGTCGGTGTTCAGCATGCAGGTCTTCGTGGACCTGCATGGAGGAACCGCTCAGCGCTGCCGCCGCCATCGGGTGGTCGATGCTCGATAATCGTCCTGCGACCATGGCGGCGTGGGCGGCTGGGTCGCGGTATCGAGGGTATCCCCCGTGCAATTCATCGGCGCCCTGCCCGCACAAGCCGACCGTGACGTGCTCCGCCATGGTCTGGAAGAGCGGTTGAAAGAACATCACCGTGGTGTCGAGGTCTTCGCCATGCCAGACAAGGTTTGGAAGATGGCGCTCAACGTCACCCTCCGTGAGCAGGTGCTGGTGATGCACGAGGTCCAAGGACGACGCCACCGTTTCTGCGGCGATCCAGTCAGGGTTGTCCTCGGACTCGGCCACCGTCCACACCTCAGGAACCGGTTGACCCGCCCGCTCCGCGGCTTCGTGCGCCACGGCCGCCACCAAGGAGGAGTCAAGTCCCCCTGACAGGACAATCCCAACGGGGACCTCGGCCATCAGGCGTTGTTCCACGCTGAGGATGAAGGATTCCAACAGGTCTCCAGCCTGCTGCGAGGGGTCCCAAGACAGCGCGGGGTCGAGGTGCTGGCGTTCGATGTCGGCCACGTCAATGAGGTGGGCGCGACCGTCGCTGGTCAGGCTCCACCGCTCGACCGTACCCGGGCGCACCTGCCGAACGCCCAGCAGCAGGGTGGTGGAGTCGAGCGGGTATTCCCAAGCGAGGCGGAGGGTCAACGCTGCTTCGTCAAGGCGTGGAGCGTGCCCCTCATGGGCGCGAAGGGCTTTGGCCTCGGAGGCGAAGAGCAGCCCCCCGTCAACCTTCGTCAACAAGAGCGGCTTGATGCCCATCGGGTCACGAGCGAGCAGCAACTCACGCGTCGCAGGGTCCCAAAGCGCGAAGGCGTACATGCCATCGAGACGGCGTATCCACGTTGCATGGTCTGCAGCCGAGCGCGACCCCGAAGCGGTCGCCGCTGCATGAAGGGCGAGGACAGCCTCGCTGTCCACACGGTGTTGGAAGCGGTAGGTGCTGCATTCGTCTCGGAGGAGGAGGTGGTTGTAGATCTCACCGTTCACCACCGCCACCGCGCCGTGCTGACCGACGAGCGGCTGCTGGCCTCCATCGAGGTCAAGGATGGCCAATCGGGTATGTGCGAGTCCCACATCCTCGTCCGTCCAGGTCCCTGACCCGTCCGGTCCTCGGTGATGCTGAAGCGTGTTCATCCGGTGAAGCACGTTCGGGTCGGGGGCACCGAGCATGCCACCGATGCCACACATGCGAGGCCGTCCGTCGGACGTGATTTGAAGCCTCGTCAGCAGCGGGCTGTCTTGGTCGAGGCTTCAGTAGCCCCACACGGGGTACTGGAAGACCGTGATCAGCAGGGCCACGAGGGCGAGGCCGAAGATCACGAAGTAGGTCGACTGGTTGACCTCGTCACCGACGTCTGCATCCGACATAGGACTCCCTGACCGGGCCACCGGAAGCACGCCTTTGAATGTAGTGGGGTCACAGCCACGGCGACAGCAGCATCACCGCCATCAAGGGCAGCAGCAGCATGGTGGCGTTGTCGTCAATCCATCGGAGGCGAGGCCATTCCGCAGCCACGCACAACGGTGGAAGCACCACGGCCAGCAACCACGGCGTCCCCAACCAGACCACGCAGCCAACCCACACCATCAGGAGGACGACGGTACCGGTCACGAAGACGGTCTTCGGTGATCGACCTGCCCGTCGGAGTTCGCCCAATAGCGGGTCACCGAAGGCGAGGGAAAGGATGAGTGGGGCGCCAAATTTGGCCTCCGGAAGGGCGAGCAGGACCACACCGATGGCCACAGCCCCCCACGCGAGGGCCGACACTTGGGTGGCCTCGTACTCACGTTGCCCGAACACGGTGATGCCGAAGCGGAGGCGAAGGGCTTCGGCCAGCACCACGAGCAGCACGAAGGCCGAGACGACCTGGGCCACGTCGGCGAGGCCGAGCAGGTCCGCGGCTCGGCCACCATGCACGTAGACCGCCCAAGGAATGGCGCACATGCCAAGGTGGATGCTGCGTCGGAGGAGGTGACCGCCCATGCCGCCCACGGCGGTGTTCACGGGGTCGGTGAGCGGCACCATGCCGTCATTGGTCACGCCAGAGCACCCCCATAACCTCCTCAACGCTCCTGCGTCCTGTGGCGATGTCGGCGAGCATGGACTCATAGTCGTCGTGGCCGGTGAGGTAACGCTCAACGGCGTTTGCAAGACGTTCGCGGGCACGCGCCCTGCTGCTTCCGGGACGCTCGGGCAGGTCGGCCAAGACCTCCATCGCTTCGTCGAGGCCGTCTCGCGTCTTCGCGGACACGAGAAGCACCGCTGGAGGCGTTCCCTCGTTGAGCGACAACGCGTCGCGCAGTTCCGAAGCGTGCCGATCTGCGCCATCAAGGTCGGCTTTGTTGACGAGCACGAGATCCGCAAGTTCGAGGAGGCCTGCTTTCTCCGCCTGCACAGCGTCACCTCGTGCGGGCCCTTCCACAAGCACGATGCGGTCTGCAACGGCAGCACAGCGGACTTCGGATTGCCCGGCACCGACCGTTTCGATGAGGACCTGCTCCCAACCGCACAGGTGCAGCGTTCGCACGAGGTCCCCGAGCACGGTCGGCACGCTGCCCGTGGCACGCCGCGTCGCCACGCTGCGCACGTAAATCCGGTCGGCAATGTCCTGTTCATCGGGCGCGGTCAAGCGGATGCGGTCACCGAGCAAGGCCCCGCCGGAGAGGGAGGACGAGGGGTCAATGGCCAGCAGGGCGGTGCTCCTCCCCTGCGTGGCCCATGCTCGAAGCATGTGGTCGATGAGGCACGATTTCCCGACACCGGGAGGGCCAGTGATGGCCAGCGAACGGCCAAGGACCGCCCCATGGTGGTCGAAGTCGCTTGGCGAGGCACGTCCGTCCTCGACTTCTGTGAGCAGACGCGCCAAGGCTCGGCGGGAACCCGCAACGGCCTCAGCGTGCAGCGAAGCGGGCGTGGCGCCACGCACGGCTCACGCCCCCTGCCAAACCCAACCGCTGTCCGCTCCGACGCCCGCCTCCTCGCGGTCGGCGGCGTCGAGCACGAAGGCGTTGATCTCGCCCGTCGGGGTGCCCGGACCAAAGATGGCTCGAACGCCCGCGGCGTGGAGGTCGGCACGGTCTTCGTCAGGAATGATGCCGCCTCCAAAGACGACCACGTCGCCGAGCCCTTCTTCGCGGAGCAGGTCGCAGATGGTCGGGAAGAGGTGCCCGTGCGCACCGGACAGGCTGGAAAGACCAAGGAATCGGGCGTCCTCGTCCCGAACGGCGTCGACAATTTGCTTCGGGGTTCGTCGCAGGCCGGTGTAGATCACCTCGTGTCCCGCATCCCGGAGGGCACGGGCCACGACCTTGGCGCCTCGGTCGTGCCCATCAAGGCCGGGCTTGGCCACGACGATGCGGAGGACGCGGTCCATGCGCCTCCATCCCGAGGCGTGTTTTCAACCGACCGGCCTCGCCTGCTTCGTTGCCTTTGTTCTCGCTCGCAACGGATAAAGACCGCACGCGGGTGGTAAAGGACAGGTGCGTCCATGTCAGGAACCGAGGAGCGCCTCAAGGACCTGCGCGCTCGAAAGGCGCGCGTCGAGGCGGGCGGCGGGCAGGCCCGCATCGAAGCCCAGCATGCACGAGGGAAGATGACGGCCCGCGAGCGCCTCGAAGTGCTCCTCGACGAGGGCAGTTTCCAGGAGATTGACCCCCTCGTCGAACACCGTTGCCGCGACTTCGGCATGGACCGGAACGTCATCCCCGGTGACGGCGTGGTTACGGGCCACGGGACCGTGAACGGGCGACAGGTGTTCGCGTTCGCACAAGACTTCACCGTCTACGGTGGAAGCCTGGGCGAAATGCATGGCCTGAAGATTTGCAAGGTCCTCGACATGGCGCTGAAAACCGGTCGTCCCGTGATCGGTCTGAACGACTCCGGTGGCGCCCGCATCCAAGAGGGCGTCGCCTCCCTCGGCTCCTACGCGGAGATCTTCTTCCGAAACGTCCGAGCCAGTGGCGTCGTACCGCAGATTTCGGTCATCATGGGCCCCTGCGCTGGCGGTGCGGTGTACTCACCTGCCATCACGGACTTTGTGATCATGGTCGACCAGACCGCGCACATGTTCATCACCGGCCCCGAAGTCATCAAGACGGTCACCAATGAGGTCGTTACCTTCGAAGACCTTGGTGGCGCCATGACGCACGCCTCCAAGTCCGGCGTGTCGCACTTCACCGCCGAGGACGACGACGGGGCCATCGCTTTGGCACGCGACCTCGTCGACCTTTTGCCGCTGAACAACATGGAACGACCACCTGAGCGCCGGACCAGCGACCCTGCAGACCGCGTCTGCGAGGCGCTTGACGGCATGCTTCCAGACGACGCCACGAAGCCATACGACGTGCTCGACGTCATCCGCGAGGTCGTTGACGACGGGGGCTTCCTCGAGGTGCAGGCCGACTGGGCTCAGAACATCGTCTGCGGATTTGCCCACCTTGGCGGACGCACGGTGGGCGTGGTGGCCAACCAGCCGAAGGTGCTCGCAGGTTGCCTCGACATCGACGCCTCCGACAAAGCAGCGCGCTTCGTTCGCTTTTGCGACGCGTTCAACATCCCGCTCCTTACCTTTGAGGACGTCCCTGGCTTCCTTCCCGGCACGAGCCAAGAATGGGGCGGCATCATCCGCCACGGCGCGAAGTTGCTCTACGCCTTCGCAGAGGCCACGGTGCCCAAACTCACCGTGGTCCTTCGCAAGGCCTACGGGGGCGCCTACGACGTCATGTCCTCAAAGCACCTTCGCGGCGATTACAACGTGGCTTGGCCGACGGCAGAACTCGCCGTGATGGGAGCGGCTGGCGCGGTGGAGATCATCCACCGCCGACGCATCGCTGGCGCACGCAATCCAGAACAGGAACGCGAGCGGCTCACGACCGAATTCAACGAGGCCTTTGCGAACCCGTACACTGCTGCCGGCCTCGGCTACCTCGACGACGTCATCGAACCTTCGCAAACGCGCCGGCACCTGTGCCGCGCCCTCGACATGCTCTCCGACAAAGAGGAACTCCGCCCCGCTCGGAAGCACGGAAACATCCCCCTGTGAGTGAACACGATGACCGACGACGCCACCCTCCGCACTGCGGCCATCATGGCCGTGCTCAGCCTCGTTGAGGAGGGCAGCGGTCAAGCCGATGTCGGACGCCAGCCCGGCGAGGCATGGAGCATGGACCACCGCCGCCAAGCGATGGGCCGAAGCAGCCGCATGCACCAGCAAAGCGCGAGGGCCCCTTGGAGGTGACGTGATGAGCACAACCCGAACCGTGACCGTGGACGGCGAAACCTACGAGGTCGTCATCAACGGCGATGGACCGACGTACAGCGTTGTGGTCGGTGGTCGCACCTTTGAGGTTGAGGTCCCCGAAGCGGTGGCCGCTCCGAAGCGGCGTGGAGGTGGCGCTGGCAAGAAGAGGCGCTCAGGCACCGTGTCTTCGAGCATCCCCGGGAAGGTGGTGACCGTCGAGGTCAACGAGGGACAGCGGGTCGAGGAGGGTCAAGTGATCCTGATCCTCGAAGCCATGAAGATGCAGAACGAGATTCAAGCCCCCGTATCCGGAACGGTGACGTCGGTTCAATGCGAGGAAGGCGAGGCCATCGAGGCCAACGTACCCCTCGTGGTCATTGAGCCCGACCCTGAAGAGGACGAGGACGATGCTTCATAGGTGTTGAAGGCGAGGTGGAACCATGGAAACGAACCCCGTCTGCGATTTCCCCGGGTGTGCTGGTCACGGAACCATCACCTCCCGCCTCTCCCCGGAGGGCTACCTTGTCGCGACGGGAAAGAAGGCCTACTCTTTCCGCGAAGCCTACCGCCGTTTCAACTACTGTGAAAAGCACCATGACGAACTGATGACGGGCGTATGGTCGAGGGTTCGCACCCCGGACGACAAGCGCGATGGGCATGTGGCCCCGACCGCGATTTGATGAAAAACGTGGATAGCCTCATACGGCAGGTCCGGGACCTCTGCCCATGCGCAACCTGCGTATGCGTCCTCTGCTTCTTGCCCTCCTTCTCGTGGCATCGGCCTTTGCCTACACCCCGAGTGTTGCCGCTGTTGGCTCGACCCAGTCCGACATGGGCGGCAACGGGGACCTGCCCGACAACCTGAGCAGCCCGACGTCCATCCCGAACTACATCTTCAGCGGTTCCCTGACGGGAAGCGGCGACCTGGTATCGGGGACGGACGACTACGACTACCTCCGGGTGGCGCTGAACGCGAACGAAGGGCTGGCGGTCCAGCTCGACTTCAACAGCGTGGACGATTTTGACCTCGCCATCTACGACGCGAACCAGAACTGGCTTGACGATTCGTGGATTAACAACCCCGAGACGGTCACCACAAACGGGACGGGGGCGCACGGCGGCATGGTCTACATCGAGATCTTCGGCTACTCCTACGGCGGCTTCAACCCCGCCGGGACCTGGAACATCACCATTTGGAAGTTCACGGTCTCAACCACCGGTGGTGGTGGAACCGGCAGCCAATCGAACGGCAGTGCTCCGCCAAACCCGTGCACAGGGAACAACACGGTGAACCCGGACATCCTTGAGCCGAACGACAGCATTCAGGATTCCACGCTCGCCTCCGTGCTTCCTCTGGACTGCACCGGCCTGTCCATCGACTCCGCCACCGATGAAGATTGGTTTGAGGTGCAGATGGTTTCTGGCACGACCTACTACACCAACATCACGTTCAGCCACAGCCTCGGCGACATCGATTTCGACTGGTTCGATTCAAGCGGAACCAGCACCATTGGTGGCTCGTATTCAACGTCAAACGTGGAGAGCGATACCATCCTGGCCACCAGCAACCAGACCACCTACATCGTGGTGTACGGCTACACCGGCTTCGGCGGCACCACCTTCGCGAACACCTACGACATCGAAGTGACGACGAACAATCCCGGTGGCGGCCAGACCTTCGAAACGGTGGACGTCATGGCCTACAGCAACGCCACCGCAGCCGACGTGATGTTCGACGGCTTGACGGCCGGAACGTCCTACATCACCGATGTCGGCGTGGTGTCATGGCCCATCAACGCCTCCACCTGGTCCGTAGGCGCCGTGAGCAGTTACTGGGTGAACGCGACCGGCACGACGGAATGGATCAACTTCACGTGGACCAACGTCGAATCCGAAGGCTGGTACGGCCTCGCCTCTGAACTCTACGACGCGACGGGGACCACCCTGCTCTCGGACGACGTGGACGGCGCCTACGTCGAGATGCTTGAGGGGGGCTTGTCGGGCTCCACCCTGGCGATGCTCGACGCCACCAACCTGACCGCTGGCTCGACCTACGACGTCTACTGGGAGGTTGAGGACACCGGCAACGGCAGCGTCATCGACTCAGGATGGTCCAACTTTACCGCCTCGTCGTCCTCTGAGATGCTGAACATCACGTGGACGAACCCCATCACCACGCAGACCCACAGTTTTGCGGCAGGGATGTTCAACGCATCGGGAGAATTGATCGGCTTCCATGAGGAATCCTTCGTCCCCCAACTGCCAACCATCCGCATCGACAGCGCTTCGGCGTCGGCCAACAGCAGCACCAACGACGTCGACCTCCGCGGCACGGACCTCGTGGTGGGCACCACCTACACCTGGTACGCCCGATTGCTCGACTCCGGCAACGCGACGGTCGCCCAGTCCGGCAGCAGCAGTTTCACCGCGACGGCACAAAACCAGCTGATCGACACCTGGACCTACACCACGCCCAACGGCAGCGGCACCTACTGCATCGCGGCCTTCATGTTCGACGCCAACGGCAACCAGTACCCTGGCGAGACGGACTGCATCACCTTCATCATCGACGACGACAATGATGGCGTCCGAAACGAATTGGACCAGTGCCCGAACACGGCCGCCGGAGCAACCGTTGACGCCTACGGTTGCTCGTTGGCTCAGACCGACACCGACGGCGACGGATACTCCGACGCCGTGGACATGTTCCCGAGCAACCCAGACCAGCACTGGGACACGGACGGGGACGGCTACGGCGACAACACCAACGGAACCATGGGTGACCTGTACCCCGGCGACGCCAGCCAGTGGGCCGACAGCGACGGCGATGGATACGGCGACAACGCTTCCGGTACCATGGGCGACGCCTTCCCGCTTGATAGCACGCAATGGTCGGACAGCGACGGCGACGGTTACGGCGACAACGCCAACGGCAACAACCCCGACCTGTGGCCAACCGATGCCTCCCAAGCGACCGACAGCGACGGTGACGGTTACGGCGACAATCCAAGCGGCACCATGGGTGACGCGTTCCCCACCGACGCATCCCAATGGATGGACGCGGACGGTGACGGATACGGCGACAACCTGAACGGGACGACGCCCGACCTCTGGCCGAACGATGCCACGCAGTGGCACGACACCGACGGTGACGGATACGGCGACAATCCATCCGGCACCGACGGAGACGCCTTCCCTTCGGACAGCACGCAGTGGGCCGACCGCGACGGCGATGGCTACGGTGACAACATGAACGGCGACGACCCAGACGCATTCCCCGACGATGGCACCCAATGGGCGGATCGGGACGGCGACGGATACGGCGACAACCCGATCGGCTTCGAGGCCGACGCCTTCCCCGACGACGCCACGCAGTGGGCCGACCGGGACGGTGACGGGCTTGGCGACGACATCAACGGAAACAACCCCGACCTTTGCCCCGACACGCCCGCTGGCGAACCCGTGGACGAGAACGGCTGCGCCGACATCGAGCGCGATGAGGACGAGGACGGCGTGACCGACGACATGGACACCTGCCCAGGAACCGATGCAGGTCTGAGCGTGGACGCCATGGGATGCGCGGAGAACCAGCGCGACAGCGACCTCGACGGTGTCATGGACGCCTACGACGCCTGCCCGAACTCCCCCGTCGGCCGTACCGTGGACAGCAGCGGTTGCGCCTTGGTCGAGTTGGACACCGACGGTGACGGCATCGACGACGCCCGTGATCAGTGCCCGACCACCACGCCCGGAATGACGGTGAACGGGATGGGATGCGCGGCCGACGAACGCGATGCGGACGACGATGGCGTTGCGGATGCGGACGACGACTGCGACTACACCGACGACGGTCTCGAGGTTGACGACCACGGCTGCGCGGCCAACCAGCGCGACACCGACATGGACACCATCACCGACGACCTTGATGCCTGCCCCATGACCCTGAGCGGCACGCCGGTGGACGGCGTGGGTTGCGCGGCGTACCAACTTGACTCGGACAACGACGGCATTTCAAACGCCATCGACGAGTGCTCGGCCACCCCCGCTGGCGCGAACGTCAACCTCCTTGGCTGCGCGGACACGCAACTCGACGACGACGGCGACGGTCGCAACAACGCCGTCGATGCCTGCCCGATGACCCCCGCCGGTGCAGTGGTGGACATCCTCGGATGCTCGAAGGCCCAACTCGACACCGACGGCGACGGCATTCACGATGGGATCGACACCTGTCCCGCCACGCCCGAAGGTGCGATTGTCAACGCCGACGGTTGCGCCAAGGCGCAACTCGACTCCGACAACGACGGCGTGAACGATGACGAGGACGCGTTCCCGATGAACGCCACAGCCTCCAGCGACCGTGACGGCGACGGCGTGGCCGACCAGTTCGACGCGTATCCAGACGATGGCCTGCGCTCAACCCTCGAGGCCGAGAGCAACAGCATGGGCCTCATCCTTGGTGTCGTCGCCATCCTCGTCATCGCTGGTTTGGCTGGACTGCTTGTCGCCCGCAAAGGGGGCACCACATCCGTGGCGGCCGGCTTCGCCGACACCGCCGCGATGGTGGACACCGCCACCGAGCACGCCTTCGCCGACAAGGCCCTCCCTGAACTCAACCAACCGTCACACGTTGCGACCACCCCACAGCAGTGGGAGGAGAACGGCGTGCATTGGAACAGGGCGGCCGACGGTAGCCTGAGTTACTACGACGTAGCCAACGGAGCGTGGGTGCCCTACCAGGGTTGAGGAGCGTTCCTGATGCACGCGCAGCGGTTCAACGACCGTGCTGAAACCTCCATCAGCGCGATGTACATGATGATCACCATCATGGTGCTGTCCAGCGTCGCTTCCGCCTTGCTTATTTCGGTGCAAGAACGTGCCTTGACCGATGGACGAGACGCAGGTTTGCAATCTGCTGAAGCCATCAACGGCATCGTCTCTGTGATCAGTCTGGAGATGTCCGAATACGTGGACGGAGCCTCAGGCGACACCCTTCATGCGGTGTTTGAATTGCCGCACCTGACCGCTCCAATTCCTGAAACCTCCCTGTCGTGGGTGATGCTCTGCAAGCGGGACTACGGGGTCAGTTCCTCAGAAATCGGGTACACAGAAGGCGATTTCCTCGATGCCACGACCATTCTCGACGACGGAAATACGGCTGCGGCCATCGACGAATTTGATGGCGACATGACCTACCACGTCTTCATGACGATGGACGCACAATGCGACATTGGCCCCGACTTTTTCGGAACGCTTGTCATCGTAGTTGAGAACGGTCGGACCTTCCAAATCTTCGTCGAAACCGACGGAAATCCTGAATCAGGAGAGGTCTTCCTTTGAGGTGACGGCATGCCCATCGAACACGACGAAAACGCCGCCATCGGCATCGACCTGATCATCATGTACATTGCGACCATCATCATGGTCGCGGTGATCTCCGCCACCATGATCGAGGTCATCGAAGGACTTGGGCAGCAGTACCAACACACCGCTGCGGACGCGACCAAGTCCAGCGCCACACAAATCGTCGTGGTTGGGGCGTGGGTGGAAGACCAGTACGACGACTTCCTCTTCATGGTGGAGTACCAAGGCCAAGGCAAGGAAGTCTCGCCCGCCGATGTGGGGTGGGTGCTCTGGTGCACTGATAATGGAAATTTGCACTACAGAAGCGGCACGCTGGACGATTGGATTTCTGGGCCCCCCTTCGGTTCGGGCGTCGCATCCATTTGGAAGGTTGGGGACGAACCCACGAACACCGCGACGGAATTGATCCCAGGTGAACGGTATTTCTTCGGCATCGACGGTGGGACGAACGCTGCGGCCGCTGGAAGTGAATGTGGTCCCGTCTTCTTAGCGAACAACAACATCGATGCCCACCTGACCATCCACTTCCCGAACGGTGGTTCATCCACCCAGTTGCTTCAAATTGACGAATTCATCACCGGCTATCCCGTCATCTAAGCCAGAGGTGCCCCTGAAGGCATCGCGCTTGTGTGACAGGCTTCACGGGTCCGAAGGACCCCGAGCCTCGCATCAGCGGCGAAGGCGCCTCGGAAGGCATGCTGAACGGCTCAGGCGTCAGCGCCCTCTTCCGCGTCCTGAGCGGCATGGATCATCGCTTCGATTTCTTCGTCCTTTCGCGCTGCACGGGCCGCTCGCTCGTCCTTGTCCTCTCGGCTGCGGTGGGGCTTCGGTCTCGACCATGCGGGAAGGGTGCACGAGGCCCCTTCTCAGGCTTCCTCCGAAGCCGCACGCTCAGGCCGAACCTGCCCAACGCTGGGCTCCAGCGTTCGGGGCTCAGACGATGCCCTGCGCGATCATCGCGTCGGCGACCTTGCGGAAGCCAGCGACGTTCGCACCGAACACGTAGTCGCCTTCACGGCCGTATTCCTTGGCGGCCGCTGCTGCGTTCTTGTGGATGTTCACCATGATGGTCTCGAGGCGTTCGTCCACTTCCTCGCGGGTCCACGAGAGGCGGAGGGAGTTCTGTGACATCTCAAGGCCCGAGGTCGCAACGCCACCGGCGTTGCTGGCCTTGCCGGGGGCGAAGAGCACACCGGCCTTCTGGAAGGCGGACACCGCTTCGGGGGTGCAGGGCATGTTCGCGCCCTCGGCCACCGCGATGACCTGGTTCGCAACGAGCATCGCCGCCTCCTCACCGTTGAGTTCGTTCTGGGTGGCGCAGGGCAGCGCGACGTCGACGTTCACACCCCAAAGACCGTTGAGCGAGGGCTCGGGCTGGGCCGCGGTGTAGGTGACACCGTCCATGTTGGCCATCTCGGAAAGGCGACCACGACGGTTGTTCTTCAGGTCCATGATGAAGGCGAGCATGGCGCGGTCCATGCCGCCGGGGACATGGATCCATCCGGAGGAGTCGGACATCGTCACGGGCTTGCCGCCGAGGTCGAGCACCTTCTCCGCAGCGAACTGCGCGACGTTGCCGGAGCCGGAGATGGCGACCGTGGCGCCGTCGAAGGACTTGCCCTTGGTGGCGAGCATCTCACGGGCGAAGTACACGCAGCCGTAGCCGGTCGCTTCGGGGCGTATGAGCGAACCGCCGTAGTCGAGGCCCTTGCCGGTCAGGACGCCGGACTCGTGGTCGTTGCGGAGCTTGCGGTACATGCCGAACATGTAGCCAATCTCACGGCCACCGACGCCGATGTCACCGGCGGGAACGTCGAGGTTGTGGCCGATGTGGCGCCACAATTCCATCATGAAGGACTGGCAGAAGCGCATGACTTCGGCGTCGGACTTGCCCTTGGGGTCAAAGTCCGAGCCACCCTTGCCGCCGCCCATCGCAAGGCCGGTCAGGCTGTTCTTGAAGACCTGCTCAAAGGCGAGGAACTTCAGGATGGACGCGTTGACCGAGGGGTGGAAGCGCAGGCCGCCCTTGTAGGGGCCGATGGCGCCGTTGAACTGGATGCGGAAGCCGCGGTTGACGTGCATCGCACCGCTGTCGTCGACCCAGGGGACGCGG
This sequence comes from Thermoplasmatota archaeon, assembly GCA_030830875.1. Lineage (GTDB taxonomy): Archaea > Thermoplasmatota > Poseidoniia > Poseidoniales > Poseidoniaceae > MGIIa-L3. The sequence continues at coordinate 558 of JAURMD010000154.1, read as the reverse complement.
AAGTGGATGAGCCGCTCGGGCTCGACGATGCGCTTGACCACATCGGCGTAGTGGGGGTGCTTCGCAAGCACCGGCTCCAGGCTTTCCAACACTTCCCAGACCGCCTGATGGAACTCAGGCTGGTCGGGGTCGCGGCGCTTGACGGATTCGAAGACCTCGTGGACGATGCTCATGGGCTCACCTGTGTGGTTGGGCAAGCCGACCCTCGGACCGTTTCTAACCGTTGTCCCTCATTGGCCGGAAAAACCGATGCACGTCGCCGTAACTTCAGGGTGCGAACTCATTGAAATTTTGGCACGGAAGGACGACCCCTCCACGGGCCGTCAAACCTCACCGGAGGGGATGCGCCACGAGGTAGGCTTCGAGGCGCTCGAGGCGCCGGGCGCCGTGCTCGTCCACCTCGGCCATCGAGCGGATCGCTTCTTCAATGAGGGCATGGTCCTCTGGCTGCAGCCCGAGCAACGAGCGGAAGACGTCGATCATCGCCCACTCGTCTTCCGTGATGACTTCGTCGTCCAAGGCGGCGATGAGCGCCGCTTGGTAGACCGTGGCGTCGCC
>JAURMD010000153.1 GCA_030830875.1 Thermoplasmatota archaeon | reverse complement strand
CCTTGGCCGCGGTGCTCGCGAACAACTTCACTCCGTCGGAATCAAGGCGTTGGCCTGCTTCACCGATGGCCAGCGAAGCAGCGGTGTCGTAGATGTAGGCGCGCATGGCGCGGTACTTGGCCCACGAATCGCCCACGTGGCGCTGGATCTGCCCGAAGTCACGGATGGGCCGGCCGAAGGCCTCACGCTCGCCGGCATAGCGGTTCATCTCGGCGAGCGCCCTTCGCGCGATGCCGAGGGACATCGCTGCGAGCGTGAGCCGCTCGAGCTCAAGGTTGCCCATCATGTGAACGAGCGACCCTCCAACCTCGCCGACGAGGTTGGCCGCGGGAACGATGCAGTCTTGGAAGACGAGTTCAGCGGTGTTCGACGCCCGCATGCCCGTCTTGTCCATGATTTTCTGACCCACGCTGTATCCGGGCATTCCTGCTTCCACGAGGAAGGTGCTCAGTTCAACGCGCCCATCGGCGTCGGTTCCGGTGCGGGCGTACACCCACACCACATCGGCGGGGGTGCCTTGCTCGTCGAGGGTTCCGTTGGTGATCCACATTTTTCGCCCGTTGATCAACCAGGTGCCGTCTGCTTGCTGAACCGCGGTGGTGCCGAGTCCGAGGACGTCGGTACCCGCATCGGGCTCGGACATCGCCATCGCGCCAATCCACTCCCCTGAACACACCTTGGGGAGGATGCGTGCACGCTGGTCCTCGTTGCCGTTCACGCTGAGGTTGTTGACGAAAAGCATGCTGTGGGCGAGGTAGGCAAGGGCGAAGCCAGGGTCGCTGGCGGAGAGTTCCTCATGAACGATGCAGGCCGCGGTGGCGTCGAGCCCGGCCCCACCGAATTCCTCGTCGGCGGTGATGCCGAGCAGCCCCATCTCCCCCATCGAGCGCATCAACTCGAGGTTGAACCGCTCGGCACGGTCGTGCTCAAGGGCCTGAGGCTCAAGGTGTTCCATTACCCAGTCTCGAACCATCTCCCGAAGCATGACGTGTGCCTCGGTCGGGTTGGCGAGGTCGTGTCCCATCGTCACCACCGCTCCTGCGACCTTGGGTTCATTCTTGAATGCGGCGGGGTCTTTCTCCTCCGCACGCTCCGCTTCGACCACCGTGAGGTAGTCCTCTTCCTCGTCGAATTCAAGGACCACGACGCTGATTTCTTCGCACGACTGGCACAGGTAGCGCTGACCGGTGGTGAACCCCATCCACGGGTAGATGGACAGCGAGAGGCAGAGGGGGCACGCCAAGAAGCCCATAGCGGCCGCTTAGAGCGGTCGCCTAAGGCCCTTCGTTCTGCACCGCACCACGAAGGTGGGAAGGGTCCGGCACGATGGGGCGCCCGAACGGGGTCTGGTCCCGCTTCCGGGTCATGCTCCATCGCATGTCACTCAGAAGGCTTCGAACCCCCGTGAAGAGCCGTCGTAGGGCTTTGAAGGGATGCCGCAGCGGGTACCATGGGCTCCCAAGTCCCCGGAAGGGGAGGGCCCATTGCTGCACGACGTGGACGGGCATCGGCGTGTCGATGCCGTACCGAGAGGGACGGGCGTCCTTCGGCATGTGGTAGGTTCGGAACAGGAGGTCCCAGACCGGAAAGAAGGTCGAGTAATTCGACCAGCGGGCCTCCTCGTGGCTTGAATGGTGCCAGTGATGAAACTCGGGGGTGATGATCAGTGGATGCAAGGGCCGGAGGCGCACTCGCACGTTGGCGTGCAGGAAGAGGCCGAGGAGCGCCTGAAGCACCGCGAGGATTCCCCCGAACTCCGGTGAAAATCCAGCGGTGATCAAGAAGACGAAGGCGGGGGCCAGCAAGGCCCCGTCGAGCGGGTGCGTACGGAATCCAGAGACCCAGTCGAGGTGCTCGGTCGAATGATGGACCTGATGGAACCGCCATAGGAAGGGCACCTCGTGGTAGAACCGGTGCGTCCAGTACACGGTCAAGTCGAACAACAGCACCCCAACGACAAGGCGGGTGCCGTCGGGAATCATCGCGACGATGGGACGGAGCAGCAAGCCAGGAATCCACGCGAGCGACACCACGGCCACCACGATCACCGCGGCCCCAGCGAGCACCCCACTGACCGGGGCGAGCAAGGCGTGGGAGACATCGTGCATCACACGAGGGCGACGCAACGGTTGCGGATGCCGAGGAAAGAGCCGTTCAAAGGGCACGACGAGGAGGAAAAAGACAAGCACGACACCAAGCGGAGCGAAGGCTTCGAGGGTCCACGCCCAATACAGGCCAACCACGAGGCAGGCCCACGCGAACAGCGCGATGAGCAGCGGCGTGGGGGCCTTGGCCTTCGCATCCTCCGCTTCGCGTCGCGCGGTCGCCTCCACCTGAGGGGTCAGGGCGTCGAGCAGCCCCCCGTCGACCTCCGGTAAGCGCAATCCGTCGTCCACGTTCGAAACCACGCCGTTTGCGGCATGATGCTTCCGTTTCCCGGAGCGCGGAATTGAAGTCCCAACGGAGCCTCCACACGTCATGGGTCGCCTCGACGACGTAGCAGCGTCCGGCACGGACCTTCTGCTCGTGGTCGAAGGGTACGGGCTGGTCGCGGCCGTCCCGATCCTCGCGTTTTCGGTGCTGCTCTTGCTGCAGGGCCACCGACGCCTTCCCATCACGGCCTTCTCCATCGGTGCTGTGGCAGGTTACTTGCTCGCGCCAACCCTGCTCGACCTGTTGGTCGCGGCCGGCATTGCTGTCCCCCTGACCATGGCTCAGGCGCAGGTGGCCATCGCGCTCCTGATCGGCATGATCATGGTCAGCGTGGCGCAGATGAGCCTGAGGCTGGCCGCGGGGTTGCTGGCCTTCAGTGCCATCACCGCTGCGGTTGAAGCCCTCTACGTTCGCGGCATCGACATCGAGCAAGGCGAATTCATTCCCTTGGTGGCCGCCCTTGCGACATGGTTCTTCACGCGCTCCGTTCGCCGTTCGCTTCCGGTCCTCGCCGCCTCGCTCATCGGTGCGCTTGGTCTCTTGGTCGGCGTTCACATCGCGATGGGGATGCCGGTCCTCTCGTTGCACCCCGGCGTGTCGACCTCGATTTGGTTCGCCGTTCCCATCACCGGCGTGAGCCTTGTGTACCAACAGCGCGCCGCGAAGAAGCGACGCGCACGAAACGAGATGGATGCGCTCATGCGCGACTCGTCGATGAAGAACCTCACCGAAGCCGAACGACGAGAGCGTGCCATCGCCATTCAGACGAACTTGAAGGGGCGAGGCAGGGGTTCTACCTCCGTCCGTCGGCGTGTTGACCCCTTGGAACAGTACCTTACACCCCACGGAAGAGCCCTGCTCGACAGGGAGGCGCTCGAAAGCAGCCGTGCGTACAAGCGGGAACTTCGCAAGGCCGAGAAGACCGTCGAAAAAGCAGAACGGCGAGCCGAACGAGCGGCGCAAAAGGCGAACGACAACGCTGGAACCAAGGGCGCCTCGGTGGAGGCAGATTCAAGCGATGCCGAAGACGGCGACGGTGCATGACCTCCGTCGGCGATGCCGCCCCTGCCCTGAGCCTGACCGCCCACGACCGCACGGCATGGAACCTCGCCGATCACGCCGGTCAGCGTGTCGTCGTCGCGTTCTACCCAGCGGCCTTCACCGGCGTCTGCACCAAGGAATTGTGCACCTTCACCGAGGCCATGGCCACCCTTGGTGACGCAAACGCCACCGTCGTCGGCGTCTCCGTTGACGCTCCCTTCTCAAACGCGGCCTTCGCCAATGCGAACGGGATTGGATTCCCCCTCCTTTCCGACGTCCACCGTGAGGCGTGCACGTCGTGGGGCGTGGCCCTCAACGATTTCGTGATTCCCGGTTACACGGTCAGCCAGCGCGCCGTGTTCGTTGTCGAAGCCGACGGAACGGTGGGCTGGGCTTGGGTCGCCGAGAACCCCGGACAAGAGCCGGACTACGACGCGGTCATCGCCCACTGCGCGCAGTGAACACCGCCCAGCCCATGCACTACCGAACGCTCGCCGTGGCAGGGAGGTGAGCACGGCCCTGCCGTGCGAAGAACGCCTCGCAACGGTGCCCCTGAGGCCACAGCCCGCTCGCAACGATTCGCATTGGAGGGCCGTGGCCGGGAGGTGAGCACGGCCTTGCCGTGCGAAGACCGTCAAGCAGCATCACGCCTGAGGCCACTGCCCGCTCGCAACGATTCGCATTGGAGGGCCGTGGCCGGGAATTGAACCCGGGCTGAGGGAACCACAATCCCTCGTGCTAACCCCTACACCACCACAGCCATGAGGTGGCCGAGCGTCCTGCCGCGCCTATTTCAACGCACCGCAGGCCAAATGACCCGTGCGTTCAAGTGCCGCAGCAGGCCACCGTGAACCATGACCCGCCGAGGCGTGGCGATGCTCCTGCTTGTCCTCTTCCTGCTGCCGACGCTCCCGGTGTCGGCCCGCAGCGTGCACTCCACCTCGAGCGTCGACCTGCTGCCTCAGGGAACCTTCAACGACGCGTCAGCGTGGACGCTGAGCGATTCGGTGAGTTTCAGCAACGATCCCGCGGAACACACCACCGCCATGGTGGCCGACCAGCGGCTGACGTTGCTGCACGAACGGCCGGAGCATCTTGTGTCCACCACCGTGTGGGCCTCGTCAAGCCCGACGGATTCCAACGCGTCCATCGGTGCTCCCGACGGTGCGTACACGTGGACCACGGGTCCCGTCATTGACGTGACGGGATTTGACGTCAGTGGATTGACCGGCAACGAACTCAAGGCGGTGAACCTGCTGCTGGCCATCGCCATCCCTGATGGATTGCAGCAGGACAGCGTGCGGATTTCGCACGAAACGGGCGGCACCTACGACCTTGTGAAGACCTTCGCGCACACCCCCACCGGCATCGATTACATGCAGGGCCAACCCTTCGCCGTCGCGTTGACCGACATGGAGAACTGGTCATGGAACGACCTTGCGTCGTTGACCGTTCGCCTGGATTACGTGTCTGTGGGAGGCACCGACGACAGCGAACTTCGTGTCGACGCGGTGGGGCTTGAGATCGACATGGTGACCCCGTGGTACGGCGGTGAACAAGCGACGGCCGTCACCACCACCACCGACGCCGCCATCCCCGTCGAGCACCTCGACCTTGCGGCAGGCATCAGCGAAGGCGTGGCCCTCGGCACCTGTGGCCTCCAACCAACCGTCGCAGGCTCGGCAGGAACGTGGACAAGTGCCGTGGTTGAACGACCTCCCGAGCAGCGGCTTGGTCGCGTCGCCCTGCAGGTTGATGCAGGGACCAACGTGACCGTCGACGTTCGAACCTCGACCGACGGCGCCACCTTTGGCGGATGGCAGGCACACACGGTTGGTACGCTTCTCCCTGACGTGGCGT
>JAURMD010000152.1 GCA_030830875.1 Thermoplasmatota archaeon | reverse complement strand
TCTTCACGAGGCCTGCCCCGAAGCGTGCGAGCGCGCCATGACCGGGGAGGAACTCTGGTCAGCGTTGACACGCAGGGAACAGCAGCCTCCTGATCAGGCCGAGGCAAAGCGCCGCCATCGACGATTTCTGGATGACGTCGACGAGGCCGCGCGCCGTGGTCATTGGCTGAAGCGCGAAGGGGCCATGATTCGGTTGCGCACGAAGGAGGATGTCGAATGCATCTGCGGAGCCGTTGCGCATTTTCAGGGCATGATGACGCGAGAAGGCGAGCCAGCGACCTTGCTTCTTGAGGCCGCGGAAGCGACACTCTTTGGCCGACCTCGGCGTGAATGGTCAAAGGCTTGGACCTTGATCGATGGAGAGGCGTTGACCACGTGGGGTGGGTTCGACCTTGACGCCGCCATGGAGGACTGGGCCAGGCGTTCCAGCGGATTGCGATTCCGCGAAGTGGAGCCTCACCTCGCGATGGTGCTCCACAAGCACGGGAGGGCCGACACGCGTTGCTTGCTGGTGGAACGCGGTCGAGCCCGAGCACGGCAGGGGGAGAATCCCTTCCCCGAAGCGTGGAGGGACACCCTTGTCGAGGCAGCCGACGCGCTGCCCGAAGTGAACGGCGATGCCGACATCGAGCAGGGACGTCGCGACCTCCGGCACCTCCCGTTCATGACCATCGACCCTGCAGATGCGAAAGACTTCGATGATGCCGTTTGGTTCGACACCGAAACGTCGACGCTTTGGATTGCCATCGCCGACGTGGCCTCCTACGTGCCGCTTGGGTCCTCCTTGGACCGCGCCGCGCGTGCTCGGGCGACGTCCGTCTACCTGCCTCACACCGTGCTGCCCATGCTTCCTCCACGGTTGGCAGACGACCTGTGCAGCCTCCGAGCGAACGTCGACCGCCGAGCCATGGTGCTCGAACTGCCGTACAACGACGGCCGGTTTGGGGCGCCAACAGCGCACGAAGCCATCGTTCGGGTGCGTCAGAACCGAGCCTACGACGACGTCCTCGAAGACGAGGACCTCCGCCCCTTGTTCGATGTCGCTGCCTCCTTGAGGAAGGACGAGGTTCGTCTCAGTTTGCACAACGCTGAACTGCGCCCTCGGTTGCATGAGGACGGAACCCTCTCCGTGGAGGTGAAGCGACCCAACGCCGCAACGGAGATGATCGAGGCGTTCATGGTCGCCGCCAACGCTGCGGTGGGTGAACTGCTCGGTGCTGCAGGCGCCCCGCTCCCGTGGCGGTGCCACCTTCCTCCTGACAAGGCTGAAGTCGAGGCCCTGAACGCTCGCCTTGCTGCCTTGGAGGTCGACATCGAACTACCGATGCCCTCCTACCGCACCACAGGGCAAAGCACGACGGAGGAACTGTCGGACCTGCTGAGCGCGTGGGCGGACGCGGTGACGGTGAGCCTTGCTCCCGAGAACGACCCGAAGGAGCACCGCTCCGAGGTCATCGACCCCGAGGCGCGACGGGACATGCTGAATGCGCTTCGACAAGCGCAGTCCGCGGCGAGCGCCTTGCGTGGCTCGACACGCCGCGTTGTGGACCAGAGCCTCTTCCAAATCATGCAACGTGCAACATATTCCTCGACGAATACAGGGCATTTTGGACTGGACCTTGACGCCTACGCCCATTTCACCAGCCCCATCCGGCGCTACCCTGACCTCGTTGCCCACCGTCAACTGAAGGCCATGCTACGAGGTGAAGCGTGGGCCCACAACACTGCTGACGTCGAGGAGCTCGCCGAGCACTGCTCCCAGCAGGGTTGGGCCGCGAAGCGTATGGAATGGGAGGCCGTGGATCAAGCCTTCGCGATGCATCTCCATGTCGGGGCACCATCGGGACACTGGCCGGCTCGCGTCGTCGCGCTGCGTTCACCCTTCGTGCACCTTGACCTCGAAGACGACGGAGCCTTGCAAGGGCGGCTGCACCTCAGCGCGCTCGGTGGGAAGGATCGGTTGAGCGTCGACGAACACGGCCTGATGGTCACCGGTGAAGAGGGCGGCCAACCCCGCCTGCGTTTGGGCGAACGGTTTCCCTGCAGGCTTCGAGGTGTGGACCTGTGGACGGGGCGCTTGGACCTCGCTCCGCTGTGAAGGTCAGCGCACAGGTTCAAGCGGACTCGTTTGTAGCCCTCGTCGTGGAGCGAGCCCTCCGCCTCGACGTTGGCGGCATGACCTGCGCAGCCTGCTCTGCTTCTGTGGAACGATTGGTGCAGGCCACCGACCTCGTCGAACGGGTGAGCGTCAACCTCCCGTTGGAGCGGGCAAGCCTTGTCCTAAGGGAGGGCGCGGACCTTGCTCAGGTGATTGCGGCCATCGAACGTGGTGGCTTCACCGCCCAACCGGCCATCGACCCGAGCGAGCGAAGGCGTGCCTCAGAACGCGAAGTACGGCAGCAGGGGCGCACCGTTGGCGCAGCCCTCGTGCTGGCGGTCTTGTGCATGCTGCTCACCATGCCGATGGGCGGCATGGGCCTGCCTCCGCTCGGGCACCTTGGTCCGACCTTGAACGTGGAGGGGGGAGGTCACGGGGCCTTGGCTCCCGAAGGGGTGGTGCTGAATCACGTCGTCGCACTTGTGCTTGGCCTCATGGTGTGGCTTGGGCTTGGTTACCGCTTCCATACCGGCGCCCTCGCATCGCTGCGACGACGCTCCGCCAACATGGACGTGCTCGTGTCCATGGGGTCCTCCACCGCGATGCTGTGGAGCCTCGCTGTGGTCTTCGGAGGCCTGCTTGGTCACGTGGTTGGTGACGGGACCGTGTTCATCGACGGAGGGGCCGCGATCATCGCCTTCCTTCTTCTCGGCGACCACCTCGAAGCCAGAGCCAAACTGCAGGCCACCGACGCCGTTCACGCCCTCATGTCGCTTCGGCCAGACGAAGCATGGCGCGTCGACGATGGGACCCCCCACGGCAGCACCACGGCGGTCCCGCTGGAGGAGATTGCAGCTGGAGACATGATCCGGGTTCGACCCGGCGAAGTGGTGCCCCTCGACGGTGTGCTCGTCGGAAACCGGGTGTTGCTTGACATGGCCTCGCTCACGGGCGAACCCTACCCTGTGTCCGTGGAGGAAGGCGATGAGGTGCACGGCGGAACAAGCCCGGTTGATGCCGTGCTTCACCTCCGGGTGACGCAACCTGCGGGCAAAGGCCTGCTCGACCGCGTGATTTCGCTCGTTGAAGCGGCTCAGGAAGGCACAGCCCCCGTGCAGCGGTTGGTGGACCGGATTTCATCGATCTTTGTTCCCGTCGTCGCCACGGCTGCGGTGCTGGCGGCCACGGGATGGTGGATCACTGGGGCCGGCTCCACCACCGTGATGCTCGTCCTCGTCTCGACCCTGGTCATCGCCTGTCCGTGTGCGCTCGGCCTTGCAACCCCGACCGCGCTCGTGGTTGGAACGGGCATGGGCGCTCGCTTTGGCATCCTTGTCAAGGGCATCGAAGACCTCGAACGCTCGGTGCACATCGATACGGTCGTGCTCGACAAGACCGGGACGATCACCGAAGGACGGCCTCGCATCGCCAACATCGAACTGCTTCGAGGCGACATCCCCGGGTTGCTCGCGCTCGCTGACGACCTCGAGCAAGACAGCACGCATCCCATCGCCGACGCCATCCGGTGGTCGAGGGCGAACTTCGACCTCCCTGCGCCGGGCGTGACCGAACGTCGTGTGGTTGGAGGCAAAGGCGTTCGAGGGCTGCTTGACGGTCGCGACGTGGGGGTCGGCAACCTCGCCATGATGGACGACGTGGGCTGCACGGTTCCCGACGATGTACGCGCCACCCTCTCCGAACGTGCCGAAACAGGTGTCGGCCTGGTGCTCGTCGGCGACCAGGAAGGCCTGCTCGGTTGGGTTGAACTCCGGGATTCGCTTCGACCTTCATCGGTCGAGGCCATCCGTCGCCTGAAGTCCGAAGGGCTCGAGGTGGTGATGTTGACCGGCGACCGTGACGGCACGGCTCGACGTGTGGCCGACGAGGTGGGCATCGCTACCGTGGTCGCAGAGGTGCTTCCCGATGCGAAGGTCGAGGAAGTGATACGTTTGCAGTCGGAAGGGCGATGTGTCGCGATGGTAGGCGACGGCATCAACGATGCAGCGGCCTTAGCGGCAGCAGAACTCGGTGTGGCGATGGGCGGCGGAGCAGGCATCGCCCTCGATGCCGCGGGCGTGGTGCTCCTCAAAGACGACCTCATGGACGTGCTCGGCGCCATTGGACTCGGCCGTGCCACCATGTCCCGCATCCGAACCAACTTGGGTTGGGCCTTCGGGTACAACATCGTGGGCATCCCGCTCGCCATGGGCCTGCTCTACCCATGGACCGGATGGTTGCTCCCACCTGCATTCGCTGCTGCTGCCATGAGCCTCTCAAGCCTCAGCGTGGTGGGCAACAGCCTCACGTTGCGATGGTGGAAGCCGCGTCGTTGGGAAGTATGATACGGGTCGCACGCAAAGGTACACCATGGCCGTGCACCACCTCAAAATCGACGGGATGACCTGCGGGGGTTGCTCTGGCCGGGTGACTCGCGTGCTGGAATCCATTGATGGCGTCAGCGAGGCCAACATCGACCACCATACGGGAACGGGCTCGGTCTCCTGCACCGGCAACGTGAGCATGGACACTGTGATTGCTGCCGTTGAAGGGGCAGGGTTCGCCTGTGCTCCTGCTTGACCGCCGTCAGACGCATGTCGAAGGGGTTCATACTCATCTTCATTAACGCCCCAGAGTTCGGTCGGGCCATGACGTCAGACATGGGCGGGGGCGGATGCCCCGTGATGCACGGAAGCCACACCAACCACGCGATGGGCACGAGGAACATGGACTGGTGGCCCAACGCCCTCAACCTCAACATCCTGCACCAGCACGACGTCAAGACCAACCCCCTTGGTGTGGACTTTGACTACGCGGCCGCCTTCTCCAGTCTGGATTTCGCCGCCCTCAAGGCCGACCTGAACGACCTCATGACCGACAGCCAAGACTGGTGGCCCGCGGACTACGGCCACTACGGCCCCTTCTTCATCCGCATGACCTGGCACGCCGCTGGCACCTACCGCACCGGTGACGGCCGTGGCGGTGGTGGCACGGGCGCGCAGCGCTTTGCCCCGCTCAACTCGTGGCCCGACAACGGCAACCTCGACAAGGCGCGTCGCCTCCTCTGGCCGATCAAGCAAAAGTACGGCAACAAGATCAGCTGGGCTGACCTCATCATCCTCGCCGGCAACGTCGCCATCGAGAGCATGGGTGGCACGACCTTCGGCTACGGCGCTGGCCGTGTCGACATCTGGCACCCCGAGGAAGACATCAACTGGGGCTCGGAAGGAGAATGGCTCGGGGACAACCGCTACGGCGACACCCGACAATCCCTTGAGAACCCGCTCGCCGCCGTGCAGATGGGCCTCATCTACGTCAACCCCGAAGGCCCCAACGGCAACCCTGACCCGCTCCTCAGCGCGCAGGACATTCGAGAGACCTTTGCTCGGATGGCGATGAACGACGAGGAAACCGTCGCGCTCACCGCTGGCGGCCATACCTTTGGCAAGGCGCACGGCGCCGGGGATGCTGGCCTGGTTGGAGCCGAGCCCGAGGGGGCTCCGATGGAGCAGATGGGCTTTGGATGGAAGAACGACCACGGCTCTGGCGTTGGCAGCGACACCATCACCAGCGGCATCGAAGGCTCATGGACCGCCAACCCGACCACGTGGGACAACGGTTACTTCGATCTCCTGTTCAAGTACGACGAGACCTGGGCCCTCACCAAGAGCCCGGCAGGCGCTCACCAATGGACACCGTCCAACCTCGCTGAGGAAGACATGGCGCCCGACGCCGAAGACCCCTCGAAGAAGGTGCCCATCATGATGACCACTGCCGACATGGCGATGATCCGTGACCCCGCCTACCGAGAAATTTCGAAGCGTTTCCACGAGAACCCGGACCAGTTCGCCGACGCCTTCGCTCGCGCTTGGTTCAAGCTCCTCCACCGCGATATGGGGCCCAAGGTGCGCTACCTCGGCCCAGAAGTCCCCGACGAGGACCTGATTTGGCAGGACCCCGTTCCCACGGGCCCGACCGGATACGACGTCGGTGCGCTCAAGGCGGCCATCAAGGGCAGCGGACTCTCCGTTGCTGAGATGGTTGAGACGGCTTGGGCCAGCGCCTCCACCTTCCGTGGCTCCGACATGCGCGGTGGTGCCAACGGTGCTCGCATCCGCTTGGCTCCGCAGAAGGACTGGGAAGGCAACAAGCCGGCCCAACTCGCGAAGGTCCTCGGCGTCCTCGGCCCCTTGGCCGAAGCCCATGGCGCCAGCCTCGCCGACACCATCGTCCTCGCCGGTGGCGTGGGCATTGAGATGGCGTCCGGCAAGGACGTTCCGTTCAGTCCCGGCCGGGGTGACGCGACCGAAGCGATGACCGACGCGTCCTCCTTCGAGCCGCTCGAGCCCGTCGCCGACGGCTTCCGGAACTACCTGAAGACCAACTTCTCGGTCAGCCCCGAAGAAATGATGATCGACAAGGCGCAACTCCTCGGCCTCTCCGCTCCGGAGATGACCGTCATGGTGGCCGGCCTCCGTTCGCTCGGCGTCTCCTCGGACGACCGCGGCTTGTTCACGGACGGGAGCACGCTCAGCAACGGCTTCCTGACCACCCTGCTCGACATGAACGTCAGCTGGACCCCGACGGGCAGCAACTCGTACGAGGCCAAGGATCGCTCGACCGGGAAGGTCGTCCGCCGCGCTTCGCGCTGCGACCTTGTCTTCGGCAGCAACTCGGTGCTCCGAGCCATCGCTGAGGTCTACGCGCAGGACGACAACCACGGCAAGTTCGTGGCGGACTTCATCGCGGCCTGGACCAAGGTGATGAACGCGGACCGCTTTGACCTCGCTTGAGACAACGGTCCGGTTCTTCCGAGGACGCCTCGAGTTCCTCAATCGCCTTGGCGAGCACAGGTGCAAACACCAACAAAACGCCCGCGGCGAGCGCCAAGACAACGGTTCCGCCAGCAAAAAGGAAGAAACCCACGCTGTCCGCTGCAGAACGTCCAGCGAGGCTGTCACGATGCCAGGCCATGGCGCCAAACGTACAGAGACCAAGGCCACCAGCCAGCAAGACCGTTCCAAGGACGCGGACGAAGAACAAGGCCTTCTGTTTGTGCTTCGCCAACTGCAGCGCGACAATGGAGAAGAGCAACTTGAGAAGGCTTTCCGTGACACGACGTTCGTGTGCATCCATGGACTGGCAGCAATCAGGTTTGGGACTTATCGTTTATGCCGAATCGAGACGGCTCCGCCTCAGGCATTGGTTCCGACCGCCGCTTCTGCGCATGAACGCCATCACTCGGCCGGTAGGGCCGCTTTCTTTCGGTTGCGGTTCCACTTCTTGATGCGAGGCAATTGCCACTTGATGATGCCCGTCCAGAAAACGACCGCCATCACCACCCCGCCAACAAACATCGTGACCTGCGGGCGGTCGTCCCAGAAGTTGACGTCCTGGTTCATGGTGATGGGGAAGAAGTACGCCGAAATCATCAGACCAAACCCGAGATGGATCTATCGCAAGCGCGTGTTCCAATTCGCCATCAACGCGAACGCCAATCCTCCGCTTATGAAGGTGGCCGCATGGAGGTGGGGGAGGGGGTCGATTCGTGGTGCAGGGAGCAGGATTCGAACCTGCGAACCGTTGAGGAATGGGACCTAAACCCACCGCCGTTGACCAAGCTTGGCGACCCCTGCTTGGCCTTGCGACGTGCATCGGACTCATCAAGGTGAGGACGGTCTCCGCAGGAGAGGAACCCAGTGCAGCGAAGGCTTTGGAAGACGTCCGTGCCGACATCGTCCGGAAGCAACCTCAAATCGGGAGGGGGCACCCACCAGCCATGGGCTCTGGCTCAGGCACGCCGCTCGTTCAACTCGAAGGCATCCGACGCGTCTACGTCTCTGCCGGTGAAACGGTGCCGGCACTCGACGGCATCGATCTGACCCTCAACGAGGGTGAAGTGGTCGTGATGCTGCTCGGGCCATCTGGCTCAGGAAAGACCACGCTCCTCAACGTCCTCTCCGCCATGGACAGCCCCACGGAGGGCACCTACCGCTTCCGGGGGCAGGTCGTTCCCTCAGCACCGGATGCCTTGGAGGCGACCCCATTCACCATCCCTCGACCTCACCCCCTGCTGTCACCCCCGTTGTGGCTGATCGAACGAACGGTTGGATTCGGGCTCGGTCTGGTGCGCTGGCCAGGCCGAACGCTGGCCGAACGTCGGCGTGCGACGGCGCTCGAGGCCCAAGCCGCCTTCCGCCGTGCCAACATTGGGTACGTCTTCCAACAGTACAACCTGCTCGGCGACCTCACGGTGCTGGAAAACGTCATGCTGGCTCAGGAGATCTCCGGCGGTCGAGACCGCGCTCGGGCGATGCACATGCTCGCCAGGGTCGGCCTCGAAGGGCTTGAACAGCGCTTCCCGGCCGAACTTTCTGGCGGTCAGCAACAACGCGTCGCCATCGCCCGAAGCCTCGCAAAGCATGCGCGCTTGTTGCTCGGTGACGAGCCGACTGGAAACCTCGATTCGGAGACCACCCAACAGGTCATGAAGGCCCTTCTTGACATCTGCAGAAAGGAGGGCGTGACCGCCGTCATCGTGACGCACGACGAGGCACTCACAGCCCACGCCACTCGTGTTCTGCGGCTGGATTCCGGGCGCTTGCACAGCGACGAAACAGGCCCGGCCGGAACGCTGGTCAGCAAGGGAAAGCACGTTGTAAAGGACGTCCTCGACACCGCGGAAGAGGTGGTCGAAAGCGTCCGAAGGCCCGTCGAAGCCGCCATCTCCGGGGGCGTCAACACGGCGAAAGCCCTGAAGGCGGTCGTGAAAGACGTCACAGAAGCAGCCCGACCGAGACGGAAGGAGTGAACGGCGTGCGACTGCAGGTCAAGCGGCTCTTCCGGCACTACGCACGCAACGGCGTGGTGATGGGGCTCTTTCTGATGCTGCTCATCATGTCAACCTCGGTCTCCGTCATGATGGCGGAACACCTTCGCACAGCGGACGAGGTGTACGCACGGTACTACGAGGAAACGAACCTTGGCGACCTCTTTGTGGAGGGGCCGGATGGCTTCACCTACGACAACGACGCCCTGCTTCAGGCCTGCGCGTCCACGCCAGCCACCGAAGGCCTGGCCATCGCGTCGTGCGAGACGCGGCTCACGTTGCGCGGTGAATACAGCCTGAGCGACGCCCAACGCTCGGCCGTCGCCCTCGCTCGTGGATGTGCCGAAGAGGACGCCACCTGTGCAGCTAACGTTGGTGATCGGGCGGTGATGGTCGTGCACGGCATGGACCTCACGGACACAGGGCTTGGACGCATCAACCGGCTCTACGCCCTCGACAACGCTGCGCAGGCTTGGGGCAGCCAGCGGCCCGGTGAGGGCGAAGTCGTGCTTGACCAACAGGTGCGGAAAGAAATGGGGGTGGAACTTGGCGACACGGTCACCCTCGAATTGAACGGCAGCGAGTACGACTTCGACGTCGTGGGCTTCGCCGTTCAACCGGACCACGCCTACTGGGTTTCGTCGCCCGACGTGTTGGTGCCAACCCCGGGGACGTTGATGGTCGCCTACCTGGACATCGACCTTCTGGTTGGTTTGACCGGGCTGGGTGAAGGGACCCGAAACCGCCTGCTCGTGGACGTTGAGGGCACGCCGGAGTGGGACCTCCTTGACACCCCTGAAGTCGAGGGGACTGACCTTCAGGCCTTGCGTGAAGCGCTTGCGACCGCCTTGCGGGAGCAGAACCTGAGCACGGTGCAGGTCGGCGATCGCAGCACCCAATTCGGCGTTGAACTGCTCCGTCAGGATCTGGAGGGAGCGAAGACCAGTCAGCCGGTGATGGTTGGGATGCTCGTCAGCGTCTCGGCGCTCATTCTCGCCGTGTCGTTGGAGCGTTTGGTCAAGCGGCAACGCCGGGAAATCGCCGTGCTGCGCTCGCTTGGTACGCCGAGCATGACCCTCTTGCTGGCCTACCTTCTCCCTCCCGTTATCCTCGGAGCGGTGGCCGCCATCATCGGAATCGCCATTGGGACACAATTGACCGAGGTCTTCGTTCGGTACTACTT
>JAURMD010000151.1 GCA_030830875.1 Thermoplasmatota archaeon | reverse complement strand
TCGACGGGGTCCTCGGCGTGGACCTCTTTCAAGGCCTTCAGCGCTTGCCGCCCGTACGATCTTGTGAAGGCCATTGGCACCTTCAGCCACGGGACCTCAACGATCCGGATGCCGTCGAGGGCAGGAGCCTCACCAGAACCACGTCGCGTGATGACGGTGACCCGATGGCCAGCGCGGCCGAGTTCAGCGCAGAGGTGGAAGATGGTGGTGGCCATGCCGCCCCACCTCGGTGGGTACTCCCCTGCGAGCATGGCGATGTGCACCGTGGACCCCGATTCTCAGACGAGGCCTTCGGTTTCAACCGTTTGTCGCCAAGGGGCCTGTTGCCTCAAGCCCACGGCATCATGACGAGGGGCCGGCCCGTCGAGCCTGGGGCCACGAGGACTTCGCCCTTCGGGCCGGTTCGGGCACTTCGTTCGAAGACCGGCACACCATCGACAAGGGTCCAGACTGGCCAACCGACGAGCGACCGTCCATGGAAGGGGTTCCAACCGACACGGCTCCACGCGTTTGCGTCGTCGACCCTGTGTTGGGTGACCATGTCCACAAGCACGATGTCTGCGTCGGCACCGACTTCAAGACGCCCCTTGCCAACCATGGCGTAGCAATCGGCGACGTTTGTCGACATCCAACGGACCACGTCATCGATGGTGCAGGCGCCCCGAGCGGCGTGCGTGAGCATCACCGGGAGGGAGGTTTCCACACCCGGCATGCCCGAGGGTGCTCCGGGGAAGCCGAGTGCCTTCGCTTCGAGGGTGTGAGGGGCATGATCGGTCGCCATGCAGTTGATCGTACCGTCATGCAGTCGCTTCCACAGGGTCTCCCTGTCCGCAGCGTATCGAATGGGCGGGTTCATTTTGAGGCGGGTACCTTGTTCATCCACGTCCTTCTCGTCAAAGGTCAGGTGCTGTGGGAGCGTTTCCACGGTGATGCACGGCCCTTCGCCGTCGTCGGACGGAAGGCGGGTGCGCCCGGCCAACCAATCGGCTTCGAGGCCCGAGGTCAGGTGGAGCACGTGCAACCTGTGGCCGTGCGTCGTGGCGAGGTTGACCGCCAATTGCGTGGCCAGCAAGGCCGTGACGTCATCGCGCCATTCGGCGTGCGCGGCCATGTCCGTGCGCCCAGCGAAGGCTTCCTTCCGCTCGATGAGCCGGGCTTCGTCTTCTGCGTGAACAGCAATCAGGCCTGCGGTCCCTTCGAAGATCCGGTCCAAGGCCCCTTCTTCGCTGACCAGCAACGACCCCGTTGAACTGCCCATGAAGATCTTGATGCCGCAGACGCCCGGCCGAGCCACCGGTGCCTCTGGAGTTCCCACCGCCTCCTGGAGGTCGCCGAGGTTGTTCGGGGTGGCGCCGATGAAGAAACCGTGGTGGGCGACCGCCGTAGCTCCCGCGCTCGCAATCTTCGCTTCAATCGCTGCCACGGTGGTGGCGGCTGGCTCGTTGTTGGGCATGTCAAGGAAGGCGGTGACACCGCCGCTCACGGCCGCCCTGCTTCCGCTGCCAAGGTCCTCCTTCTCGGGTTGCCCGGGTTCTCGAAAGTGCACCTGAGGATCAATGGCTCCGGGCAACAGGTGGAGGCCACGTCCATCGATGTGGACCTCGCTTCCGCCACGTGGATGAAGGCCGCCACCGGGGAGGATCTCGGTGATGACGCCTCGCTCGGCTCGCAGGTCGGCCACACAGGTCCCGGTGGGGAGCACCGCCATCGCGTCGGTGATGAGCACGTCGCCTATGGAGGACATGTTCAATCGTCATGCGTGCGGTCCTTGAAGGTCAGCGTCGGCGCGCGTCCTTCGGTCGGAAGGCGTTGCACACGACGTCGTCCATGTCGAGGTAGGCTCCGCCGATCAGGTCCACGGCGTACGGGACCGCTTTCCAGATGCTGTCGATGGTTTCCCGGATGGACTTCGGTCGTCCTGGGAGGTTGAAGATCAACGTGGAGCCCCGGACACCGCCGAGTTGCCGCGAGAGGATGGCGGTGGGGACGTAGGCCAACGAAATCGCTCGCATCTGTTCACCGAAGCCGGGAAGCACGCGGTCAAGCACGGCTTCGGTGGCGTCCGGCGTCACGTCCCTTGGTGCTGGACCCGTGCCGCCGGTGGTGACGACCACGTCGCAGCCCACCTCATCGCACAGGTGCGTCAGGGCTTCCATGATGGCCTCCACCTCGTCAGGGACGCAGCGGTAGTGGACCTCAGCGGGGGACAGCAGGGCTTCTTCAAGGAAGCCAAGGATGGCCGGGCCACCTTCGTCCTCGTAGGCCCCAGTGCTGGCCCGGTCGCTCACCGTGACGATGCCAATGGTGGCCACGTCGCCGACATGGCCATCCCTGCCCGGCAACGACGTGTGACCGTTCATCCGAAGACCTCAGGATTGACCGTACTTCGCGTGCACGTCGGCATGGAAGTTGTCGAGCAGGGTGTCTTCGAAGAGTTCGGCCTGGCGTCGCAGTTTGGTAGAACGCATGTGGAGGTAGGCGATGAGGACGAACACGAAGATGGCGATGGGGATCATCGCTTCGAGTTTGTACGCGTGCATGAAGCGGATGATGCCGTCGGCCGTGTAGGCCCAGGTGATTGAGGCGGCTGAACCACCGAGCATCACGGCCCACAGCACACGGAGGAATTTCATCCGCGAGAGCATGCCCAACATGGAGCCCACGATCACGCCTGAAGCCATGAACGGAATCCAGACGAAAACGATGAGGCCCCAGAATCCCCATCGATTGATGAGTTCCCGCTTTTCGTTCGCGGTGTATTCCACCGTGGACAGGAGGTCGCCGAGGAACTTCGTTTGCAGGACGCGGCCACCGAGGCCGTCCTGCCGAGCGACCGCTGCGATGCGCTCGTCGTTGGTGGTTGAATGCTCAATGCGTCCTGCTCCGGAACGGTCCGCGAGCGTGTGCACTTGGTTCCTGACCTTGACGATGAGGTCCTGCGTGTCGAGCAGGTCCCCGTTGCGTGTTTCGATGAAGGCGCGAAGGTCCTGTTCAACCTCGTTCGTGGTGGTCTTGAACCGGAAGAAGGCCAGGCGGAGGGTTGGCCGGTAGACGACGGAGACGAAGATGAGCCGGTCGTCGCTGGTCACTACAGCGCCCTCCATGCGGATGTTGCTCGCCCGTGCGAAGAACAGGTCGAGGCTGTCGCGCACGTCCTCCTCGACGCGGGCCAAGGTGTGGAGTTCGCTGAAGAAGGCGGTGTAGTCCTGATGCTCCCCCGGACCTTCGTCGCTGGCGGTGCTGCCCCCAAAACCGAGGCCTGTGTTGAGGTCAACCCCTTTCTGGTCGACCGGACGAACGGTCAATTGGACGGGTTTGAAGACGCGGAAGATGGCGAATTCACCGAGGATCTCCCTCAGCACTTCCGCTCGGACGTCCTTCGCGTCCGAAAGCGTGTCTTGCGTGGTGCTGTATGGCACCATGATGTCGATGGAGAGTTCCCTTGATTCGACCTTAAACAACTCCCAATCGACCGAGATGTGAAGGTTCACTGACAATTTCCGCACGGTTTCGGTGACCACGTGCTCGATGTGCTTGTTGGACAGCATGTCGTCGGTTTCTTGGTGGTAGACCTTGTACATCAGTGGGTAGAGAAGGAGCAGGCTCACGGCGGAGAGGGAGAGCGAGATGAAGGCCATCCACCACGCCGGGATGCCGGCCGCTCCGCCGGTCAGCATCGCCGTTTCGCGACCGCCACCCAGTTCAGCGCCCATGAGCACAAAGCCCCAGTTGCCCAACTCCCGCATGGTCCAGCAGGTGCGGGTTCCTGCCTCGAGGATGGTGGCTTCGAGGTGTTCGTCTGAATCGACGAACGGCAAGAATGCGAGGGCACCGCCAACGGATTGGATCTCCACACCAAGTTCGTTTTTCAGCGGCCATGTTCCGTCGATCTCAACGGGTTCGGTTGGGTTCTCAAGGGCAAAGACGGTGATCAGGACCTTGAGCGTGTAATGGTCGGGGTCGAGTTCTGAGAAACTCATGTGCGTCGAAATGTGCCCTACGCTGTCGACCTGCCGGACCTCGACGTCGTTGTACACCACAATGCCGGATGCATCGTCGTGCTGGAGGATCAATTGCATGGTGATGTTGGCCATGCCCACTGGCAGGTTGTAGCCTCCAACGGACAACTGCTCCAAATCGTTGTCCGGATAAATGTGGATCCACGGTTGGTCCGTGATTTGGTTGCACTCCCCGCTCGGGTCGAGGGCGGTTTTCGAGGCGGTGTGATCAAGCCAGGTCGAGGTTCCGAATGCCCCACCGGACATCGAAAACAAGAGGATAGCGAAGATGGCGCCGTAGATGAAGCCGCTGATCAGCACCACGTCCTCCACGGCGCTGGGGAAGCGCCGTCGCACGTCCCCCGTGCGCCGTTTGCGGATTTCTTCGAGCTCTCGGCCGAGCCCTCCGTCCACTTCCTCGGGGACCTCCTCTACGGGAGCCGCGTCGTCCTCCTCGCGGCTCATGCAACACCATCGTCTCGTCGCTCTTGAAGCCATTGTCGCAGGCGTGCCGTCCACCGCTCCAGCGGAAGCCTTGAAGGGCAGGTGCCTGTGGCCAAAGCGCTCAGGGACAGTAGCTTAGTTGGGAGAGCGCGGCACTGAAGATGCCGAGGTCGCTGGTTCAAGTCCGGCCTGTCCCACTCTCACTGCTTGACGTCGGTCACGTAAGACT
>JAURMD010000150.1 GCA_030830875.1 Thermoplasmatota archaeon | reverse complement strand
TCGGGCGCAGGGGCGTTGGCCTCCTCAAAGAGGGCCAGTTCGCGGCCGTCCGAGGCGTACCCCTCATGCCAGGTTGACGCATCGAGGCTGCTGCCCCCCTCCTTCACCCAACGCCCACGGGCCGCGCGCAGGGCGCCGGCCACGGCCACAGCGAGGGCGGCCGAGGAGCCTAGCCCGGCGCCGGAAGGAAGGTCGCCTTCGATGCTGATGTCGATGCCGGGGTCAAGGTCACGGTCCCAGAGGTGGTCAACGATCCGCGCAACGTGCGGGTGACGTCGACGACGAAGCCGCCCCCCGTCCAGCGTGACGCCCGGCTCGTCCGTCGGGCGAACGGTAACGCGGGTGCGCATCCCGATGGCGAGGGCGACGGCGGGATGGCCGTACACCACCGCGTGTTCGCCGAAGAGGATGGCCTTCCCCGGGGCGCTGGCCACGACCGCCTCCATGGTGCCGCAACGGCGGGTCGGGCTTGAAGCCCTTGCCGGCGCACATGGCGCGTGACGGTGCATTGAAGGTCCGCAGGCCGAACCGACCACTGAGGTCATTCGGCCTCGGTGGGCTCGCATGTCGGAACTCCTCCATCCCCTGAACGACGCCTACGGTCCAGTCTCGGGTTGGGTCCTGCTCGTGCTCCTGCTGGGAACCGCTGGTGGCTTCTTTGGCTTCCAGGTCCAGAAAGCCACCCGCCTCGTGCTCAAGGGGCGTCCGGAGGACCGTTTTGATTCCTGGGGGCTCCGCTTCAAGGAGGTCTTGACCGGCTGGTTGGGGCAAAAGAAGGTCCTCGCCGACCCGGTCGCGGGCACGATGCACGTGCTGATGTTCTGGGGCTTCCTGATGCTCTCCACGGACATGTTTGACCTCGCGACCGCGAACCGCTTCTCCAACGGCATCCTTGACCCGCTTGGACTGAAGTTTGCCTGGAACGGCATGGTCGAAGTGGGCTACACGATGGCTTTCTTCGGCTGCGTGGCCGCGCTCACCCGTCGCGTGGCGTTCACCCCTGAGAAACTCAAGGGCAAGCCGCAGTTGGAAGGCAACGTCATCCTGTTGCTGATCATCACCATCACCCTCACCTCGTACGTTGTGGAAGCGGGTGAGACCCTTTCTGGCAGCGAATTCATCGGTTCATGGGTGCAAGCCAACCTCGCTCCAGACCAATCGATGGTGAACCTTGCCTATTGGGCCCACATGCTGGCCATCTCCACCTTCCTGTTCCTCATCCCCGTCTCGAAACACATGCACCTCGTCATGGCCTTGCCCAACGTCTTCTTCCATGACCTTCGACCGATGGGCACGATGTTGCCGCTGGCCACGAAGGAGGACGGCACGGCGGTCGGCCTTGACGAACTTGACCTCGAATCCTTTGGCGCGGTGAACTACACCGACCTCACCTGGCGCAGCCTGATCGACGGATGGGCCTGCACCTCCTGCGCCCGATGCCAGGACGTCTGTCCCGCGTACGCTTCCGGAAAAGCGCTCAACCCGATGAAGGTCATCCACGACATCCGGCACTACGCCAACGACCACGCTCCCCTCCTGTTGGCGGGCGAGGCGCCCGAAGAGGACCTCATTGCGCGCCTCGGTGAGGACGCCATCTTCGCCTGCACAACCTGCCACGCCTGTGTGGAGGCCTGCCCCATCTACATCGACCACGTGCCCAAACTGACCGACGCCCGTCGTCACCTGATGATGGAGCGGATGGAGTTCGCCGAGTCCGTGGAGGAGGTCGTGCTCCCGCTCATGTCCACCTTGGAGAACATCGAGAACGAAGGCAATCCGTACGGCATTCCAGCGCACGAGCGGGGGGATTGGGCCGATGGCCTTGATGTGAAGGTGGCCGAGCCGGCCGAATACATCTACTTCGCAGGATGCGCCGCCTCCTTTGACGACCGCAACAAGAAGGTCGCTCGGGACACGATTTCGGTCATGAAGGAGGCCGGCCTTGACGTCGGCATCCTCGGCATGATGGAAACCTGCAACGGCGACCCAGCCCGGCGGGCCGGCAACGAGTACCTTTTCCAGATGCTGGCCGAAACCAACCTCGCCACCTTCGAGGAACTTGGAGTGAAGAAAATCGTCTCTTCCTGTCCCCATTGCTTCCACACCCTCGGAAAGGAGTACAAGGCCTACGGCGGGCAGGACATCGAGGTCATGCATCACAGCCAACTCATTGCGAGCTTGCAACGTGACGGGCGTTTGCCGGCACCGAAGCACGACGGCACGGTCACCTACCACGACCCGTGCTACCTCGGACGCATCGGAGGAGAGACCGAGGCACCCCGCGCGATCATTGGAGGCACCGACGTTGAACCGAAGCGATCCGGTCGCCAATCCTTCTGCTGCGGTGCCGGTGGTGCACAGATGTGGATGGAAGAAATGGTGGACGAGGACCACGACCGTGTGAACGTAATTCGGGCAAAGGAACTCGCCGCCACCGGTGCCGACACCGTTGCGGTTGGTTGCCCCTTCTGTTCGACCATGGTCACCGACGGACTCGCCGCGATCGAAGCGGACATCGAGGTCAAGGACGTGGCCGAGATGGTCTGGGCTCAGCTCAAGGCGAACGATGCTGCCATCAAGGCCACCAAGGCCGAAGCGATGGCTGATGCCGAAGAATGAGGTCGATGGTCGGTGGACCCTGCGACCCTTGCAGCGTGGTACAGCACCGCTGCGCGGGACCTTCCGTGGCGTCGGACCCGTGACCCGTGGGCCATCCTGCTCTCCGAGGTGCTGCTTCAACAAACGCAGGTGGCCCGCGGTCTCGAATACTGGTCCCGACTGTTGGTACGCTTTCCCACACCGGCTGCGATGGCTGAGGCCGACCTCGAGGAGGTCATGCACCTCTGGCAAGGGGCCGGGTACTACGCCCGTGGGCGCCGCCTGCACGACCTGGCCCGCGCCGTCTGCGACCCGGAGGCACCATGGGGGGGCCTGCTCCCTTCCCCCGACACTGCCGAAGATGTCGTGTCAGCGCTTCAGTCCCTCCCCGGCATCGGACCCTACACGGCCGCGGCGGTGGCGTCCATCGCGCACGATCTCCCCGCGGCGGTGGTGGACGGCAACGTCCGTCGCGTCGTGGCGCGACAGCGCGCTTCCGCTTCGCCGACCGACGCCGAGGTTCAGCGTGCTGCAGCACGTTGGATGGAGGCTGCTGTGGAGGCCGGTGTTTCACCCAGCGTGTGGAATCAGGCTGTGATGGACCTGGGGGCTACGGTGTGTCGACCGCGAGGTGTGCGATGTTCGGCCTGCCCTGTCCAGGCCACCTGCAAGAGCACCTTGACTGAGGAAGGACCCGAATCCTTCCCTTCGCCAAAGCCTCGACGTGTCACGACCGAACACCTCGTGGCGGTCGTGGACATCGATGAGCACGGCCGTCCCCATCTGGTTCAGCGTCCTGCAACGGGTCGATTTGCAGGCTTGTGGGGCCCACCGATGCACGACGCCAACAGCGAGGAGGCGAAGGTGGCCAAGGCGAGTCGGACGACCGCCGGGCACGTCACGCACCTGCTGAGCCACCGCCGACTCGAGGTCGAGGTGCTGCTCGGCAAGGCCGCGTTGGGTCGCGCACCCGATGCGCACCCCACAAGCAGCCTCGATGACCGCGTGCTTGCGCTAGCGATGGATCATGCCGACCTGTAGCGGGCTTCGTCAGGGGCGATGCAGGGGAGGGTGAGGAGCACGCTGCTCATCGGAAGCAGCCGTGCCAATTGCACGGTTCTCTGCCTCATGCCTGACGTCCCTCAAAGGCCGAAACCGTGTCCTCGACGCAGGTGTCGAAGGAACGCCACGTCATGCCGAGCACCTGTTCGGCCTTGCTGGAATCGTAGCAGGCATCGCCACGCATGTACCCGCGGACAACGGAGCGGGTGAGGCGCCTTTCCTTTCCCCGAAGACCTCCGAACCAGTCGAAGACCACGGCAGCAGGCATGAGCATCCGGGGCAGGGCGCGCGTCGGCGCGCCGGAGGACGGCCGCAGCCGGCGTGCTGTTCGAGCCAGGTCCGCCATTGTGAGGCCGCTGTGGGGGGCGAGCAGGAAGCGACCGGAGGCTTCGTCGATCTCAAAGCAGCGGCGGTGCGCCTCAGCGACGTCCTCGACGTGGACGAAGGCCATCGGGATGGGCGGTGCGATAGGCCACGCACCGCCCAAGAGGTCGGGGAAGTAGTCAACGCTGGGGGTAGGCCGCACGAAGCCACCGCCAAGGATGGCGCTTGGGTTGATGACGCGCACGTCGAGCTTCAGTTCGTCCGCAAGGCGCCAAAGCCGTCGTTCGCCTTGCGTCTTCGCCACCGTGTACGGCATGCCCTCTTCGGGCTGCCAATCCTCTTCGGTTTTGATGCGGCCTTTCGGTGTGCTGCCCACTGCAGCCGTCGAAGAGGTGTAGACGATGCGAGGCACGCCGGCAGCCGCAGCCCCACGCAGAAGATGCTCTGTCCCAAGGTTCGCGGTGGTGATGATGGTCTCAGCGTCGCCGGACAAGGAGAAGACGGTGGCCGTGTGGAAGAGCCCATCCATGCCCTTCAGCAGGTTGGGCCACGGGTCGGCATCGAGCACGTCTGCCTCGACCAGTTCGAGGCGCTCAGGGCAGCCGAGGGCCTCGGCGTGCGCGTGAAGGTGCGCGGTACGGGAAAGATCGCTCAGGTCACGAACGGTCCCTCGTACGGTGTACCCGTGTTCAAGCAGGTTCCGCACGAGCGTGTTGGCCAGATGGCCGTTGGCACCGGTGACCAGCACCCGACCGCCCATGTTCCGCGGCCCCATCCGTGTCCACATCAACCTTCGTTGCCCCTCCATCTCCGAGCTGACGCAT
This sequence comes from Thermoplasmatota archaeon, assembly GCA_030830875.1. Lineage (GTDB taxonomy): Archaea > Thermoplasmatota > Poseidoniia > Poseidoniales > Poseidoniaceae > MGIIa-L3. Next base: position 2,385 of record JAURMD010000150.1, on the reverse strand, counting down.
GAACGTTGAAGTGGGCCTCGCCGCACGACAGGTCGAGGACCATGGCCCTGCGTGTGCACGACACAAGGCGGCGAGAAAAGGTCCCGTTCACGACCCTGCGTCCCGGCAGGGTCAGCATGTACGTCTGCGGCGTGACCGTGTACGACCGATGCCACCTCGGGCATGCACGATGCTACCTCGCCTTCGACCTCATCCACCGATGGCTCGAGGCGAGCGGCTACGACGTCGATTACGTGCAGAACTTCACCGACATCGAGGACAAGATCATCGCGCGCGCCAACGAGTCACGAGGCGGCGACTGGCAGGGCCTTGTCGATGACATGATCCAAGGGTATTACGAGGACATGGACGCCTTGAACATCCTCCGCGCCGACCACTACCCTCGTTGCACCGAGCACGTTGACGGGATGATCGCCATCATCCAGGACCTCATCGAACGCGACCATGCGTACGTCGCCGACGATGGGGTGTACTTTCACGTGGCGTCTGCGCCAGAGAAGTTCGGTGTGCTGACCGGCCAATCCTTCGACGCCGTCCGAGAAGGCGCGGGTGGTCGTGTCGACGAGACCGGTGACGGAAAGCGGGACCACCGCGATTTCGCCCTGTGGAAGGCGGCAAAGCCGGACGAGCCGACGTGGCCTTCGCCATGGGGCGAAGGACGCCCAGGGTGGCACATCGAATGCACCGCCATGAGCCTCGACCGTTTCGAGGGGGCCTTCGACATCCACGGGGGCGGGCATGACCTCCGGTTCCCTCACCACGAGGCGGAGGTCTTCCAAGGCGAATGCCACACCGGCTGTTCACCGCTGGTGCACCACTGGCTGCACAACGGATTCGTCAACGTGGACGGCGAGAAAATGAGCAAGTCCCTCGGGAATTTCTGGACCATCAAGGAGATCCTCGAGCGGGTGGACCCGCTCGTCCTCCGGATGGCGCTCATCAACGCGCATTACCGCTCCCCCATCGACATGAACGAAACGCTGCTGCACGACGCGGAGCGGAACCATGCGCGGATCGTTGAGGTGTACGCGCGCGCCCTCCGGGCGCGCACCACCGAGCACCCCGTCCCCCTTCCGCACGGGGACGTGGGAAGCAGCGATGCCCTCGCCCGCAGCCTTGGTTTGCTCGAGCGCATGGCCGAGGGCTTTGCCCTCGCCATGGACGACGATTTCAACAGCCGAGAGGCGGTGGCCAAGGTCCTTGGTGGCGTTCGAGAAATCCACCGACTCCTCGACGGTGGACTCGACGAGGCCGACCTCGATGCGGTGGCTCACCACGCCGTCGAGTGGCTTGAAGAGCTGGCGGGGGCCATCCTTGGTGTCCTCCCTTCCCGCGACGTCCTGTTGGCTGAACCAGAGGAGGACCCGCGCCGCGAGGCCATCGCGGACGAGGTCGAGGACCTCTTGGCCAAGCGTGCGAAAGCGCGTGCTGCAAAGGACTGGGGGGCGGCCGACGCCATCCGAGACCGGCTGGCCGAGATGGACGTCGAGGTCACCGACACCGCCGACGGGCCTGTGTGGTCTCTGCGGTGAGGCCGTCGCCCTCCGGCTGCGGGTCGCTTCAGGCGGGAGGGCCACCGGGTGGCGGTGGTGCAGGAACGGTTCGGACAGGTTGTGACGGTTCGGTGTCAGCCTCGGGCGTGTGGACCTCGGAGTCGATGTGCGCCACCTCCTTGGTCCAGAGGTCAGAGGCGCGGCGACGCAGCATCACCATCGCTGCGAGAAGCACCATCCCGACACCGCCAAGCAGCCACGTCGATGCCACCGTGCTGCTCGCACCTTCGTTTCTAGATGCGGCAGCACCGTCCGGTGCGTCGCAGCCAAGCCCGAGGCCGTCGGCGCACGGATCAACCTCACCCACGCTTCCATTGCCATTGCTGGTGCTGTTCGTGTCTGTGGTTGGGTGGCCAGTGCTGCCTTGTTCATCCACCTCCGCAGGAGAGGGCGTGGTCCACGTGCTGGCGTTTTCAAGGTCCGCGCCGGGCAAGGTTTCGCTCCGTGCATAGTACCGTGCGTAGAGCAGGCTCAGGTCAACGCGGGCGTTGCCAGGTGTGGACGCATTGAGCGTCTCGAAGTAGCGGTCATCACCGTAGGTCCACCACGGGTCAAGCCCGCCGTGCCCGACCCCTTCAACGAGGCCATCGTATCCGTCCACGTTGCCGAAGGTTGCTTCCATCACGGCCGGGTCAAAGGCCGCTGCTTCCGTCAAGTCCTCCACAATGGAGGCCCAACTTCGGAAGCCGTCGTCGATGGCCGATGCGGTGACGTCAATCCGCTTGCCAAAGCGACCAGCGTCTTCGTGGTCGGTGCCCCGCATGGCCTCCATCAGGTCCGCATCACCGTAGAGTGGCATGCCGGCGACCACCGAGAGGCGCACGTCTGGGTC
>JAURMD010000149.1 GCA_030830875.1 Thermoplasmatota archaeon | reverse complement strand
GCGCTCCGTTCAGGTACTGCGCGCTGAGAAAGACGCCGTGCATCCCGCCCATCGTGGCGCCAAAGGCCCATCCCGAGGTCACGTGAGCTCCGGCACGACGCACACGCTCACGTCGAAGAAACAGGTGCACGACAGCAGAGTGCATGCTGACCCACCAAGCGAGCCAGAGGAGGCTCGGTCCTCGCGAAGCGTCGCTCCCGTCGATGACCGCAGCGTAGTAGGGGAGGAAGAGGCTGTCAAATTCCAGCACCGCCACCAAGGCTCCCAAGGCCATGCCCCACAGCACATGGTTCCAGACCAAACTCAGGTCGTAGAAGCCCATGTACCGAGCGAGGACGCCTGTCCACGTCAGCCCCATGCCAACAAGCCCAAGGAGCCCGGCAATCTGGAAGACCACGACGTCCTGCACGTTGCTTCCTTGGCCCTGCCGTTGAAGAAGCATCGGTCGGCGTGAGGTTGAAACCGCTCCAACGCGGCCGCATAGCATGGCGCGTCTCCTTCTCTTTGGGGGCAAAGGCGGTGTGGGCAAGACGACGTGTTCAGCGGCGACGGCCGTACGTTTGGCTGACGCAGGTTTACGCGTGCTGCTGGTATCAAGCGACCCTGCTCACTCGACCTCAGACTCCCTCGGACTTCCATTGAGCAGCGTTCCTACACCGGTCGAGAACGTTCCCGGGTTGTGGGGGCTCGAAATGGACCCTGAGCAGCGCATGGCCGACATCATGCCAAGGTTTGGTGAAGCCCTCCAGGGCCTTGGTCAATCTGGGCCACTCGCCGGGCTGGGTGCGCTAGGGGGTTCGGACATCGGCAACGTGGCAGGCGAGGTTGGGCGTGAGGTTGAGGCCAGCGACATGCTTCTTCCGGGCTTGGACGAGGCCCTTGCCTTTGATGAATTGCTGCGCCACATCGAGGACCTTCGATGGGACGTGGTCGTGTTCGATACAGCCCCGACCGGCCACACGTTACGCTTCCTTGCCCTTCCCGAACTCATCGACGCATGGTCCGACCGGCTTCTTCGACTGATGCGTGCGTCAGGCGGCCTGCGGTCCATGCTCTTTGGACGAAAGGAGAGCGACGCGATGCGCGACGAACTCGAACGTTTCCGGAGGCGTGTGCTGCACGTTCGCCGTATCCTCAGCGACCCCACCACAACGCGCTTCACGTTGGTGACCATCCCTGAACGCATGGGCGTGAACGAAACGGTGCGAGCAAACGCAGCGCTCCGTGAGCACGGTCTTCCCGTAACGGGATGCGTGGTGAACCGAGTGACACCCGATCTTGACCATCCTTTCCTTCAACGTCGACGTGACGAAGAGCAGTCGCGGATGCAGGAACTTGAGGCTGAACTCGGAGGGCTGTCGCTCGTTCAACTGAGGCTTATGGACACCGAAGTCCACGGTTTGCCCGGTCTTCGAGACCTCGCAGGACACCTCTATGGTCCTGTGGCTACAATGCCAGCAAGCATCGGGCCCCACTTGCTTGGCGGTCCGCTGCTCCAGGAAGTGCACCGCTCGATGGTGCGCACCTCGGGGGAAGGGAGCGAGGAAATTCAACTTCATTTGCCCGGATTGAACCGGGAGGACTTGAGCCTCCGCAGTGAGGACGGGCGGCTTCTGGTTGGCGTGAACGGACACGAACGGCATGTCCCAACCGATGTTCATGTCAAGGCCAGCTCGGTGAAGGCCCGTTTCAAAGGGGACGTGCTTCATCTCACCGTCCCGCGTTGAGGACAACAGGTTCAAGCCGATGCGCCGGGAGGAGCAAGCATGGCGCTTGAGGGGCTGTCCAAGGGAATCTTTCGTTCCCTGAGTTTCCTCAAATCCCGGCGGACGTTGGACGAAGCCGAACTTCGTGAGATGACGAAAAGCCTGCGACGAGCCCTTCAGGAAGCCGATTTCAACGTTCGGCAAACGAAGGAAATCGTCGAACGCCTCGAGTCGAGGATGCGTGAAGAGGAGCCTCGAACGGGCATCACGCTTCAGACGCATGCCATGAACATCCTCTACACAGAATTGGTTCGAATTCTGGGACCTGCCTCGCAGTTCCGACCTCAAAATTCGACGCTGCTCCTCGTCGGACTGTACGGTCAAGGAAAGACCACCACGACCGCCAAACTCGCGGAGTGGTACCGTCGTCGTCACGGCCTTCGCGTAGCGGTCATCGAAGCCGACGTCCACCGACCCGGCGCGTTCGCTCAGCTCTCACAACTCCTTGAGGGCTCGAACATTCAGGTCTATGGGGAACCTGAAACCAAGGACGCGGCCACCATCGTTCGAAATGGATTGGCCGCCACGGCCTCGGCGGATTTCGTCATCGTTGACACGGCAGGACGGCACGAACTCGACACCGAACTGGTGGAGGAACTCGACGCCATTGCTTCCCTCGCCCAAGCCGAGGAGCGCTGGCTCGTCATCGATGCACAGGTTGGACAGGCAGCAGGCCATGTGGCGTCCTCCTTCCATCAGTTGGCAGGCGTGACGGGGATCGTCGTCACCAAACTCGACGGAACCGCACGCGGTGGCGGGGCCCTCTCCGCCGTGGCAGCCACCGGCGCCCCCATCGTCCATATCGGTGTGGGTGAGCAGGTCAAGGACCTCGAGAAGTTCGAATCCGATCGCTTCATCTCACGACTTCTCGGAATGGGCGACATTCAAGGCCTGATCGACCTCGCTCCCGAAGACCTCGACGAGGAAGAAGCGCTTCGGCTCACGCAGCGGTTGATGTCGGGTCGATTCACCCTCAACGACATGTACAAGCAAATGGAAATGATGGCAAAAGTGGGGACCATTGACAAGTTGATGTCCTTCCTCCCTGGGGGGATGCTTGGCGGGATGGCCAGTGCGTCCAAGGCCCAGAAAGAAGCCATGCAAGCCAACCTCGACAAGTATCGGGTCATCATGGACAGCATGACGACGTGGGAGAAGAACGAACCTGCGAAAATCAAAGTCGACCGGGTGCGCCGCATTGCGAGAGGGGCCGGTGTACGTGAAAAAGAGGTACGGGAACTCATTGGTCAGTGGAGCCGCTCGCGCAAGATGATGAAGGGCATGGGTGGCAACCGTCGCCTGAACAAGCAAATGCGGCAGATGATGAAGGACGGAGACATGGACTTCGACGGCGACAGCCTGCCGTTCTGATCAACCGCTTCTTCGACGCATCCACGCTGCAATCACAAGCAAGACCACCAGGAGCGAGGCATCGACGGTCACGGGATGAACCTGAGTGACGTCGGTGGATTGACCCCCCGGGGGTGGCCCTTGGTCGCAACCCGCAGGCGGCGGTCCGATGCCTGGGCCCCACGTCACGCCATGACCGGCGCAAGGGTCGTCGCCCCCTCCAGAACCACCGGTGAGGGCGGCATCGACCACGGTTCCTTTGTAGCAGATCAGGAAGTAGGGGAAACCCATGCCTCCCTCTCCGTTCTCCATCGTGGAATGGTAATGGTAGATGCCCTCTGGGAAGTCAGCCGTTGGGCCGAAGTGGCCGTTGCAGACGTCCAGATCTCCAAGGCCTTCGACGAATTCGTAGTCGTCGATGCCGTTGTAGCCGGATTCCCCGTCCTTCAGTCGGTAGGACGAAGTCACCTCATCGAGTACGCCGTCTGCACCCTCCTCCAGAAGGCCGTAGATCGGGTAACCGTCGTAGGCCACGCCGATGACCGGTGACGCGGATGCGTTTTCATCCGCTTCCGGTAGAATGTAGTCGAGGATGCCTTCACCTTCTTCGCCGTGCCAGTGCATGCAGTTGGCGTCGGCATGGTAGTGGTAGGTGCCGCCTGGACCGGAGTGGCCGTGGCATGCGCCAAGCCAGACCTCTTGACGGTCCTCGTCGTACTGCCCATGGTGGTTGGCCACGGCGTCACCTCCGGGTCCGTCTTCCGGCCCATAGATGGGGACCCCGTTCATCGCGAAGGCGATTTCACCTCGGTCTGGAGCGCACAGGTACGCCCCTCCTGCCGAGGGGCAGTTCGTGCTGTCGTACCCTCCGGTCGTGTCGTTGCTCGGTGCGCGTGGAAACACCATGGTGTAGTCTTGCGCTGCGGCACAGCACCCCGGCCCTGATTCCAAATCATGGTTTGGAAGGCCGTTCATCGTCACGGTGATGTTCGTCTCGTCGTAGGTCACCGTCACGGCACAGACGTGCCCGTCTGCTGCGGTGGTGTTGAGGTCGTTCACTGCGGTGCCGGTGCCGTTCTGACAGAGGAAATGGTCGAGCCAGAAGTGCGCAAGGTCGTTTGGGTCGTAGGAGGTCATGACCTCGTCGTCGCAAGCATCGGGGATGCCGTCAACATCCACGTCCACGCGGTCGTCCTCGCCGGGACATAGGTCCTCTTCGTCGCTCACGCCGTCGTTGTCATCGTCCACATCACAGCCGTCCGGCTCCCCGTCGATGTCTGCATCAAGGGCGTCGTCGTGCCCTTCGCAGAGGTCGTCCTCGTCGGCCACGCCGTCACCGTCGGTGTCCGGGCGCGTGTTGTCGTGCACGATGACCACCGTGGCGCCGTTCAGGAACTGCACGTTGGACCACACCGGCTCGACCTCCGTGCCGTCCACGGTCACGGTCACGTTGGCGAGGTCGCTGGTCAGCGGATTGAGCACAGTGCTTGTCGGGAAGGAGATCGCCCAGACCTCCATGACGATGTCCATGGTGGCGACGAAGGGCTCGTACCCTTCGATGTGAAGCCAACCGCTCGAGTCGTGGGTGTGGACGAGGTGCATCTTCTGCTCGCACACAGACGTGTCCAAACCAAGGTCGCTAGGGATGGAGAATGCATCGCCGTTGAGGGTCAACTGGAGTTCCGCGTGGTGGTGGAGGGCCAACGACGCATGACCGTCGAGGCATTGTTCGAACAAGGGGATGGTGGGTTCGGTTTCCTCATCACCAACGTTGCGCTCGACCTCGACCACCTGGGACCCTGTCTGCGTTCCGGTGTCCCAGGCCTGAACTCGGACGGCGTTCCATGCCGTACCGTTCGGCGTGGTGGCGTCGAGCATCACCTCCCACGCCCCGGTGGTCGAGATGTTGTCCGGCCCAAGGACGATCTGCACTTCCGAGACGTTGTCCACGAGGAGG
>JAURMD010000148.1 GCA_030830875.1 Thermoplasmatota archaeon | reverse complement strand
GCACTGTCCCGAATCGGTGCGTCCAGAATGGTCCGTTCGGGCGCCGAACGTTGTGGCTGCCTTGGACGACCTGCCAGCAGCACGTGAAGGTGCTGAACAAGGTCCGTGGTCGGACGAACACATTGAGCGAGCCCTCGGCTTCGCCTCCGAGCACGAGGACATCGCGCGTGACCTGCAACGTCGCTGGGACAGGCTTCGACGGCTTCGGCGGGAGTTCCGTGCCTTCATCATCGATGAATTCCAAGACACCAACCCCGCCCACTACCGCTTGCTCGCCCGTCTTTGGGGGCCGAGGGAACGACGTCAGAGCGAGCCCGCCCCAACGAATGGTGCTTGGGACCCAACGGTCTGCGTCGTGGGCGACATGAAGCAGTCAATCTACAGGTTTCGTCAAGCCGACGTGCGCGTCATGCGGACCGCCACCTCCTCCATCTGTTTCATGAACGCCTTGGAGGCGGATGAGCCTCGCTTGCTGCCGTACCGCGAATCCGACGCTGGGCGGGATCCCCGTCCCGTCGGCGACGGCGGAACAGCAGGTGGCGTTCATTCCGCCCTCGACCATGTTGCCGGTCAGAAGGGTGCACCGTGGTCGCACGTTCCCTTCGGATCGGATCCCCGGACCCTTGAGTTACGACGACTTGGGCACATCGAACTTGACGAAAACTGGCGCACGTCCGCTCCGCTCATGCACACCCTGAATGGATTGTTTGAGACGATCCTCGGGGAGGGTTCACGCACCATGAACGGGGACTGGTACGCCAACCCCCAACGGCTCCAACCCATGCGCACCACGGAGGCTCCAGCCCGGCTGGAGTGGTTGATGCCGGTGCGCATCGAGGAAGCGGCGGACGTCGAAGACCTCCGTGCACCGCTCGACCCCTTCCGTGACCCTCGGTCTTCCCAGGCTGCGCTCGAAGACGAATTGATCGCCGCTCGCATTGCTGCCTTGGTCAGCGGTGCTCCGGTGCACCTCACGCCAACCCTTGACCTGCAGGGTGACGAACCCGTCGCCCCCGGTGACGTGCTTGTGCTGGTCCATTCAAGAGGCAGGGCAGCCGGCATCGTCGAGCAACTGCGTGAACGAAACGTCCCCGTGATGGTGGACCGTCAAGGAGATCTGCTGAACCAACCGGTTGTGCTTCCGCTGCTGGCGGCGTTGAACGCTGTGGCCCACCCAACGAACCGTCACGCGATGGCCGTGCTCGGTCGTACTGCAGCCTTTGCTCTCAACGACCGCGACCTCGATGCAGCACTGACAACCCTGCGGGAAAGCAACGACGTGTGGTCTGCCCTTGCCACCGTGCTCGATGAACGCCGGTCCCACCTCGCTCTGCGGTGCGCTGAACTCGCTCATCAAGGGGCCATTCACGACGTGCTCGACGTCATCCTCGACGAGAGCGATCTGCTCGTGGCTTGGCCTTCAGACGCTGACCGACAGCATGCTGAGCGATTCTGCCTACTTGTGCGGGACCTTGCCGGACGTCACGGCGAGGACCCTGTGGTGCTGAGCGAACACCTCGCTGGCCTGCAACGCCTCGAACGGGATGGGCCTTCGGCTGTGGTTGAGCCATCCGGAGGGGCTGTGGAAGTGATGACGATTCACAACGCGAAGGGCCTTGAACGGGACGTGGTGGTGGTGGCGGGATTGTTCACCGCAGGTGGCCATGACGCCTCCTTCGCTGCACGGGACAACGTGCGCGTGTTGCCCGACCTGGTTGTAGCCCGCACCAAGCCTTGGCCCACGAAGGACTTCCCTGACGATGCGATGTGGCGTATGGCCAAAGCATTGGATGACGCTCAAGCGAAGGCAGAGCGGGCCCGCCAGCTGTACGTGGCGATGACCCGGGTGGGTCGACACCTCATCCTTGCTGGAGCGCGGGAAGGCACGACATTGGACGCGGATGGGCGCCTCCATCTGCCCTTGTCCTCGTCGTCAACGATGACCTTCGGTGACCACCTGCTTTCGGCGTTCCCTCGATTGGCAGGCTCACACAACGATGAACATCCTTTCCTCGTGCAAGGGCCAGTCGACGATGCCGAACTCGTTCTGGACCCCGAACTTCTCGCCACTGATGCAGGCCTTGGGCCTGAAGCCGTCCCATCCATGCTTGTGCTTCACCACCCAAGCCAACTGCCGCTGCATGAGCGAAGCACACCACTGAACCGTTTGGTCTCCTTGACCGAAGCGCCCGAGCGCCTCGAAGGCATCGTAGCAGCACCCGTTCAACCGCTGCCTGTGCAGCATCGCTTGCGCGTGACCCCACACGGCCTCGACACGGCCCGCGCCTGCCGTCGACGGCACTGGCTCGGCTCGGTGAGGGGATGGGTGCCAGAGCCCTTCGGCATGCCGACCTACGATGAGGACACCAAGCCGAGATCACGTGACGACGGTGCACCAGCCTCAGGACCTTGGCCTGCACCAACGCTGTTCGGGACCATCGTGCACAGGGCCGTTGAGCTCGGACTCGCCAATCCTGCATCGGATTCCGTGGTCGTTCCTGCCCTACCGTCGTCATGGACAGGTCGGCATGCTTCACAGTTGCGCTCTTCGGACCTCATCGATCGCGTCCTTGCAGAACACGGCGGCCAGGCCATCCTGTCAACCGAGGCGCGCCAGCGAGTGCTCGAGGTGCTGGCGTTGATTGAGGAAGGGCCCCTCGGCCGGCTAGCGGATGGTCAAGCCGTTGCAGGAAGGAGCGTGCATGGACTCCGAACAGAGCACCCCTTCCTCGTCTCCCTGCCCATGGGCGGCCCACTTCCTCGTACGGCATGGCGGGCCGGGACGAGGGTCGAAGTGGCACGCGTTGAACAACCGATGGTTGAGGTCGACGGCCGCATCGACCTCGTCGTAGCGCTCGAAGACGAGCACCTCGGTCCTTGCCTGCAGGTCGTGGATCTCAAGACCAGCGGGTGCATGGAGGGGTGGCACGAGCACCCCTTGCGTCATGGCCTTCCAACGGATGACCGTGCAGAACGTACGGCGGCGGAAGTCGAGGAATTGGAACGCTATGCCTTGCAGTTGACCTTGTACACCATGGCGCTTGAGGTTCAGGAGGCAGCGAAGCCCGAAGGACAGCGCAGGACCGTGCTTCCTCCCGCCCTGTTGCTCGCAGCGAGCGGCCGGCTCGTGGAAATGACCCGGACAGAACTTGACGTCGCGATGTCGGACGCCTCCTCTTTGATGCGATGGATGGTGCATCTTTCGCTCGACGCCGAGGCCTTGGAGGAACCTGCTCACCTCCCAGCGGAAGCAGCCTCAACCTGCGCAGGATGCCCGTACTACCGGGGGACGGTTCGGCTGTGCGGTCCTGAAGGTGAGGCGTTGGGCTACGGTGCTCGTCACGTCGAAGGCGCCTGACCAGCGATGACGAGGGTTCCCGGGTCACCTGCGGCTCGCCATGTTGTGATGTTTGTGAATCCTGCTGACGTCCACGCACGCAACCATTCGTCCTCGCTCAAGGTCGTCATTTGAACCCCAACATCCTCTGGCCACGTCAGGCTCGCTTCGTGTTCACGGTAATGGTCAATGCCAACGACGGCCCATCCGGCGGGGTTCAACCACGCGGTACGAAACTCACGGAGCATCGCAGCGGGATCCTCGAGGTAGTAGAGCACCTCCATCGACACCAGCAGGTCCACCCGTCCATCGGGGCGCCAATCGGGCAGCATCGCGTGGTGGTACAGGCCTTCAGGGTCGATGGAGCGAGCTTTGTCGATCATCCCAGCAGCCCCGTCCACACCTTCAGCCACCGTGCAGAAGGGCATGGATTGCAATTGACGAACGACCCACCCGTTGCCGCATCCCACATCGATGGCCCGGAAACTCCGACCCAGTTCAGCGGTCTGGGCCAATCCAAACGCCAGCATTTCCGAGACGGCAGGAGCATGACCACGTTCCATCCCTTCATCACGACCAGCCCCTGCCCACTCGCTGAACACATCCGTCGCTGCACGCATGGCGTGGGGAGAGTGGAATGGGCTATGAAGGGGCGTCACCGTGCTTGCTGCATGGTGATGATCGACGCCGAGAGGTTGAAGGACCGCGTGGAATCGACGTGGGAATCCTCCATCGTTCCGTCGCTGAGCGACTACATCCGCATTCCAGCACTCTCGCCTGCGTTCGACGCCAACTGGGAGGCCAATGGACACATTGAGGCCGCTGTGGAACACATCGCAGCATGGTGTCGAGACCAACCCATCCGTGGTCTGACGCTTGAGGTGCACCGCCTTCCAGGCCGAACGCCGCTCATCCTGATGGAAGTCCCGGGTGAACTTGACGAAGTTGTGCTCATGTACCAGCACCTCGACAAGCAGCCGGAATTCGTTGGGTGGCACGAAGGCCTCGGTCCTTGGGAACCCGTTCGCCGTGGTGACCGGCTCTATGGCCGTGGAGGTGCCGACGATGGATACGGCGCCTACGCGAGCCTTACCGCTGTGAGGGCCCTGCAGGAACAAGGGGTGCCCCACGGTCAACTCAAAATCATCGTGGAAGCCAGCGAAGAATCCGGTTCACCTGACCTTCCTGCGCATCTCGAGGCGCTGAGCGAGCGCATTGGTTCCCCAAGCCTCGTCATTTGCCTCGATTCCGGTGCGGGGGACTACGACCACCTTTGGCTGACCACGTCGCTTAGGGGGGTCATCGTCGGTACCTTGGACGTTAAGGTGACCGCTGCAGGGGTCCATTCCGGTGACGCAGGCGGCATCATCCCCTCCTCGTTCAGGATTGCTCGAAGGCTGCTGGATCGCCTTGAGGACCCAGATTCGGGACGCTTGACGCTTGAGCAACTCCATGTCGACATCCCCGAGGTCCGGAGGGAGCAAGCGAAGGCTGCCGCCGCGGTCCTCGGTGACAGTGTGTTCACAAAATTCCCCTTCCTTGACGGCGTTCATGCCATCACAGAAGACCCTGTGGAAGCCATCCTTGCCCGAACGTGGCGCCCTTCGCTCGAAGTCACGGGCGCCGATGGCCTGCCGGCGACGAAGGACGCGGGGAACGTGCTTCGAACCTCGACCACCCTCGCCCTTTCCATCCGCGTCCCCCCTGGTGTCAACGCAAGCGCGGCTGCGGATGCCGTAGGAGAATTGTTGACCGCGGCTCCTCCGCACGGCGCAACGGTCACGTGGACCATCAAGCATCCTGCCGACGGTTTTCACGCCCCCCCGGTTTCGTCCTGGCTCCGTGAAGCGCTCGATACCGCCAGCCGGCGCCATTTCGGCGCTCCAGTCCAGTTCATGGGTGAAGGGGGTACGATTCCGTTCATGCAGATGTTGCAGGTTGAATTCCCGGACGCGGAGTTCATGATCACTGGCGTGCTTGGTCCAGAGTCGAACGCCCATGGTCCAAACGAATTCACCCATATCCCATGCGCCAAGGGCGTTACCGCTTCCGTCGCCGAGGTTCTTGCTGCGCACGCCGCCCGGCACGGTTGACCGTCAGGCTGTGGCGTTGAGACGCACGTGAAGCGTCGTCTTGATAGGGGGGTGGACGGTCCTCATCATGAGCGTAGCCTCAGGATGGATGGGTATGAGCGACGAGGGCACCGTCACACCAGAAGTCCGGATTCGAGAACTGGAAGAGGCGCTGTCCACAGAGACCGACCGTCTGCAGAAGCTCTACCACGCGTACGAGCAGCAAGAGAAGGAACTGGTCGATGCCCGAGCCGAAATCGAAGTCCTGGAGAAGGAAATCGTTGACCGCGAGATCGAAAAGGAGGCGATGGACAACCTCCTGATGGAAAAGGACCTGCGCATTCGCGAGATTGAACTCGCCTCGACCAAGTCCCAGAAGCGCGTTGAGCACCTCGAGCCTGAACTTGAGAAGATGGAAGAGAAGTACAGCCGTGAAAAGGACCGTCTCGGAAAGGTCTTCGCCATCGCGGAAGAACTCGACAACGACGTGAAACTGGCCGTCGCAGAACTGCAGGCTCGCGATGCGTGGTACGTATCGCACATGGCCTTGTTTGAGGACCTGAACAAGGCCATCAAGGAGCGTTTCGATATGATCGAGCACGCCGTGGAAACGGAGCGCACCGCTCAGTCCCGCTCTGCAGCATTCGTTGAGCGCATGGACGACCTCGTCGAGCAGCGCGCGGCCGAGATGACCCTTGAAGATGCGAAAAGCAGTTTGGCATCGGCAGGCGGCGCGAGCGCGACGAAGGACGAAATCATCGTGCCCGTTGGGGTTGTCGAAGTCACGGTGACCCCTGGTGATGATGGCGTGTTTGGTACGGACGACGATGAGGTCAACATTCGACCGCGTTCCTCCGACAGCGACATCGATGATGACAACGAATCGAAGCCTGAGGACCACCTCACGGACGAAGCAGCCGCTGAAACCACCTCCGAAGAGGAGGAAGTCCCCGAAACATGGGACGACGGCGAGGACCCCTGGAGCGGCGCGTGAGGCGGCCACATGGCCGTTCTGGCGCAAGGGAGCGCACCCTTGGTGGCTCGCCCGTTTCTTCTTGGTTCAGCAGTGATGCTCGTCGCGTCGCTCGTTGACCCTGTCCATGGCCTGGCTCCGTTGCTTGGCCTCCTCTTGCTGGGCTGGGCGTCGTACCTCGGCCTTTTGTGCCGGGATGGCCCACGGCGTATCGCTTCAGATTCGAACGGCCTTTTCTCACCGATGGACGGGCATCTTTCCCTCGTTCAGCGGGAACACGCTGTGGCGAGGCGTCCTTCCGCCGATGAGGTGGGTCATGCCGTTGACGACGCAACGAGCGGCCCTTGGGTCGAACTTGGGTCCGCAGGGGCACACCTTGACGATGAATTGCGATGGGAAGCGAGGGACGACGGGGAAGTTTGGAGGATGCGCATCGACGTTGGGCTCCTCGATGTGCAGGTCCATCGAAGCCCTTCAGCATGCTCCGTTCGCAAGGCCGAACTCCGATTACCAGCGAAGCCACGCAGCCCAAGCCACCCCCAGCGCCTTCGTTGGGTCTTGGACGTGGACGGCGGTGTGGTGGAGGTCACCGCCCACCTTCGCCGTCCACGGCTCGCGACCGTTCCATATTCATTTGAGGGGGCAGACCTTCGACGAGGACAGCGTTTGGCCTTCCTCGCCAGGACGGCTTGGGTGGACGTTCGCGCTCCGGCCAGCCAATGGACCCCAGATTTCGACCTCCTCACGGCGTGGAACGGCACGAAGCGTGAAGAGGTCGTTGCAGGGTTGACGGCCCTGTTCCGAAGGGCGGACACGGGAGAGGAGTGACATGAGGCGAACCCTTCCTGCGTTGACCATCTTCCTGCTCATGCTGGTGCCAAGCGGCTACTATCAAGCGGGACTTCTCGTGTACAACGGCGCCACAGCCGCAGACCCAGCGTGCGGGCACCATGCCCCCTTCAACGACCCGTCAGGATTCTCCCCTCACCTCTGGGGGACCGATCTCTTCGAGGCCAACGCGACCAACCTTTCCAACATGGTGAGCCAGGATGGCCTCGCATCGTATGCGATGCCCTCGTGGGTCAACGTCAGCATCCCCGTGTCCGATGAACCGATTTCCCTCTCAGGATGGGTCGTCGAGGTCAACGACGGACCAAATGCATCGTGGGTGGTGCTCGTGCATGGGATTCGTTCGTGCAAGGCCAACCATGAGGTGCTTCTCCCAGCGGGCATGCTGGTCAAGGCCGATGTCAACGTCCTGATGATCGACATGAGGGACCATTGGGAAAGCACCCTTGAGGACGGGCAGGTGTCTGCAGGTCAGAAAGAATGGCGCGATGTCGTCGCTGCCTGGACCTGGCTGCAATCGGAAAAAGGAGTGCAGGTCGAGCACATTGGCGTGTTTGGGGCTTCGATGGGTGCGGGTACCGCGGCGATCGCTTTTGCGCAGGAGCCGAACATCCAGTCCATCTTCCTGGACAGTCCCTTTTCCAGCATGGACCTCATCATCGAAGAAGAGCTTGCGTTTCGAGGCTATCCCGTTTTCTTGAAGGACGCCGCGCTTTTTTCAGGGCGAATCAAGGGACAGGACATCGTGGAACATGAACCCCTGGAAGCTGCAACAACGATCGGTGAACGCCGGATGACGGTGGTTCACGGTATCAACGACCAACGCATCCGTATT
>JAURMD010000147.1 GCA_030830875.1 Thermoplasmatota archaeon | reverse complement strand
GGTTCGATTGGGCCAGCCTTGCTTCGACGACCATCGCCAACCAGACCGACGTGTATGCGTTGGCGGTGAACCCACTGATACAGAACGCCTCGCACCCGTGGTCCGTCGTAACGAACATCACGAACGGGGTCGTCAGCGACAGCGGCGCGACCGATGCGTGGAGCATTGCGGACGCGCTGGCCACCTTCCTTCTGGAGGGCAACGCCACGACCGACTTCAAGCGCAACTACAACGGCTCTGGCGTGCCCGGGGACCAAGACGTTGCCGTTCACCTCCTCGAGGTGGCCCGTGAGGGGACCTGTGAGGAATTCACCACGACCTTCGTCACCATGGCACGTGTCGCTGGACTGCCTGCTCGGATGGTCAGCGGGTACCTCGGCGGGTCATGGACCGGCAACGGCTACGCCATCACCAGCAACCAACGCACGGTGTGGGCGGAAGTGCACCTGCAGCAAGACGCCGCCAACGGGAACACCGACCTCGGTTGGATCCCCTTCGATGCGTGTCCTGCTCCCGAGGAATTGGAGATCGTCAACCAAACCCTCACCCCGTTGACGTGGGACCGCGACGGTTCGACCTGGTTCAACCTCACCGGTCAACTTCGATACCTCGAAAACAGCACCCCGGTGCCGGACCAGCCTGTCATCGCCTACCTCGTGCCCTTCGCAGAGGCCGGTGATGTCCCCGGCGTCGCGGCGAGCCCTGACCGGCAAATCGCCAGCGCCATCACCGACCAAAATGGGAACTTCGTGATGAACGGCAGTCCATCCCAGCCCATTGCTCCTGGATTCGCCGCGGTCGTGATTCAACACGCACAGCAAGGGTATGTGGCCAACGGTGGCATCACGATGAACGCCACTGTGAACGTGACCGACGATTCCGTCATCACGCACCTCGCGCCGACGCCGTTGAACGCACCCATCGTTGGTGCTGGTGCGACGACGGAGATCTCCGGTGTCCTTGAAGCAGAGCAGGTACCATGGAACGTCTTCGAAGACCTCAGCGGCTTGGAGGTATGGCTCGCCTTCACTTCCTCGGTGAACGGTGCGGTGAACATCACCACGCCCCTCAACCCTGACGGTTCGTGGACCTTTGACCTCACGCTTGACGAGTTGGAAGCGAAAACGAACATCAGTGCCTCCTTGGGTTTCTCAGGTTGGACGGACACCTCCTTGCCGATCACGCCGAACGGCCCGCACCTCCGCCCGACCTCGGTCAACCTCGTGCTCGATGTGCGTGACGCGCCCAACCTGACGGCGACGCTCGAAGGGCCCGGCGTGAATTCGAGCGTTCTCGACCTCGGCGACGATGTGTGGATCAACGGCACCGTACAATCGTTCGGTGCCACCCCTGCAGGCATGAACGGGTTCCTGATTCTGTCCCTTCGCGAGAGCGACACAGGCAACGGTTGGGTGGACGTGTTCAACGTCACCGTCAACGGGACCTTCGCGCTGCAACACACCCTCGACCCGATGTTGATTCCGCTCGCGGCAGGCCCGGTCGAACCGCGCCTCCGCTTCGTCCCGGCGACGCTACCGACAACGGACATCGAGAACTTCAGCGCAGGTGCACCCTACCGGCTTCGCGGCATCTACAACTTCACCATGATGTCGGAGTCCCAACTTCGCGGCCAGGCCACAAACGTCCTCATCGAGGCGCAGGACCACCGTGGTGCAACGGTGGGGCTGACCATGAGTGGCACGTTCGACGTGGTCTTCAACGGCAGCGTGGTGGCCAGCCTGATCGATCCCGGTTCGAACCAACTCACCCCAAGCTGGAACCTTGACGCCAACCTCTTCGCCGACGACTATCCCTTCGCCATCGACTTCCAAGGCTCGGAAGATTACGTCCCTTCCACGTGGAATTCCACGATGCGGGTGAAGGCCGAAATTTCGTGGAACCTTACCTTGCTCGATGAGTGGGTCCACCTTGGCAACAGCACCGTCGTGTACGGCAACATCTCCGATGCCGTCCACGGAACACGGGTGCTCAACAACGCTTCTGCCCTCACGCTCATGCTGCTGACGCCTCAAGGTCCGGTGGACCTCGCCGTGGGTATGCTCAACACAACGACCGGCGATTTCTCGCTCAACATCTCGGCGCCAACCGTGTTCGCGGGCGGCGTGTACGAGATCGAACTCCTCGCAGACTTTGGCGCGATGGCGCCGGTGGGCGGGGTGTACTACGAGTTTGTTGACCCGGCGGGACCGACGGGTCCTCCAAGCGGCATTCGCACCAATTGGGGCATTGAGTCGGAGGTTGTGGTGCTGCCACAGCAGCCGGAATTGGTCGTGCTCATCAACGACACCATCGACCTTCGCGCCCACATCACCGACGTTGCGGATGGTTCGGACCTCGACGGCTCGACGGTGGAATGGATCCTCGATTTCGGCGGTGCGAACACCTCGCTCGGTTCCAGCCAATCCCTTGCCGACGGGAACGCCACCGTGCAGTGGACCGTCAGCGGATTGGGTCCGGGATGGTACGACGTGACCGTTGTCGTCGCCGACGACATCACAGCAGCGCTGCAACAAGGCAACCGGCGGCACCTCGGCAACCTCAGCCTCGTGAACGTCACCGTGCAGACGCTCTCGATTGTGGTCATTGATTCGGTACCGAGCACCGTGGTTGCGGACAGCCCCTTCACGGTGACCGGACGTGTGCTCGACGCGGACAACACCTCGCGCGCCCTGAACGGCCGTGTCAAGTTGGAGGCCTATTGGGAGGACGTGCCCGATGAGTTGCTCATCACCGGAGCGCAGACCGCACCCAACGGTACGTTCGCACTGACCTTGCGCAGCGACGTGCTCAACGACGGCACCACCCGCGGCAACCGCACCTTGGTGGTCGAAGTCATCCCCGAGAGTTCCCCCTTCTACCTCACGGACAACGCGACCGCCGATCTCCTCGTGATGGGGACGACCCGCTTCGAAGAAATGCAGCCTCGGAACGCGATCATCGTCAACCGTGGCAACAGTGTGGACTTGACCGCACGGCTCGTCGAATCCAGCGACATGTTTGCTCCGCTTGGCGCACGCAACGTGGCCATCAAGGTGCACGAGACCTGGTCACAAACGGTGGTGACGGACGGAGAAGGCTATGCAAACGCCACGCATCTGTTCGGTCCGTCGCACCCCCTCGGAATCATCACAGTGCAGTTCCACTACAACGGAAGTTTCGACCTTATTGGAACCCAAGGCAACTTGACCACGATCACGGTGCGCTCCCTGTCGGTGTTGGTCGTTGACCCCATCGCGACCAATCCAGCGGCTGGGGAAGCCTTCACCGTGACCGGTTCGGTCCTCAGTGACAACGGCTCGGGTTTGCAGAACCGCGACGGCAGCGTGCTGCCGTCAAACGTGCTCTTCGCCATCGACGGTGTGCCCACCGGCTTCACCGTGTCCGGCGGTGCCATCGCCGCTGATGGAACGTGGAACGCGAGCATCACCTTAGCCCAATCCTTTGAGCGAGGCAACCACACGCTGAGTGCCACCTTTGTGCCGAGCGTCAACTGGTACGTTGGCTCGAACGACAGCGGGCAGTTTGACAGCCGTGGAACGACCACGCTGCTCTTCCTGAAGCCGACGCTCGACGGGCTTGGAGCGCCCTCGCTCAACGACCGCACCGAACGTGGAGAGAACCTCACGGTTCGCGTTCGCCTCACCGACAACACCGGCGCTCCGGTGGTCGGTGCAGAGATCGTTGTGACCCTCGCGCCGCTCGACGGTAGCGCACTGACGCCCCCGGTGTCGCTGACCATGACGACCGACACGGAAGGATTGGCCGAGGCGGAGATGACCGTTCCGGCGAACTTGAGCGTTGGCGAGGTCGGCCTCGACGCGTCCTACGCTGGCTTGGCCGGGACCACAGGCCTCGTCGGCGACGAGGCCGTGACGCGTTTCGTCGTGCTCGGAGCGACCGAGATCGTCATCACCGAATCTCCGGAATCGCTCGTCGCGGGTGACGCCTTCCTTGTGCGTGGGACCCTGCTCGACGACTTCGGGCTTCCCCTCCTCGAGAACGGGGCTCCTGCGTTGGGAATCGTGCACCTGCTCGTCGACGGCATCCCTGTGTCCAGCGTGGAAACCAACGCCACCACCGGGGCGTTCACGCTCGGTTGGACCTTGCCGCTGGACACCGACCCCGGAGCGCACGTCATCGCGGTGCAGTTCAAGGGCGGCCGCGATTGGGTGGACCCCATTGGGGTTGGTGACCCCGCGAACCCAGAGTATTACCTGCCCAGCCAGACGGAGGTTGACTTCAACGTCAGCATGCCGACGAAGGTTGTCCTGACGCGCGGCAGCGGTGACGTGGACCGAGAGGCGACGATGACCGTGACCGGCCGCCTGCTCTCGCAGGTGGACGACCCGTTGCCAGGACTCCCCCTTGAGGTCTGGTTCGATGGTGTCTACATCACGGACGTCACCACCGACGCCAACGGCACCTTCACCGCCGTGCATTTTGTGTCACGAACCCAACCGCTCGGCCCAACGGGACTTGAGGTCCGATTCATGGGTACGTCGCTCTACCTCCCGAGCAACGCGACCGGTTCGTGGAACATCTATTCGCAGATCCTCGTGAACGTCACCCTCCCCGACATCGTCGCGGTGGGCGATGCAGTGCAGATCTCAGGCTTCGTCAAGGACAACACCCTGACAGGACTACCGGGGCACGTCCTCGTTTTGAGCGTGGACGGCGTGGAGATTGCCGGCCTCGTCACGGACGAGAACGGCGACTTCAGCACCACCTGGATTGTCCCTGATATCTTCTCCTTTGGTGACCAGACGATGATGGCGACGGTTGACGCACAGGGCTGGTACCGCTCTGGTGAAGGCAACGCCACGTTCTACCTCTCCCACCGCAGCGCTGTGACCATCGGATTCGATGCCGGTGCTGAGGTCACCCGAGGTGACCTGTGGCGCCTGTCCGGGCGGCTCTACGACGTGGACGACGCGGCGCAGGCCGGCCTTAGCGGTCGCACCGTTGAGGTGCTGCTCGACGGTGAAGTTGTGGCCATGGCCATCACCCTCCCCGACGGCTCGTGGTCCGCCAGCGTTCCGGTCGGCATGGACATGGCACGAGGCGAGCACGCCCTCGAAGTACGCTTCGAAGGTGAACTGGCCCACCGTGCTGCGAGCGCTTCGACGACCGGCGTGGTTTGGTCCGAAGTGCGGATCACCATCGATGCCGTCACCGACCGCACCGCCGTTCGCTCCGACCCCTTGCGCACGTTGACCCTGACCGGCAGCGTGAGCGAAATCGGCGGTGAGGGGGCGGTCTTCGAGAACCTCGATCTTCGCCTTGGCAACGTGAGTGCGTGCGACGTGGCTGGGTCCGCTGGCGTGTGTTACACGGTGGACTCGATCGTGTGGAACGACGGCAACTGGTCGATGACCCTCACGGTGCCCTCGTGGAACCCGCTTGGCGTGCAGGCCTTCCACGTGAGTTCGGCCCGCAACACCACCCATCACATCAACGCAGGAACGGCGGTGACCTTTGCCCGCATCCAAGTTGACGCGTCCATTGTGGTGCGGCAGGACGCCATCGTGGAAGGAAAGCAAGAGGTCTACCGTGGTACCATCGTGGTGCGGGCCGACGACACGGGCGCTGGCATCAACGACGTGGCGTTCTCCCTCTACCTTGAGGACGCGAACGGCACGAAGATGCTCCAAGACGGCAGCACGAGTGCGCTGCTGCGCCTTGTGGTGGCCACGGACGGTACGGGTGTGGCGGAGTACGAGTTCCGGCATGACCCGGCCTACGGTGATACGGACGTGTTCGGTCAACTCACGATGCTTGTCATCGTGGACGGCGGGACGGAACGCTTGACCGAGGCTTCGCTTGATCGATTCCGCACCGAGGCCGCGAGCGGTTTCACCCCCGACTACACCTACTCGGATGAGGCGTCCACCCGCGCCAAAACCCTCGTCAGCGTCGGGGCCTTGCTGCTCCTTGCGCTCGCGGCGACCGCCGTGGTGCTGCGCCGCCGTCAGCAGGCCTCCCTTGCGGCCGAGGCGGCCGAGGTCTTCGCCTACACAGCGGAATTGCTCGCGGCCGGTGACAGCGTGCGTGAAGCCATCTTCCAATGCTACACCGACCTGTGTGCCGTGCTGCAGAAGCGAGAGTTCCTGCGCCGTGACTTCGAGACCGTTCGTGAATACGAGGCGGCGATCCGTCAGGCACTGCCCGGTGTCAGCGAAGAAGCGCTTGTTGCGCTCGACAACGTGTTCGAGCAGGCCCGCTACGGTCGTGAAGAGATGGGCGAAGGCCATGCCCAAGCCGCGAAAGGTGCGGTGGAGCGCATGTCCACGGAAATCACCACGATCCAGAAGATCGTTCCACGTGGTCTCTGAGCGGCCCGCTACCGTGGCTTGACGTTGGACTGTGGGGCCGGCGTAGGCTGAACCCGCGGTTCACCAGCGGACGACGAGGTGGCCGTCAACGAAGGCGTGGTGAACGGTTTCCGCCTGAGCGAGCAGGGGGAGGCGGCGTTCCAGTGCAGGAGCGTTGTCCTGTTCGATCCGGAGGGTGAGGATGCTGCCGTGTTCGGCTTCGACCACGTCGGCGTGCACCTGCTCAGGAAGCACCCCGGCCATCGGCAAGGTCAGGCCATCCACGTCCATTCGACCGTGCAGTTCCTCCATGACCCAGGCCAACCGACGCTCCGGCTCAACAGAGGCGAGGTGTGTCTCTGGCAGCATGCCGGCAGTCACGAGGTGATGGAGGTGGGCGGTGCGCACCTCGTGGAGGTGGGTGGCCGATTCGCTCATCGCGAGGTGCAAGGCCTCGGGTACAGCATCGAGGGGCATGGCCTCGCCCTGCTTCCCTTCGTCGCTCATGTCAGCCTGCTCCGCTCGACCCTTCATCAAGGTGTGGGGGGGCGGGAAACGCTTCGGTAGAAGCGCTCGGCCAGGCGACGAAGCCCCTGCGGGTCGCTCGTTGGTAGCATGCGCAGGTTCTCTGGGAAACAGGTTTTGTACGCGCTTTCTTCGCACCTTTTGTCCAGCAGCAGAACGACGGCACGGTCGTCGATGCCTCGGATGGGTCGTCCCATGGCCTGCAGCACGCGGTTCACTGCAGGCTGGGTCATCGTGTACCGCCACGCTTTGTTCTTCCCGAATCGTTCGGAGACCCAGGCTTTGAGCCCGTCCTGTACGACGCCGGGAGGGGCGATGGGCAGGCCGATGCAGGCGACGGCGTCGAGCAGGCCGCCTCGGTAGTCCACGCCTTCCGCAAGGCGGGCGCCAAAGGTTCCGGCGAGCAGCACCTTACGCCCAGCGTCCCGCTCCCGTTCGAGGATGCCAAGCACCTCGTCCGAGCGTGCCTTGTCCCAGTCGGAAGCCTCGATGATGGTTCGATGCACCGGCCATGAGGCTTCGGAGATCATCTCCTCTAGCATGGCGTACGAGGGCGCGAAGACCGCGACGTGGCCTGGTGCGGCCTGAATGAGGGCGCGGAGGTGCTCTTGAATGCGCTGCGTGTTCGACGAGGAGCGAAAACGGTAGGTCGTGGTCACGTCGGTGGCCACCACCACAGGGCGACGCGCTGCGGCAAAGGGTGAGTCGTAGGCACGCACACGGGTGCGCTTCGGCGGAAGCGCCAGCAGGTCGGCATACATCGCTGGCGGGTACAACGTGCCGGACATCAGCACCGCTCCAGCAGACGAGGCGAGCACCGGCCCGCTGACGATGCCAGGGTCGAGCAGGTGCGACGTGATTCGGCCGTCCCGGCCTTCAGGTGAGAAGCAGAACAGGTGGCCCGTGGTGTCGGCGAAGCGCAGCAGGTCGTCGATGACCAGGCCCAGCCGTTGCGCATCGGATTCTGCTTCCTGCGTGGCTTCAGGGTCCACCTCCACTTCCGCTTCGGCAAGGACGTCGCGCAGCACCCTGAGGCGGTCCAGACGCTCGACAAACGCAGCCCGCTTTGGGGCCTCGGTCAGCGTGGTTTGACCCGAGAGGCCCTCCACCTCGTCGCAGGCGGCGTGGACGAGGTCGATGAGGTCCTGCGCCTCCACCTCCAGTTCCGTGGGTTCGAAGACGCCCTTTTCCCCAGCGCGTTTGCGTCGTCCGGCCTCGTCGGCCGCGGCCATCAAGCGAGCGTGCAGGTCGTTGAAGAAGGCCTGCGTCCGCGGCGCGAGGGCATCGACGACCTCCATGGTCCAGCGGATCAAGTCCACGTGTGGTCCTTCGCCCCAGGCGGCGGCGTTCTTCTCCATGTGCTCCTCAAGGTCCG
>JAURMD010000146.1 GCA_030830875.1 Thermoplasmatota archaeon | reverse complement strand
TGCTGCCCGGTCACAGGATGCTGCTCAGTGGGTACGCGGCACGTGGGGTGGCGTGGTCCGCTCGAGGCTCGCAACTTGGGTTGCTGCTCTCGCTCCCCCTCATCCTCGTGGCGCGCATCTCCTTCGGACCAGAACTTGGGCTCTACGATGGACTGCGCAGCATCCTGCCCTTCTTGCTTCTCTCCATATCGTTCATCTTGTTGGCCACGGAAACCACACGCCTGGATTGGCCCGACCCCGTGCAGCGCGTGACCAGGGGCCGACTTGGTCGGAGCAGCCGCTTTGCAGGCTTCCTCGTCGCGACCTCCTTCTTCCTCCTCGCGGGCATGTATGGCTGGGCGGTCTTTGAACTGCCAGCCACCTCCCCCCTGGGGATGCCCGACGCTTCCCTCCTGCTTCCCAGCCTTGCCGGCCTCTTCGGCATCGCCAACCTGCTCGACATCTACGCGACCACGAACCACCTGCCACCGCAGAAGGAGGACTGGCACCTCCCCCCTGCTGGACCACTCGTCGCCCCGTGCTTCTGGTCGAGCGTGGCCGGCGCTTGCATGGGGGTGTTGCCTGGCATGACGGCGAGTCAAGCGACGGTCCTCGTGATGGGCGGCCGCAACCTGCACGCTCGAGCCAAAGGGGTGAGCGGACCGGGCATGGACTGGGAAACGAGGAAGCTCATCGACCTGAGCGATGAAGAACTGATGGAACTCGCGTTGGCGGAAGCAGCAGGCGGTGACGAAGGCCCACAAACCAAACAGGACCTGGAAATCATCGCCATCCTGTCCGCCGTCAACACGGCGGTTACCGTGATGGTGCTCGGGTTCCTCTACATCATTGGCAGGTCGAGGTCAGGCGCCACGCTTGCGCTGAAGATGATGTATCCCGTGGAAACCTGGAGTGCAGTCCAACCTTCGGCAGATTTCGTGCGGTTGCTGGCCGTCACGATCGCGGCCGGCCTCATCGCCGTTCCGCTGATGCGCCACGTGGGCGGCGCTGTGCTTCGCTTGCATGCGACCATTCCCCTCCGGCACATGGTGCTCGGCGTCGTAGGATTCGTCGTCGCTCTGGTGTGGTGCTCGACGGGATGGATCGGCCTCGGTGTCCTCGTGGTCGGTACCTTCCTTGGCTTGCTCCCTCCACGCATCGGCATCCGACGAAGCCATGGCATGGGCATCATCCTCGTCCCCATCATGATCTATACCTTCGCACAACGGTTCGATGCCTTCGGTTTCATCTGAGACGCAGGAAGGGATATGTGCGTTCGGCCCATTGTCGGCACATGCGTCGCACACGTGCGCTGGTGTTGCTCCTGCTCCTGCTCACCGCTGTCGTACAGCCCGCCGCAACCGCAGGCACCATGGCCCGTTCAAGCGCATGCAGCGGTGGACCGTGCATCAACGAGGTGATCCCAAATCCTGCAGGATTGGACAACGCCACCTTCCCCGGCGGCGAATGGGTCGAGATCCACAACGAAGGCAGCACCACGACCGACATGCGCGGTTGGACGCTGGTCAACGAGGCCGGGATGACCCTGACCCTCAACGCCACCACCATCGTTGGATGGAACGGCTCCAACGCCGCCACGTATTCCATCGTCCCCGGGGGCTACATGGTCGTGGCCCGCAACGGGCTCAGCGACTTCTGGCTGGCGAACACAGGGGCCCGCTCCGTCCGCTTGGACGACGCGACCGGGACGGCTCGGCACACCGTGACGTGGACCGGTTCGGCCAGCGGGGTCAGTTACGAACGTGATGCGTCCTCCCCAACCTCGGACCTCGTCGCCACCACCGCCCCGACACCGGGGTCGGCCAACGACGGCTCTGCCACCACCCTTTTCCCTGGGCCGGTCTACATCAGCGAGGTCATGGCTGACCCATGGCCAAGTTTCGACGACGACCTCTGGCCCGGCGGGGAGTGGATCGAAGTGGCCTCGAACGTCAGCACCGCCACATCGCTGGCCGGTTGGAGCATCGTCGACACCGCAGGGAACACGCGTGCTCTCTCCGGCAACGCCACCTTCGCTGCGAGCGGTGTCCTCACCGACGAGGTGCCCGCTTTTGGGCGCGTCGTCGTGGCCATGAACGGGAGCGCGATGCTGAACAACGCCGGCGAGCGCCTCGACTTGCTTTGGCCGAACGGCAGCGTTGCTCAACGCTTGACGTGGGGGGCTATCGAACCCGGGTTTGCCCTTCAGGACGGTGGCGAGGGAACGATGGTGCTGGCGGTGGCACCGACCCCCTTCGCTGCCGAACACCCGTTGCTCGACGACCTGCCTCGCATGGACGCCGACCTTCGCTTTGAGGAGGTCATGGCCATGGGCAGGGACGAAGGTGGTGCAGCGTCAACAAGCGAATGGGTCGAAGTGCACAACGCTGGCGCAGCGCCGGTGGACTTGACCGGTTGGAGCATCGGCGGAGGGCTCGGCAACATCACCCTGCTCGACCCTTCAAACGTCAGCCACGATGGCAGCGGAAGCATCCTTGACGCGGACGCACGAGCGCTCGTCCACTTCACTGGCGTGCATCGGTTGTGGAACGGCACCGACATCCTTCGACTGCTCGACCCAACGGGCAGCGTCAGGGACATCGCGCACTGGACGAGCGAGCCCGGCACCGATGTCGCCTTGGTGCGTGCGAGCGATGCCCTGCTCCCATGGGTCACCACCGCGGTGCCCACGCCGGGAAGCAACGGCTCCGCGCCGGCCAACGCCCCGTTCGTCCGCATGACTGAAGTCCTTGCCTCGCGTTCGGCTTCCGACGCGACGGGGTGGGTCGAACTGCGCAACATGGACGACGTCAGCGTTGACCTTGACGGATGGTTCCTCGTGGCACCGCAGCGGAACATGAGCCTTGAGGCAAGCGCTTTCTCAACGGGCACAACGGCCCTCGCCCCCGGTGATGTCGCGGTCGTGGACCTTGGTGGAGACCTCCTTCTCAAGCACGATCAGGAAGACCTGCTCGCGCTGATGAGCCCCGACCTTCGGGTTGTCCAGGAAGTTGGATGGTCGTCCATCCCCGTTGGTGAATCGATCGTACCAGCCAACCAGAGCCACGCCGGTGCGGGCCCGGACGGCCTGAACAGAGGCGCTGCTCCGGGATGGGACCTGAGCGCATGGCCAACGCCGGATGAAGTCGAGCCGGTATGGCCTGCGTGGACCTTGGGAGCGGCCCTTTCCATGACGGAAGCCATGCCCGAATGCAGCACAGGTACACCCTCGGGAACGTGGTTGGAACTGCACAACTCGGCCGAGGACGTTGTGAACGCCTCAAGGTGGCGCCTTGAAGACGCCTCCGGACGGTCGTGGTTTGTTCGGGAGGACCGATGGTGGACCCCCAACGACACCGGCCTCCTGCTGGATCCTGATGCCAGAGGCCTGCTGCTGCTCGACGGCGCAGAGAACCTCGACGGAACCGTCGTCCTTCACGACCCCGATTCTGAATCGTCGAGTACCTACGACCTCTCCGGACTTACCATCGGCGACTGCACGTCCTTCATTGACCTCGCCAACCCACGTGAAGGCCCTTGGCCGACGCCGGGCTACGCAGAACCCGACGCCGCCGAGCTCGCCGGGCCTGACGACCTGCGTTTCACGGCCCTCCTTGTCGACGGGACCATGGATGGCCTCAACGTAGAATTTGTCGAGATTCGTAACGTTGGCCACCTCCCGGCCGTCTTGGACGGATGGACGTTGGAGCGCCGCTCCTCCCCCTCCGCCGGGTTTTCCGCCTCGTTCACCTCGCTGCGCCTCGAGGCGGGCGACTCCATCACGCTGAGCGCCAATGCTTCGGCGCTGGCAGGGGCGTGGGACGGCAACGTCGCCGACATGACGACCCACCTTGATGCGGCAGTGCACCTCCACGACGACGGAGGCGCCCTGCGCCTCCTCAGCCCGGACGGTACCGTAGCCGATGCGGTGGTGTGGGGCGATGGACCGGTGGACATTGAAGGCTGGAACGGCGTGGCCCTTTCGCCCCCCCTTGCTGGCCTTGAACGGCTGGTCTACCTGCGTGGCAGCGGGTGCATGGACCTTGAGGACTCGGACAGCGCGAACGATTGGCGCCTCCGCTGGACCCGCATCGGAGCCTCCACGCCCTGCGTGGACCGTCACTTCACCGACCTGACCAACCTCCGACCCATCATCAGCCCCGAAGCGGGCGTCGTGGACCTTGTGCGGTGGATCGACGGCGCCTCCACAAGCCTCGACGTGCAGGTCTACCAGATTCAGGAACCGAACCTCGTGCATGCATTGCTGCGTGCCGCGGAGCGGGGCGTCGACGTTCGAGTGGTCATGGACGCTGGTGACGAGTGGTGGTCAGCAAGCGACCTCCGGGACGTCGACGGCATGTCGGCCGTGATGCAGGAAGCGGGCATTGAAGTCCTGCTTGTCGGCGCCGAAGACACCGATGCCTACGCCTTCATGCATGCCAAAGTGGCCGTTCGGGACGGCCTTGAGGTGTGGATTGGGTCGGGAAATTGGAAGTCAAGCAGCGCCCCCGCGCCTGGTGAAGAAGGCAACAGGGATTGGGCCCTGATGGTGGAAAGCCCTCAGTTGGTCGCGGCGCTCAATGACCTGCTGGCGATGGACCGTGACCCCGACAGCCCCTACGTTCGACCTGCAACGGCATCCGCACCTGCTGGATGGACGCTACCCCCCACCCGTGCGCTCAGCGGGAACGTGGCGACCGCCGTAGGAGGGACGGCCTCAGCCGACCTTCTCACGTGTCCGGACGACTGCATTGCTGGCATCACGGGGCTCCTCGATGCCGCCGAGGATGAGGTTCTCCTCTCCTTGCAATACCTCGAGAGCGACTGGACCTGGGGATGGGGTGACAATCCGCTGTTGGAAAGCATGCGCGATGCCGCTGCACGCGGGGTTCGTCTGCGCGTGGCCCTCAACGGAGCCTACCTTGACGACGACGTGCAGGCGGTGGTCGATCTCTTGAACGAAGACTGGAACGCGACCATGGGCTACGACGTTCAGGCCGTGCTGATGTCCCCCGGCGACGCGGTCACCAAACTGCACAACAAAGGAGCCATCGTCGATGGCGAACACGTCCTCATTTCCTCCATCAATTGGGGGGATTCCGCGATGCTGCGCAACAGGGAACTCGGCCTCCTTGTGCATCACAGTGAACTTGCAGACGTCTATCGGGCTGCGTGGAACGACGATTGGATGCGGCTCGACGCCACGACGGACAGCGACAACGACGGGTTGACCGACGCATGGGAGGTGCTGCACGGCACCAACCGAAGCCGGCGAAGTGCGGTCTCGCCCGACGGCACCGAGGCGTCGTTGGACCCGGACGGCGATGGCCTGACGCACGCCGAAGAGGCGCACTACGGAAGTTTGCCCTTTGATTCGGATACCGACGGGGATTGCATCCTCGACGGGCTCGAGGTCGCTCGGGCCGAAGCGATGCCAGACGGCCCGTCGGCCACGGCACGCTTGACCAAGACGGACGCGAACAACGATGGCGTGGAAGACCACGTGGCCGAGGGATGCGACAACAGCGGCCCGACGACGAACGACGGTGACCACACCAACGACTCCACCGCCGTGGACGTGGACGAGGACGGCGTCGATGACGTCATCGACCGATGCCCCGCCACACCCAGCGGCGACCTCGTGGACGCTGAAGGCTGCTCTGCTGACCAACGGCGCGAACTCCTCGCGGAGGGAGAGAACCAGAGGGGTGGCATCGGTTGGATGCTGCCCACGGTAGCGCTTTTGGGCGCCTTTGTGGCCCTTGTCGGTTTGCTCGGAATGCGGCGGGAAGGAGCCTCCGTCGTCAAGGATGTCAGCATGCCCGTGGCCCTGCACCCCGACCGCCCCACACCGGTGCTCGACGGCCGCGAGGAGATCAAAGTGGACTTGCGGGCTCGCCTTGTCGGGTGGGACGAAGCCATCATCGACGAACGCTTGTCCGAGGGCTGGACGTTGGAGCAACTCGTGGACTATTACGACCAGCAACAATGAGCACTGGAGTTGGCTCAACCGGACGAGGATTGAAAGACCACTGCGTCCCGTTCTCGTCTGATGTCAGGGAACCCCGTGCTGAACGACAACCGCTTTGTGACCATCGCCAACAGCGAAGTTTCAAGCGGCCGAATGACCGTTGAAGGAGCCATTCAGAAGTCCTTGACGCTGTTCGGGGTGCTCATCATCGGCGTCTTGCTCTGCCTCAGCGCGTTCATGGCCGCTGAGGTGGCCGCCCCGGGAAGCGGCTACGCCTTGGCCGCGCTTGGAGCGCTGATCGGCGGGCTCGGAGGCTTTGCGGTGGTCATCATGCTCGTGTTCGTACGCCCGAAGGGCACCCCAGTGAAGACGATGGGCGCCTATGTGGTGTTCCAGTCCCTCTTCCTGTCGGGGTTCACCTTCATGATGGAGCGGGCGTACCCGGGCATCGCGACCCAAGCAGGCTTGGTGACCGTCGGCATCACCGGGTCCATGGTCGCGCTGTACACGTCCCGGGTCGTTCGCGTCGGACCGCGATTCAACATGATTGTCGGGGCCTTGGTGATGACCGTGATGTTCGTGTACGTTGCTCAACTGCTCTTGTGGCTCATCACGGGCATGAGCATCCCCTTGATTCACGGCAGCGGCATCATCGGCATCGCCTTCAGCGGCGTGATTGTGTTCATCGCCTCCCTGACCCTCCTCAGCGATTTCCACTTCATCGAGGAAGGCGCCCGTTACGGCTACCCCAAGCACATGGAATGGTGGGCGGCCTTCGGCCTCATCATGAGCGTGGTG
>JAURMD010000145.1 GCA_030830875.1 Thermoplasmatota archaeon | reverse complement strand
CCTTCGAAGGCTTCTCCGTCGGCAAAAAGGAGGACAAGTTGGGCATACGCTCCTCGGACACGTGCACCCTCGTCCTGAACGATTGCAAGGTGCCCGTAGGCAACGTGCTGAAGGGAGCGGGTGAGGGCTTCCCCATCGCGATGAACGCGCTTGACAACAGCCGAATTGGGATCGCCGCGCAGGCCCTTGGAATTGCTCAAGGTGCCTACGAAGCGGCGTTGAAGTACGCGCACGAGCGTGAAACCTTCGGCCGCTCAATCGCCAGCCATCAGATGATCACGGCTTACCTCGCAGACATGGCCACTCGAATTGATGCTGCACGGCTGCTTGTCTACCGAGCCGCGGCCGTGAAGCACCACCACTATGCCTCTGGAGGTCCCCGCCATACCAAGGAAGCCAGCATGGCCAAACTCTTCGCAGGCGACACGGCCATGTGGGTCAGCGAGCGTGCTATCCAGGTCTTGGGAGGCTATGGGTACACCAAGGAATTCCCCGTTGAGCGCTTCTTCCGTGATGCTAAGATCACGCAAATCTACGAGGGCACCCAAGAAGTGCAGCGCCTTGTGATCGGACGAAGTTTGCGCTGAGTTTCAACACGTCCGAAACACGGGCCGGGCAAGACCACGGTTCCAACCCGCGAGTGTGGCTTCAACGGCGACGTTCACTGAAGGAACGGGCACGTCTTCCGGCACCTGCAGGTCAATCACCCCGACGTCGGTCTTCACACCAACCGTACGGCCCCGTCGCCACCTTTGCTCACCAAGCAGGGTTGCTCGCCCATCCACGATGCTGCCCGTGATGAGGAAACGTTGTGGGTTCGCGGCAACAGCGGCGGCGATTTCGACGCCACGTCGGTTCTGTCCAAGCACGGTGAAGACGGAGGTGAGGTCGGGCACGGCTGAGGTGACCACCGGCGCGGGTTGAACTGGCTGCGTAGCGACAGGTTCTGAAACAGCGCTCTCAGCGGTTTCCATTTCCGTCGGTTCAGGGCCAATGCCTTCAACGCCTTCGCTCTCAGGTGATTCCTCCGCGTTGACCTCGTCCGCCGCCCCCTCCCGGTCTGTCATCAACGACTCCGGGACGTCCAGGCCACGCGCTGCAGCCCACCTCCACAACTCGGTGGTCGTGACAAGACCGTCTCCGCTGGCGTCCATTGAGGTCATCAGAAGGTCAAGGACCCATTCAGGCGGTTCATGCCCTGTGGTTTGCTTGACCACATGCTCAAGTTCAACACGGTCGACGAAGCCACCCCTCGATTGCATCATGTCGTCGATGGCTTCCATCGCCATGCCGGAGCGAGACAACCAGACCACAAATCCGTCTTCGATGGAAGGGAGGCGATCGATGACGGCTGTGTCAACGCCGCGGGCTTCCAACCGCCGCCGAGCCTCCTTTCGGGCAACCTCAACCAGGATGTTGCTCATGGGAGGTCATACGGTGCGTTTGATTTGAAGATGTGGCCGATGCGGCTCAAAGCCCCGGCCACTCCTCAAACGGTCCGTTCCAAGGGAGACGGCCAAGGTGACCCAGCATGACGCTTTCTTCGGTGACGTCCTGTTCAAGTTGGATGCGATGCAACCATGTTTTCAGCCGCCCTAGCCGTTCGCCCTTCGTGAGGCCCGTGGCTGCCATGATGGCGTGCCCGTCGAGCAAAGGCTCAGGCTTCCGCGCCGAAGGCGTGGACTGAATGAGGTCATCCGCGTCGTCCCAGGCTCGTCCCCCCCTCAAAGCGTCGCGGCTCCTCGCGGTGCTGACGTGAAGGTGGACGTCCCCCCTCCATCGATGGTGAAGCAAACGCACCTCAGACGGCCGCGTTGGAGGGGCGTGGTCCAAGGAGCGATGGAGCCTGATCACGCGTTCAGTCACCCGGCGCGGTGCGGTCAACGCTCGTAAACAAGCCGTAACCTCATCCTTGTTGAGGTCGGCGAGCAGCAATGCGAGGTATCCTTCTGCTCGCCCATCGTCGTCTTGGAAACTGAAGTGAGCAAGTCCAGAGGTGGCGAGGTTGGCCTGAGGGAGCACCTTCTGCATCACGCCATCCTCGTGCATCATCCACAGGACGTGCAGCGCGTGCTGGCCGCGGAGCAGCCGTTGCAGTTCGTGCCAAACGCGTTCTTGCGCCACAAGGTGGAGTCGGCTCGCGCTGCTTGCCAAGGCCTCGCGTAGCGCCCTCTCAACCCTCCAACGCCCACCATCCGTTCGTGCTTGAGCGGCAAAGCGGTAGACGCGGAGGATGCGCAAGGCGTCTTCTTGAAGTCGTTCCGTGGCGTTACCGACCGCCCGGAGGACGCCTTCTTCCAAATCCCGTCGGCCTCCGTGAAGATCTACGAGGCGCCGCCCCCGAGGGTCCACGGCCATCGCATTGATCGTCAGGTCCCGCCGTGCCAAATCCTCAGAGAGGTTGGTAGTATGCTCGACGTTGGTCGGTCGACGACCGTCGAGGTAGATGCCATCGATTCGCAACGTTGTCGCCTGATACAGTGCGCCATTCGCCGCCAGCAAGGTGACGGTTCCAAAATCGGCACCTGTATCCTTGGCGCGCGCTCCAAATGCCGTGAGGAGGTCAGCCGGCTCAAGGTCGACGGCAAGGTCCACGTCATGCCCGGATACGTCGCTCAACGCGTCCCGAACGCATCCTCCCACCAACCACGTGCGGCATCCAATCTCATGAAGCCGGTTCAGAACCTCACGCAGGCCTTGTGGATCGCTGAGCAATCCGTCCAGCCATGCTTCAAGCGCTGGTGGGAGCGGAACACCGTCGCTGGAGCCCGCAGCCATCGGATTCACTGCACGCCCATCGCGACATATCCTTATCGCAGCGCGCTGGCGTTGAGACGTGCAGATTGGTGCCGACATGCTGCCGCTGGACGTCCTTCGTCCGCATGAGAAGGTCAAGGAGCGCAACGTGAGGAACTCCCTGCACATCCACGTGCGCTGGGGTTCGGTTCGACGGCGCATCGTGGTTGAGCACCAACACGGCGTGGTGCTTGATGGTCATCATCGTCTGGCCGTTGCACGTCGTCTCGGGCTCATGCAGGTGCCCGTGCTCGTCGTTGATGCCGCAACCTTGCCTGCTGTGTGGCGTGCCTCCTCGGTCGCGCTTGATCCGTCCTTGGTGGTCGAGGCGGCCCTCTCGGGGTCGCTCATGCCACCAAAGACCACGATGCACGACGTGACAGGGTTGGATGTGACCTGTGAGGTGCCACTTGACAAGCTCAGGCACCCTGCCGGCTCGATGTGATGCGGCGCCATAGGCTGTTTCCTCGGCCACCGACCGTGACCGATGCATGGTCGCTGGCGAGGCCAAGCGAGACGTGGGCGGTTCCAACGGCGCCTTCGTGGCTATAGAGGACGTCAACGGTCTGGCCCCCTCGACCTGCAAGGGCACGACGCAGGTCCTCCGAGGTCGTGACGCGATGCCCGGCTACCGCGATGATTTCGTCGCCAGGTTGTACAACGTCGCGAAGGGGTGACCCTTCGTGGTGCGACGTGAGTCGAACTTGCCCTGCGTCGTTGCGAAGGCCAATTCCAAGCCATCCTCCTCGTTCTTCCTCGTTTTCGCCCTTAACCTCGAGCGAAAACCCGAGCATCGCAAGGGTGCCTTCAACAGGTGGCGGTGAACGTTCGGTCATCAAGCGGTCCATCAAGGACCCAAGGCGTCGACCCCCCGTCGTTGACGTCAGCAGCGATCGAAGCCGCCGGTGGTCCACGCCTGGTTCCTGTCCATCACGCGCGTGCAATCGCACCGCGCTCGCCATGACGTCATCCAATCCCTTCGCACCTCGGCTTCGGCGACGGAGTTCCACGTCGAGGGCCATCATGGCCAGTTCACCCTGCAGGTAGTAACTGATGCGTCGTTCACTCGTGTAGGCGTTGCTGCGGTAGAGGTGGACCCACGCTGTTTCGCTGGCTTCAGCAAGGGATTCGTGCGCGCATCCGTGGCGTGGCCGATGACGAGCAAGTTTCAGTGCGAATTCATCCTTCCAATCTTGTTCGGACCATGCACCAGAGCGGAGGCAGACGAGGTCTCCGATCCACGAGGTTCCTCCCTCAAACCACCACAGCAAGTCTGTCGGGATTTCGCGCGACAGGTCGTAGTCCAAAAACGCCTTCGGGCGAAGGCGCTTCACGTTCCATTGATGCACATATTCGTGGCTAAACAGGCTTAGCAGGTCCCTGTACCCCGCCTTTTCTCCGGGTTGAAGGCACGACCTTGGCATCATGGACGTCTGTGATCCTGTGTGCTCAAGACCTCCTCGAGCACCGTCGGTAAGGTGGAGGACGATGACGTACGGGTCCGAGGTAGGAACGCCGAAGAGGGCATGATGTTCCTTGGCGATGAGGGTCGCATCGTGGACAAAGGCGTCGAGTCGGTCTTCGTTCACGGGCAAGCTTCCACTGTCCCACACGGTCAACACGTGTGGGCGACCGTCCACATCGAACCGGCGCACTGGTCCGGCGTTTGCTTCGATGATGCCGTCCAAGAGTGCGTCCCGGTCCTCTGCGACGAAGCGATGGTAGCCATTCTTCGCGGCCGATTGTTGCAACTGGGTGAACGGTGTCCACGCTTCGGGGAGGCGAAGGTGGACCTCCGCCCCCTCGCTCCAGAGTGTTGGGTCCTCAGGGAGGTACCACGTGAAAGGGGGCATGAGGTGAAGGTGTGTCGCGTCAAGGTGAGTGGAGCGGACGCTCATCTCCAGGCCAAGCACTTCGTAGTTCACACGAACGGAAGTGGCGCCCTCCGGTACGCGGATGCGGAGCCGGTGAGGGTCGGGACGGACGACCTTCAGCACCGAGCCCTTGTCGTCCTCCGCCGAGATGTTATCGATGTACTGCACCTGTTCACGGAGCATGTACGAGCCGGGAACCCAACGTGGGAAGGCGAAGTTGATCCTGCCCAAGGGGAAGGGCCCGCAGACCTCTGTGGCCGCACTCAGGCGACGGGACGATCCGTTGGTGGCGTCGACATGGAGGTGGATGAGAGCCATGCCCAAAGGTCAGCATGCTGCCCTAAGGTCCTTGCTCGACTTCACATCAGCAAGAGTCCGACGAAGACGATGGAGAGCGTCATCAGCAACGTCGGAAGTCGCAAGTTTCCTCCGTGTTGCATGGCGACGGTGGGCAGCGTGCTGAGCGTTCGTCGTCCATGGCGAAGTCGTGTTGGTTCGAGGTGCATGCGCAATCGTTCTTCCACACGACGGCGCAGTCGAGGGTCGGCTGATCGTGCCGTACCATCTCCGACGATGAGCCGGAGGTGGTGCCTGTCGGCGATCACGGCGAGTTCGTCAACGAGTGACTCCACGTGATGGAGGTCGTGAAGGTCGATGCGCCAGCCAGCAGCCTCCTGCCGCACGTGGCTCAACTGCCGCCACGCACCTCGTCCTTCGTCGTGTTTCGACAACATCCCGCGGACATCGACCGCAGGGTGTGGCATTGGTCGAGTGGCCTCCGCTCGCTTCAGCAGGACGTAGAACGCCAGGGCGAGCAGCACGAAGGCGCTCCCCGTCAGCAAAAGGTGCCGGTCGAGGTTGGCTGGTTCGTCAACAAGCGAGGCGGTGAAAGCCCCAGCGGCGCCGTACGCGGCTCCAAGAAGAGCTCCGGGCACCACCTCCCCGCCGACCGAGGTCATCGCTGCCCCATCGCTGCGCTCGGCATCGTCCTTCCGGCGTGGGGTTCATGATGCGAGCAAGGATGGCAACCTCATGACGCCTGCCGTCGGTCTCGACCGAGCCCAACGCGTAGGTACAATGCTGTGCTGCATTAGCCTTGGTTTGCTGCTCGCGATGGTGGTCGCCCCGCTGACCCTGCCGAGTGGGACCGTACCGCCGCTTGGGGCTCGGGCCAACGCCATCGATTACGCCACACTCGATGGACCTCTCAGCTATGGAAACCAACGCCACCTTGACCACAGCACCCAGCAGGTTGTGGAGCCAGAGGAAGGTTTCGCGTGGAGCGACCTCCCGCTCGCTCACGCCCTGATCTATGCTTTCGGGGACCTCAACTGCCACATGCTCAGTGAACGTTCGTGGACGGTGAACGGCAACCAGATGCCCATGTGCGTCAGGGACCTGGGCATCCTCTCCGGACTCGCGCTCGCTGGGGTCGTGCTGCGCAGGCGCCTCGTCAACCGCTGGACCATCACGGACACATCACTCTCTGTGCTCCCAACGTCATGGCAGGACACCATTTATGCACGTCAGAAGCGAAGATTCGCCTTTTTCGGCCTCGGTACTCTGTGCATCGTTCCGCTTGGACTGGACGGTTTCGTCCAACTCCTCACGTCGTACGAATCCACAGCATGGCTTCGACTGGTGACCGGTCTCCCCTTCGGATTCGGTCTCGGCGTGCTGATGGGTGCGATGCTGAGCGCTCGACCCGGTGAACTTTCGAGCCTTGCTTCGGTCAGCCTACCGGGTGGGGCCCGATTCGCCCTACGTGAAGCAGAATGATCACGATGGGGGTTCCAGCCTCCACCACGCCTCGAGTTGCTCGAGGTCGTCCGGGGCGGGGCAGCCCACATGGCCGCTTGAAAGGAGGCGAAGGCGTTTCAGAACCTCGTCCATGCCCGCCTCACTTTCCTGAATCAACTGACGAAGCGCACCCGACCAAGCAGCGCGAGGGTGCTCGTCACGCCACGCTTCCAATCGCTCGCGGACGGGCCACATCGCCATGGCGAGACGGCCTTGAGCAAGGTGATCTTCGCTCAGCCTGAACATCTGGCCTTCGGTGAACTTCACCTCGTTTTGTTGCCTGAAAATCCATCCCTCATCGATCATCCAGCGCACCATACGGTTCACA
Organism: Thermoplasmatota archaeon; assembly: GCA_030830875.1. Taxonomy (GTDB): domain Archaea; phylum Thermoplasmatota; class Poseidoniia; order Poseidoniales; family Poseidoniaceae; genus MGIIa-L3. The sequence continues at coordinate 28,185 of JAURMD010000145.1, read as the reverse complement.
TGACGCTTTGAAAGGAATCGGACCGGGCCGAGCGAGTGGAACAACCTTCGAACGTCGCACGGGCCCCCCATCAACGAAAGTGTTCCGAGGACGCACCATGCGGAGCGTGCCGTGTAGCGGCCGGGGACGTCGCGTTCTGTGGACGAGCGTTCTGGCCACGACGCCTCGGCACGTTCCATCCACGCTGCTGGAGACGCTCCCGAGAGCCATCCATGAAGCACGGATTCTTCGCTCTGAGCAAGCCCCGGGAGGCGTTGTTGCGCGCTCATGCCCTCCACCAAACGACCGATGTGGGCGAGATCCACCTCGTCCATGTCGACGTTCAATGGCGAGGGTCGTTGTCGCATGAAGTCCCGAACGGTCCGCCGAAGGGCGCGTTCAAGTTCGTCAAGTCCCCCCTCGTTCAGGATTGGACCGGCGATCACGGAGGCGTCGAAGGGCGGAGGTGGGGTAATGGCTCCTGAGAGCAGGTCGGCAAATCCTGCTCGGATGCTGCGTTGAATGTCGGTGGTTTCGAAATATTCCTGCTTGTCGCTGGTCATTCGGAGGGTGCCTTGCTGAATACGACGGATGGCCCGCTCTGGGTCACAATCGACCCACACGACAAGGTCAGGAACGGCGGCCCCTTTGTTGAGTGCTGCAACCTCCTCGAGGCCGAGTTCACCGACAACGCCTTGGTAGACGAGTGACGAGTGAACGTTCCGATCTGAGACCACAACGGCGCTTCGACGCAGACGGGGGAGGATCCAACTGGTCGTGTGGTCCAGCCTGTCCTCGGCAAAAAGTGCCGCTTCTTCTGCAGGACTGAGGTCACCACGCTGAACGGCCGCGAGCGCGCGCTGTCCTGCCTCAGCATGCCTTCGAGGTTCATGCGTCGCGCAGACTTCGGTGAACGGGTAACTGGCAAGGATTTCCGAAAGGAGGCGAACAGCCTCCCCCTTTCCGGACCCGTCTCCGCCTTCAACGGAAATCAGGTACATTCGGTCCCTCCCGTTCGTCGGCAAACTGGTCTTTGGCGAAGGAGGTGGTGATCATTCCAAGGAGAATCAACGCGGGCCCGAACACGATCAATCCACGGCTGAACAACGCGAGGCCAGCAAGGTATTGCGTTCGTCGGTAGCGTCCACCTCGGCGAACCTCAAGGCCTGCCATCAGCCCTACAGCACCGGATATGATGGTCAGGACGCCGATGGTTGTCGAGAGACGGACGGCGTCGTCGAGCGTCCATTGACCCTCACCAGTGGAGAGGACCGTACGGTCGACACCTTCCCCCGGGGTCAGGGTCACCGGCGGCATTCCTGCCGACTGCGGCACCAATTCGAGTTCCGAGGTCCTGTATCCCTCCGCACTGATGCGCAAGAGTCGTGCTTCGGTCAATACCCCCTCGAGGTTGAACCAGCCATAGGCGTCGGTGGTGGTGGAACGCAGCACGGTCCCTGAATCGAGGTCCACCCATTCGACACGAAGGCCTTCGAGCGCCGCTCCCGACTCTGCCTCCAGCACCTGCATTCTGAGGTCCACGGTTCGCTCACTCAGCAGCAGGTCGGTGGAGAGGAGGTCGACCGGGTTCCCCTGCAGCAACAACAGTCCTGAGAGAATGCCGAGCGCGCTCCCGAGAAAGATTACGACGGATGCGAATTGGCGAAGGCCGGCCACGGTTCCGTCATCGAGTCCCCCTTGCCATTGTGTGAGGTCTTTCAACCGATTGCTGTTCGGCTGTGGAAGTGCAGCAGCCTCAACGTCGGAGGAGGTGACCACCAATTCATCCTCGCCGTCAAGCTGGTCTCGGACACGCTCCCTCAGCGCTGCGAGTTTGGCTTCACGGTGGAGGTCCGTCATCTGAGAGGGGACAGGCCGCCGTTGTCTATGACACTTCGCGCCTCGCGGTGAATCAGGAGTCCCAGGTCCATGTTGTGCGTTGTCGTGGAGGGCCCCGAAGCCGACGGAGCACGAGAAGGCATGCAACAACGGCGACGCTGAGCAGCACGAGGGAGGCCCAAACCACCGCGAGCATCAGCAGCGGAGCTCGAATCGCTTCGTCCTCGGTTCGTTCAGGTTCTTCGGTGGAGGGTGTGTCGTCCACGACAGGGTCAGGCACCTGCCATGCTCCCGTCCGTAGGCCGAGTTCCACCAACCTCGCCACGTTGGAAAGGCTCTCCGCTGAGACCTTGTCGGGTGTGTCTTGAAGCGTGTGCCAGTGTCCATCCGCCAAGCGTGAGGCTCCTTCACCGTAGCGATGGTCGATGATGACCGCTGAGGGGATGCCAACCGCTTGCGTGTTGATGTGGTCATCGATGATGTTGGCGACCGTTTCGTGCTGATAGACGTCGAGACCGACGCTCCCGTCGCAGGCCCTCGCACCACTGACGAGGCCGACGGCTTCTGCGAGGGCCGGGATTGGCGCCGCAACCGAGTCCGAATTCGAGGAAATCCTTGCCAAGTTCAGGTCTGCGTCCCCCACCATGTCGAGCAGGATCAAGGCATCGATGTCGTTGATCTCTTCCTCTGTGAGGTTGTCCGCCCAACGGCGGCTGCCCTCCAGGCCGGGCATCGGTCCTTGATCTTCGGCATCGAACAGAACGATCATCACGGGATGAGGCAGGTCCATCTGTGGAACGAGGCGCATCATCTCCAAAGCCACAGCAACGCCGCTGGCGCCATCGTTGGCACCAGGAATCGGAAGGCTTTGATTGGCTTCATCGACTTCTCGCTCTGCACGGTCACGGGTGTCGTAATGCGCCGCAATCGCAACAACGTGGTCGGTGCGTGTGCGACCTGATGGGGTGTAGAGCGCGACCAGGTTGGTCATGTTTCCATTCTTGTACGGATGGACGTCGAAGTGAATGTCCCACGTCGTGTTGTTCTCGACAATCGACGAGAGCAAGGCGTGCGATGCAGGACTGTCCGGGATGCGCGGGCCGAGGTTGACTTGCCACGCTACTCTCTCGTTCATTCGAACCCCGTCGCTCATCAGGCCTGATGCCGCTTCGCAGAGGACGGTCTGTTCGGTGGGAAGGGCGCCTGCAGAGGGCAGCAGCAGCAGCAGCAGCAGGGGAAGGAGCCTGCGGAGCATGGCACGATGCGAGGCCTGCCCACGCTTAAATACCATACTTGGCGAGGTGTTGATGTCGTCGCAGTGTGGCGATTCTGAGGTAGTGAACATGTCGGAATCCTGCTCCACTCAAACAAGCCGAGCGTTGGCCTTGGCCTTGTTGATGGTGCTCTCAACGATCGTGGTGCCAGCAACCGCTGGGACCTCCTCCGAAGGCAACGAAGATGGCGCTGCACCTCAGGGTCTTCATTCGCTGCCCGATTCGCTCCTCGAGGTTGCGTCCCTCGAAGGCTTCACGCAAGACCTCGCTCGTCCTTATTTGCTCATCGAAGAATCTCAACCTGTTGTTTCCGCAACACCCTACCTTCGTCAGCAATGGGTCGAAGCCGGTCGACCCGGGATCGTTGAGCCTGCGTTGAGCACGTCCGGACGTGCGTGCACCCAACACGTTGTGGGGGACCAATTCAATGTCCCATCCGCTGGCGGGAGCATCTCTGTCACCGTGGCCAAGACCACGGCGAGCGTGGCGTTCCTTGTCCAAACGGGACGCTCGTTGAGTTCAACCGTGCTCCAGAACCTTGCATCAACGTGGGACCAGACGATCTATCCCACGCTCACCACATACTACGGCAAGGACTACGGCGACGGCCGTGGCATCGCTCCTCCCGATGTGGACAACAACTGTCAGGTGGAAATTGTTGTCTATGATATCGATGGGCAGTACAACATCGGAGGATACTTCGCGCCGAGTTTTGCCTCTCAAGGCGAGATGGTGTTCGTGGATTACGCGGACATCACGTTGACGTGGGGTCGCTCGATCATTGCGCACGAACTCCAACACCTGCTTCACAATGCACTCGACCCTTACGAAAATCTGTACATCGATGAGGGCAACGCCGACGTGGCGATCTACCTCTGCTTTGGGGCAGACAGCACCCTGCGTGGTCATGTGAATGGATGGACTCAGGCCAGCGAGCTCTCGGTCCGTTGGTGGAACCAACGAAATGCGGATTATGGCGCGGGCTTCATGCTCATGATGTACCTCGTTGACCATCTCGGTGGCGGTCCAGCCATGCGCCAATTGGTGCAGGACAGCGCCACCGGTGGGGCGGGCATTGCCAAATTGGCCGTCGCCCCCGCCAACGGAAATGCTGGCGCTGTCGGACGGACGATGGGCGAGGTGTTTGCAAACTTTTCAATCGCTGCGACGCTTGACTCGGATCAAGGGATCTACGGGTATTCCAACCTCGATCTGAATCCCGCGTGCTCAAGCGGAGGCTTCTGTCGGGTGCAACCAGCGGACACCAACAGCGAATGGTCGCAGCCTTATGCCACAACAGGGCACACGATGGAAGGGTGGGGTATTCGCTCGTTCAAACTCACGCCCGGTTCGTCGTCACCAGCACCCTTGACCCTTCGCGTGACTGGCGACCGCACAGATTTTGACGGTGTCATCGTGACACGGGCTGCCTCGGACGGGTTGTTATCGGTGACGGACCTGACCTTTTCTTCCTCGGTCGCGACGGGGCTCGTGCCAGGGTTTGGCAACCTCACCGACGAGGTCTGGGTCATCGTGTGGCTTGCGAGCAGCGCTGCGGACTGCGACTACACAAGTTGCGGACCGAGTTACCCCACCGGCACCATTGACCTTGAGGCGGCGCGCATCACGGCTCCCGCGACCATCAACACCGGGAACACGACCACCTCTGACCGCGACGGCGATGGCCTCGCTGACACCGTTCAGGTCGATTTTGACGTGCTTTCCAACGCCTTCTTCGAGGACCTCGACGTGGAAGTCAAGGTCCGTGACGCCTCAGGTAGCGTCGTCGATGCACTCACCACGAGGGTGGAAGCAGGAGGTGGCGAGGCCGTGACCTCCTCGGTCTGGTTCACTCCGAACATGGACGGACTGTACAGTTTCGATCTGACGATGCGTGACGTGCTCGGTAGCCGCGTTGACGCGGTCACAAGCGGTATGGTCAACCTGTCCAACATGGCGCCCGTCGCGGACGGCAACCTGTCGACGAACCGCACCTTGTCGTGGAACGACGTCGCGTTCAGCGGCAATGGGTTCGATGCGTGGGGTTTGTCGCTGGAAAACAACACCCTGCCCTACTTCGATCCCCCCGTGGCGTACGCATGGGACTTTGGCGATGGCGAAACAAGCGGCCTGAAATCTCCGGTTCGGGCCTACGAAGTGTTAGGTGCCTACAACATCAGCCTCCGCGTGCGTGACGTTGGGGGTCGTTGGTCCGCCACGGACGTCATGAACATCACCGTCGTCGACGATACGGAACCGTTCCCGTTCTTGGCCATCAACAATCAGGTGCTTGGCTCAAGCATCAGCGTGATGGTCGATCAACGTATTTTGTTCTCTGCAGGGAGGACCACGGACAACGTCCCCACCCCCCTGCTTGAATTCACGTGGGACTGGGGCGATGGCGAACAGGACAGCGGCGTGGGGCTCTATAGCGCAGACCATGCATGGTCGGACATCGACGGTTCCAACGAATCCTTTGACCTCGTGCTCACCGTGTTCGACGGCGTGAACACGGGGGTGCTGAACCTTACGGTCATCGTCAACAACCGCTTGCCTGTTCAGATCGAAGCGGGTCCGATTCGGACCGTCACCCAAACACCAACCGTGATGCCGCTCGTTTTCGAAGACCTCGACGGGACCATCGTATCGTGGAGTTGGTCGTTCCCCGGAGGCGTTCACCTTGGAACCGGTCCCGTTGACCGTGAATCCGACTTCAACACGGTCTCGGCAGGTACCTCGCAACCCACGGTGGCCTGGGAGCGAGCGGGCAATTACACGGTGCAGGTCGACGTGGTGGACGACGACGGTGGTGCCTCAACAGCCCTCCTGAACGTCATCGTCGAGAACCAGAGACCAACGGCTTCCTTCAAAGTGAGGGAGGCGTCGTCTACGCTGACGCTGAACCTGCTCTCGAGCCGCATCGTCCCGGACACGCCATACATTTTCGATGCGCGAACCAGCATCGACCCTGATGGATTGGTGGGGGACGTCAGCGACCTGACATTCAACTGGTCGTTCCCTGACGGAACCTTCCAAGACGTTGTCCAGCCCCGGTTCACCTTTTCAACCCCGGGAACCCATCACGTCACCCTTGTCGTCACGGACGCAGACGGGTCTCAGAGCGCACCCCGAACGGTCATTTTTGACGTCATCAACCCCGTGCCCATCATCGAGGTGCGCATCCTTGAGGCGTGGGTCAACGGCAGCATCGTTGACGTTTCCACGCCTTTCGATGGCGACGCCGCGATGGCCGTGCTGCGTCGAACCTTCGGAAACGACGGCGACACGTATGCCGTCCCCGGGACCCTTCTGTACTTCGATTCCGACGGAACGCGGGACGGTGATGCGCGCTTTGAGGGGCGGCTCGTACCCCTCGAAACTGGTTCGCCGAACTGGAACGGTCTGGTGGACTACGTCTGGGATTTCGGCGATGGAAGCGCGCTTGTGCATGACCCTTCGCCGTGGCATGCTTATGCCGCTCCTGGCGATTACACGGTCACGTTGACCGTGCGGGACGGTCACCTCACGGGCGACGTCACACGCGCCCGATTCACCGTGCACGTCGAAGCAGCGCCATCGATCGACCTCGTCCTCGCGCCCGACGACGCCATCGCCGGCATCGGCGAAAACCTCGATGCCATCGTTCGCTGGGCGGACTTCGATGACGACGGTTCGCTCTGCAGGGACGATGATGTGAACGACGGTTCCATGGAGGACTGCGACACGCTGATCATGTCTGGAGTGACGGTGAAGTGGGAACTCGATCTGAATTCTGACGACGACAACGATGGGGATTCCACGAACGACTGGGTTGACCCGCTGTCCGAGGACTCCTTCCGCACCTTTGGCCTCTGGGAGGAACTAGGTCGCTACACCGTACGGATTGTTGCATGCGACCAAACTGGGCAATGCGACACGCGTGATGTCGACGTCGAGGTGGCCCCCGAGGCCACATCGCCACCTTCCCTGTCTGACTTCTCCCGCGAGGATTGGGCTGCATGGTTCCGTTCGCTGGGTGCAGATGCGGCTGTCTTCCTCGCCTTGGTCATGGCGGCTTTGGTGCTCGGATGGTTCGTGATGCGGGCGCCAACGGAAGACGAAGAAGAGGCCACGAAGGACGCCGAGGCCTATGCGGACGTCGAACGTGTCGAGGTGAACGGCATGATGGGCATCGACGACCACAAGGCCCCTCCAGCACCCCGGATCTTGCGCAAAGAAGAACGGCGAGACGAAGCCAGCGGATACATCCGGCCGCTTCGGCGCCAATGATGGTCATGTCCAAAGACCTCGGCCGCCTGTCACGATTCATGGTTCGTCGGGCAGAACTGCCGAGCGTCGTGGGGCTGTGCTTGGTGCTCGCCCCCTTCCTCCTCGCGTTTGTCCATCTTCCAACCAACGTCGCCGCCGCAGGGGTCGAAGCGTGTGGGAGCGATCTCGAAGAGCCGCGCTGGAATTCGACGGTGGAGCGGCTGGCCCTCACACCGGCCATGACCGGGTACTATTCTCCCTACGAAGAGGTCTGGTACGACGAAGACGTCGCGGTGTACGGCGACGCCAAAGAGGGTCCTTCCGAATTGGATCCTTCCTTGCACCCTGAGGAGCCGTGGATGACGGCATGGGGGCAAGGTGCTCGACTCTCGCCACTTTCCACCTCGCTCTCAACCGTAATCGGCGTGGGCAACGACAGCGCGGGCGTTCTTCGACTCAACCTTTCCGCGGAGCATCGGACGACGTTCTGCGTGTCCTTGACGGGCATGGACGCCGATGGCAACGTGGTGCCTGTCACCGCCGATGTCTACTTGATGACGGACGTCGAATTTGACCGCTACCGCTCGTCGTACCAGAAATCCCACGGTGGCGGTTGGTGGTATGATTGGGGTGTTGGCGAATTGCTGTCCGAGCGTGCTCCTGAGCTCCGTCGTTACGACCCGCTTGGATGGACAACCTACCGTGATGTCCACGCATACGAAGGCGTGGACGGCGTCACGTTCAGCCTCTCGTTGGATCGACCAGAAGTTCGAACCTCCTTCGTCGAGGGCGAATCTTGGGATTCCTTCCACCTCGTGGTTGACACCTGGGACAACGGTCATGGAAGCGATGCGGTTGCGGCGCAAGCCATTGTCTACGCGGATGTCGCTGTGGCCACGATTCCACGCTCGTTCGTCATGCCACCTGCTACGGTGGCCTTGGTCATGATGGTCCTGCGCGGTGGGATGGTGGCCGTCCCGGTCGTCTTGCAGCACCGCTACGCCAACCTTGGGCTCGAGGGCCCGTGAGCGATTCAGTATTCGAGGAGTTGCCACGCTTCACGTACGTCACGCACGTTGATTCGGCCTTCGTCTTTGAGCGCGTATTCGGTGCGCATGGTGGCGTACACCATGCTCTGTCCCATCACCGGCGCGTGCAATCGGGTCCAATCTCCCCCGGGGCCGAGGCCCATGATGGCGAACGGAACGGTTCCGTCTTTCAGGGCCAATGAGGCCTCGACCAACTGCAGAGCATCGGACGGGTTTGAGATCACGCCACAAAACTTGACCAGGTCGCCCTTTCCGGCGCTGGCTTCGACCCAGGCCTGAATGTCGGTGGCAGCGGGCGTGCTTGACGTGTGGTTGCTCACCACGACCTTGATGCCACCCTTTAGGGCGGTGGCGACGAGCGCGGTTCGGTGGTCTTCTTCGATGCTGTCCTCAAGGTCAATCCAAGCGATTCCACCGCGTTTGAGAACTGCCTCAACAACGGCAAGCCGCTGCTCTTCAGTCCCCGGGAAAAAACCGCCTTGGTCTGGGGCGCGGACGGTGAACATGATGTCCGTAGGAATGCCCTCGAAGAGGCGGTCGAGGGCCGCGTCGATGCTGACCGATTCAAGGTCGTTGATGGGCCACGTCGTCTCAAGCGACATGACCTCGCGGGTGCGGCCGTTCTCGTCCTCAACCACATCGGGCGCGGGCTTTGCGAGCCAAAGGCGGTCGAAACGAACTTCGACGAGGTCAGCGCCTGAGAGGTTGGCGCGAGCAGCCTCGTCCACCATGTCGTCAACGGTGGTGCTCTCAAGGGACACGCACACCTTCAGGTCGGTCATGCCGCGTGGACCTTGGGCCTGCCTTTAACGCTCTCGGACGAGCATCACCCCACTCCGGTCGTGGAATATGGGGCGACGTGAGCGGATTTAGCCTCAAAAATAGGGGCGAGTTTAAGGACTACCTTGATGGATGAAAAATGGTAGGAAACCCTCTGCCATGGCCTCGTTCCTAGGGGGTCACGAACGGGGCACAGAACGCACGAGGGCCTATCGGAGTTGAGCTGATGAGCGAAGAGTACACCGCGAGCAGCATTCAGGTTCTGGAAGGCCTCGCAGCGGTCCGAATGCGCCCTGGGATGTACCTTGGCGACCCCCACGACGGTACAGCCTTGCACCATTGTGTCTGGGAGGTTGTCGACAACGCCGTGGATGAACACCTCGCCAACAGGAACGATCGGATCGACGTGACCATGCACGCGGACGGCAGCCTCTCCGTTCGAGACTACGGGCGCGGTATCCCGGTGGACCTGCACGCGGACTACGGGATTTCAGCAGCGCAAGTCATCATGACCAAGTTGCACGCTGGTGGAAAATTCGACAACAGTTCATACAAAGTCGCCGGCGGCCTTCACGGCGTCGGAGTGTCGGCCGTGAACGCGGTCTCGGCGTGGCTTGAGATGACCATTCACCGCTCAGGCCATATTCATCACCAACGCTACGAACGTGGTGAGCCCGTGGGTGAGCTTGAGGTGATTGGTGAGACCGATGTGACGGGGACCATCATTCGATTTCGACCGGACCTCAGCATCTTCACCGACATTGTGGAGTTCGACGTCGACATCCTCGACACGCGTTTCCGCGAAACGGCCTTCCTGAACGCTGGCCTCTACATCCGACTCATCGATGAGCGCGGTGAAGAGGCGCGCGTCATCGACCATCACTACGAAGGAGGCATCCGTGAATTCGTCGGTCGACTAAACGAGCGCCGTCAACCCTTGCATGAAGAGATCATCCACATTTCCGGCGAACGGGACATTGAACTCGGCGAGGTGAGCCTCGACCTGGCAATGCAGTGGTCCGACGCCTTCAGCGAGCAGATCCAATGCTACACGAACATCATTCGCAACAGAGACGGAGGCACCCATCTGACGGGCCTTCGAACTGCGCTAACGAAGTCCGTCAACACCTACGCCAAGTCTCGGAACCTGTTGAAGAACCTCACCAGCCTCTCTGGAGAAGACGTGAGGGAAGGCCTCTCGGCCATCGTATCGGTCAAGCACCCCGACCCTTCCTTCTCCTCCCAAACCAAGGACAAGTTGGTCAGCAGCGAAGTCACGAGCATCGTTGAGACCATTGTCTACGAGAAACTCAACGAATTTTTCGAAGAGAACCCGTCCGTTGCAAAGAACATCGTCGAAAAGGCCGTGCTCGCATCCCGTGCGCGTGAGGCGGCGAAAAAAGCCCGTGACATGACCCGGCGCAAGGGCGTCCTAGAAGGCGGGGGCTTACCCGGAAAACTCGCGGATTGCCAATCTCGGGACCCAACCGAGTGCGAAATTTACCTCGTAGAAGGGGATTCCGCTGGAGGCTCGGCCAAAACCGGACGCGACCGCCGTGTTCAGGCCATCCTACCGCTCCGAGGAAAGATCCTGAACGTGGAACGGCAAACGCGCAACCTCGCGAAGGTTTTCCAAAACAACGAGATCCAGACGATGGTGCGTGCCCTTGGTGCTGGTGTAGGTAACGATTCCGAACAAGAAGGGGCCTTTGATCCTTCCAAACTTCGGTACCATCGAATCATCATCATGACCGATGCGGACGTTGACGGTGCGCACATCCGCACGCTGTTGCTCACCTTCTTGTGGCGCTTCATGCAACCCGCCATTCGTGGTGGCTACGTCTACATCGCCCAGCCGCCGCTGTACCAGGTATCCAAAGGCAAGCAAACGAGGTATGCCTTCAGCGACGAAGAGCGGGACCAATACATCGAGGAATTGCGCGGTTCTTCCACAACGAAACTGAGCGTGCAGCGTTACAAGGGGCTTGGTGAGATGAATCCGGAACAGCTCTGGGAGACCACGATGGACCCCAAAACCCGAACGATGCTGAAGGTCACCGTGGCTGAAGCAACCGCTGCGGATCGGCTGTTTGAGATCCTGATGGGTGAGGACGTTGAAGACCGCCGGTCCTTCATCGAAGCCCACGCCAAGGAGGTGACGAACCTTGACATCTGAGGAGGAGTCGAACGTTGACGAGGACCCGATTGACGTCGATGAGGCATCGTCCATTGGTCACGTCCTCAACCGAAGCCTCAACGACGAAATGAGGACGTCGTACATCAACTACGCCATGTCCGTGATCATCGGCCGTGCGCTACCCGACGCGCGTGATGGGTTGAAACCCGTGCACAGGCGTGTGTTGTACGGCATGTTTGAGGGAGGCTACACCCACGAACGCAAGTACTCGAAATCGGCACGTTCCGTTGGTGAAGTGATGGGGAAATACCACCCCCACGGAGACGCTTCAATCTACGAAACGATGGTTCGCATGGCTCAGGAATTTTCCCTCCGCTACCCTCTCGTCGATGGCCAAGGAAACTTCGGCAGCATTGACGGAGACCCTCCTGCAGCCATGCGGTACACCGAGAGCCGACTCGACCGAATTGCTGCGCACATGCTTGAGGACATCCGCAAGGACACGGTCGATTTCCAACCCAATTTCGACGACAGCGAACAGGAGCCAAGCGTGCTCCCCTCCCGGCTTCCCAACTTGCTCCTGAACGGTTCCGACGGCATCGCGGTCGGCATGGCCACCCGCATTCCGCCGCACAACCTCACAGAGGTTGCGTCGGCCATCCACCTGTACGTCGAGCGCGTGCTCGCTGGGGATGTTGATGGTGACGGCCGCCCCCTCATTGGCATTCCTGAATACATGGAGCGCATCAAGGGGCCAGATTTCCCAACCGGTGCCAGGATTTACGGCATCGACGGCATCGAGGACATGTACCGGACTGGAAAAGGTCGGTTTCACGTTCGTGCTGAATGCGAGGTAGAGGACGACGGACGCGGCTCCCGTATCGTGGTGCACGCCATCCCGTATCAGGTCAAGAAAGCGGCCATGCTGGAGCAGATCGCCGAATTGGTCTCACGCGATGTGGTGGACGGCATCCGCGATATCCGTGATGAGTCCTCCAAAGAAGGCATTCGTGTCGTGATCGACGTCAAGTCCAACGCCGACCCGCACGCTGTGTTGAACCAACTCTACGCTTCCAGCAGGTTGCAGGAATCCTACAGTTCCAACATGATGGCCATCGTCGATGGACGTCCTGTCCTGATGACCTTGCCCCGCATGCTCGACGTGCACGTGAGTCACCGGGAGCGGGTGATTGTACGGCGAACCGAACACGAACTCGAGAAAGCCCGAGCACGTGCGCACATCCTCGATGGATTGGTGCTCGCACAACAGCGCATTGAGGACGTGATCGCTGCGGGCCGAGCGAGCGCAAGCCGCGAACATTTCGAGGAGGTGCTTCGTGGTGAAGCGACGGTCGCTGGCATCGCTCCATTCAGTTTCTCCGATGTGCAGGCGAAATCCATCGCAGAACGACGGCTGTACCAACTCAGCCAACTTGACGTGAGCAGAATCGAGGCTGAGCACGCCGAAGTACAAGCGATCATTGTCGACCTGGAAGACGTGCTTGCCCGGAGGGAACGGCGCCTTCACATCCTTCTGGCCGAACTTGACGAGGTGGTCGAACGGCACGGTGACGCGCGCCGCACCGAAATCGATCCCACCCCGCTCTCCATGGACCGCGAGGACCTGATCGAAGAGCAAGCCATCGTGATCACCCTCTCCGAAGACGATTACATCCGCCACCTCCCGGTGGAGTCGTTCAAACTGCAAAACCGTGGTGGAAAGGGACTGAAGGGCGTCGCTACGAAGGACGAAGACACGCCGCAGATGATCGTCACCTGCTTCAGCAAGGACCGATTGCTCATCTTCACCAACACCGGTCGCGTCTATGGCATGAAGGCTTGGGAAACGCCACGAGGTTCTAGGCAAGCCCGAGGCACACACATCAGGAACCTCCTCGAGCACATGCAGGATGACGAATCGATCATCGCTATCCTCCCGATTTCAAAGGAGCGGACCGAAGATCCTGGCGATGCTGAACTGATTTTTGCCACACGTGAGGGGCATGCAAAGCGCAGCCAGTTGAAAGAATACGTTCGCATCAATCGGAATGGGAAGCTGGCACTGAAATTCGCGAGCAAGACCGACACCCTCGTCGCGGTCCGCACAAAGACGGCGATGAATCAGCACGTGGTGTTGGTGACCGCTCAAGGAATGGCGGTCCGCTTCCACCCGGCGGCGGTCAAGACTCGTGTGGACAACAACACTGGCGAGACCATGTCGTCGGACATGATGCGAATCCAGGGTCGAATCAGCCAAGGCGTTCGGGGCATCCAACTCGACGGAGATGACCATGTCGTTGGGATTGTCGTGAGCGATGATCCGAACACGAGCCTGCTGACCATCACACGAAACGGCATGGCGAAGCGAAGCCGCCTTGGCTCCGGAACCATGGACGAACAAGTGGACGAAGCGACTGGCGATGTTCTGCTCGGAAACGATGGACAGCCGGTCACCGAGCGTGACGGTTACAGGTTGGCAGGACGCGGCACCAAGGGCGTTCGAACGATGTTCATCGAAGAAGGCGATGCCATCGTGGCGGTGCGCCAGATCCCCAACCTCGAAGACCAGCTCTTCCTCCTGACCGAAAAAGGCATGATGCTGCGCCTTCCCGCACGCCAAACGAAGGATACGAAGTCCCGTACCACGAAGGGGACGCGCCTCATCGAATTGCGGAACGAGGACAGAACCGGCTTCGTGGACAGGGTCATTTTCGCGGCTCGGCTTCCTGCCCACCTTGTCGATCCGGTTGACGAAGAAGAGTGAGGCTGTGGCTTCGAAGGAGCCTGCGACGGCTTCTTAGGTCCCGACACGGTGGGCCGATTACCTCGCCGCGGGTCGTCGGCAGGTGGTGACCCGATGGAAGAGCGTGCCCTCATCCATGACTGGAACGTGGCTGGAGAGACCTTCCATCGCGACCCATTGAACCATCCTCACGGCATCTGGTTCGACGACGAAACCCTACGCGATGGCCTTCAGAGCCCGAGTGCACTCAACCCGAACATCGAGCAAAAGAAGGAACTGCTCGACTACATGGAACGGCTTGGGCTGCAAAAAGTGGACCTTGGACTGCCCGGAGCAGGCCCGTTCCACATCGAACATATCGATGCAATGCTCACCCACATCAAGGAACATGACTACGCCATCCGACCAGGATGCGCCGTGAGGACGGTGGTCAGCGATATCGCACCGTTGGTGGACCTGCAGGCCAAACACGAGATGGAGATTCAAGCCTCTGCCTTCCTTGGCACCAGTCCGATTCGCCTGTTTGCTGAAGATTGGACCATGGACCGCGTGATGCAAACCATGGAGGGTGCCGTCGGCTACGCGGTGGAGCAGGACGTTCCGGTGATGTTCGTCACCGAAGACACCACCCGTTCGAAGCCCGAGGACATCGTTGCGGTGTACCAACGCGCCCTCGACCTAGGTGTTCGTCGTATCTGCGTTTGCGACACCTGCGGGCACGTGACGCCTGAGGGTGTTCGAAACCTGCTTGCTTTCATTGATGAACACGTGATCAAGGACGCAGGCTTGCAGCGCTCTGAGGTGGAAGTCAACTGGCACGGTCATCAAGACCGTGGACTTGGCGTCGCCAACAACTTGGCCGCAGTCTTCGCTGGAGCCGACGTGATACACGGCACGGCCCTTGGATTGGGAGAGCGTTCTGGCAATGCCCCGCTCGATCAGACCTTGGTCAACCTCAAATTGATGGGCGCCATCGAGAACGACCTCACACTCCTTGGAGAATACATGGCGAAGGCGCATGCCTACACCGGTGTGCCGCTGCCTCGAAATTACCCCGTCTTTGGCAAGGACGCCTTCGAGACGGGGACCGGTGTTCATGCCTCGGCGGTCATCAAGGCCATGCGGAAGGGGGACCAGTGGCTTGCTGATCGTGTCTATAGCGGTGTACCTGCCGCCGATTTCGGTCTTGAACAACGCATTCGCATTGGTCACATGGCCGGACGCTCGAACATCATCCACTGGCTTGAGCAACGCGGCATGGAAGCCGAAGACGGCCTCGTAGCTCACTTGTTTGAGGTCGCGAAGTCCCAGCGCAGGTTGATGGAAGACGAGGAAGTCGAAGCGGCCATTGCAGCTTATGCGGCGTGATCCTCGCTCGTTCCCCGTCCTGTTTCATCGGCCTCCGCCTTCTCCTCCTGCTCAAGGTCGAAGATGGCGTCCACCCATTCGGCCTCCTCGGATGAAGAGTGTTCCACCGTTACTTCTTCCACATCCTGTTCTTCGCGCCATATCGGCTCGCCTTGGGCAGCGCTCAGCCGAAGGCCCCCTTGCTCATCGACGTGACGAAGCACCATCTCGACGTGCTTTGAGAGTGGTAGGAAGTGCCCAACCGGCATGCCCGCGGTCACGAAGGGGTTTGTTGCGATGGAAATCATGAGGCCATCTTCAGGCGCCACAATATCGACGGAAAGTCCGGGCGCTCCTGGGTCGGAAATGGTTGCGACGACGTCACCCTCTTTCATCACGGTTCCCTCTCGCACGAAGACGTCGAGCAATCCTCCTTCGCTGGCCCGCAACCAGCGTGAGCCTGATGCAAGCAGCCGGAAGGCTGGGCGGGTCGGACGTCCGGGGACCATTTTCAGCGAGCGGAGCGTGTTGAGGGCCCCGTTCACCGCGACCATGACCGAACGGTTGTCAAGCGTGTCTGCCGCTCCTCCTTCAAACGTGATGCAAGGTATTCCTTCGTCGTTGGCGACCCGCCGAAGGCTCCCCGCAGGTGGTTTGGAATCGAGGACAATCTCTGCACCGAAGGCTTTCGCAAGCAAGAACGAGGCTGGATGGGCAAGGTCAACGCGGAGTTGAGGCATGTTGGAACGCCCTTTTGCTGCCGTGTGGAAGTCGATGATGGCGTCCGTGTCCTCGAGCAAGTTGGTCCAGAGTTGATGAGCCACGCGGCGCGTTGTGTTCGAAAGCGGCGATCCGGGAAACGAACGGTTTAGATCACGACCGTCTGGGAAGTACCTGGATTTTTCTCGGAAGCCTGGGAGGTTGACAACAGGGACGATGCGGACGGTTCCAGCGAGCCGTCGTGGATCAAGCGGGCCTCCAGGTTCGGTAAACCGGTTTGAGAGGAGGTGGGTGCACGCGCTCGGTCCGGTCAGTTCGTCGCCGTGAAGCGCACCAAGGATGTTGATGGTGGGTCCGGGTCGAGCACCGTGCAGCACGGTGACTGGGATGGGCCATGTGTCGCCCAAGTTCACGGGAAGAAGGGGCATGTGGACGGTCCGCATCGTGCCCGGTTGGATGCGTTTTCGCATGAAGCGGATATCGTCCCATTCCGCGGTTCTGTCCCATTCTGGATGGTCCTCAGGCTCGTGGGCCGCCATGGCTTCTTCGATGGCCCGTCGTCGTCGCCGTGGCAGTTCATGGGCGGTTCGAACAACCTTGCGGGGTGCAATCGGGTCGCCCACGCTCTGCCATAGGTGCTCGATTCATCAAGTGTCGTGTGCGCACATCTGAAAGGCCTCGCCATCATGCTTCACCATGGCTGAGACACCCGGCGTGCAACGGCTTCACGCTCCGACCTCCATTTGCTTCGGTTGCGGCCCAGCAAACACACAGGGACTTCGCATTGACTCGCATCGTGAAGGTGATGGATTGGTCGCCCGTTTCCGACCCGAACCTCATCACCAAGCCTTTCCGGGGATGATCAACGGTGGAATCATCGGGACCTTGCTCGATTGCCATGGGAATTGGGCGGCGGCGATGGCGCTGATGGACAAGGACGGTGCGGTTGAGCCCCCGTGCACCGTCACCGCTTCGTACGAAGTTCGACTTTCGCGCCCCACCCCAGCCGGCGTGGACCTCATCGTTCGCGCCCATGCCACGCGTCTCGAAGGGCGAAAAGCCTGGGTGTCCATGACGCTGGAAGCGGGCGGTGAGGTCTGCGCCTCGGGCGAGGGCCTCTTCGTCGCTGTAAAGGAAGGTCATCCTGCCTACCACCGTTGGTCCTGATGGAGGGCTTCACCTGAAACCAAGTGCAGCGCAGCGGACGGTCCTTGCCGCGTTGAAATCGGAGGTCCTCACGGTGATGGCCACCATGCCGGAATGGCAGGCAGTGGACCTCCGAACGATTGAGCGCGTTCCGCTCGGTGTGCTGCGATCTGGGACGCTACGTCGTCATGGCGTGACGAGGTGGCAAGCGGGAACCCCCCGAGATCGATTCTCCACCAACGACGTGTCCGTCATCGACCTCCATCCACATTTGCTGGAAATCCGTTGGCACGCCTATGCAGCGCACGTGTTGCATCACGAATACATTCACGCTGCTGGCCACCGGCCACACGACGCAGCGTTCCGACGTTGGGAATCCGCCTGGCCTTTTCCCGGCGGGGAGGACGCATCCTCCTTCGCCTCATTTCTGCATGAGCAACGTGTTCGGTGGTGGTGGACCTGCACTGCATGCGACCGAAGGCATGGCCGGCAGCGTCGTGGCAACGGTCGGTACGCCTGCCGACGGTGTGGCGCCGTGCTTGTGGATGTTCCCGGAGGGGGTGAGGTTGCGTGATGTACAGATGCGTCGTGCTGCTCTCACTGCTTTTTCTCACTCTCTTGCCAACGGGGCAGTCGGCGTTGGTCGAAGAGGCGGACGTGCAGCACTTGTCCTGCGTGGCTGACAACGACTGCAGATTGACGACCTACCCCATCGGAGAGGAAACGGTTGGGGGTCAGGTGCAAGGCACACCGTTCGCACCAGCAGAGGTCGTGTTGGAATTCATCATTGACCCTGCACAAGACGTGCTCGTTCTCCTCCCCTCGGTCCTTGACCACGTCGAACTGGACCTCCGGTTGGACGATGACCCAACGAGGTTGTCGTGGCCAACGCTGGACCTTCGGCTTGTGCATGGGGATGGCGTGACGCAGTGGTCCCTCGCCCCATCTATGGAGGGGACCGGTCCAGCATACGTCGACGACGATGTGGCCTTGGAGCTTGACGGTCGTCGCGTGCTCTGGCCAGGTGATGATGTTCGGCTCTTGATTGGCTTCTCGCTCGACCGTCCTGCGACCTGGAGCCTGCATCTTCGAGGTGCCTCGAGCATCGAAATGAACATCGTGTGGTCTGCAGATCCCGAGGCCGCAGATGTGGATGAACCAAGCTCCCGTCTCGAACCTGTTGAAACGGAATTTGAGATGGCCCACGATGGAGCCCTTGTCGGTGACGATGTGGATTGCTACACCTTTGAGGTCGAGGCGCATGAAGTGCTTCGTGTGCTCATGGAGTGGGACCTCGTCCCGATCGAATTACAGCAGCAATCGGCTCGACCGGAGTTGATCTTGGCCGACGGCCGTGAGGCGCCCACCCCAGAAATGCAGGTCGTGCAGGACGAAGAACGGGCTTCGGTTCGTTACGTCTGGAGGGCGTTGAGGGAAGGGGACACGACCCTGTGCCTTCAAGGTCAGGCGGACCGGTTCCAAGCCTACGTGTGGGCGGGTATGCTGTCCTACGAAGGCATAGGGCCCGTCGATCCAGGCGGATTTTCCGGTGAGGGGACCTACCCAGAGGGTGGCGGGCAAGCGCCTCCCGCTGGGGAACCGATGGTGCTTGCTGAACCCACTTCAGGCGTCGCTGCCGTAGGCGGCGTCGCGCTTCTCCTGCTTGGGTTGCTCGACTTCACTCGCCGAACCACGTCCGTGCTGCTCCGGTTCGGCGTCACCGTGCCGGGGCTGCTCCTCGTGCTTACGGCAGGTGTTGTTCATCCGTTGGTGGCGGCTTCAAGTTCGGTGCAGCAACCGGGGGAACTCACGCTGGAGGAAGTCATCGATGATCGGCTTGCGCAATTGTGGGACGTCGCAGCACCCGGTATTCCGGAAAGCACGATGGTTCTGCATGCTGGAGCGACCTTTGGTCGGCTTGATGGGGAAGTGCTTCGACTCCGCTTGGACGTGACCGATGCCGTCCCGCTTGAGGACGGGCGGTTCCAACTTCAAGCGAAAGGTCTGGATTCGCTCAGGTTGGACGAAGCCATCTTTGGGCACGTCGCTCGGGCCGGAGGTGCATCTTCTGAACATGTGCAGCGCTTCGTTCTGCTCGCGGGGCGTTCGCTGTTGCTCGATCTGCTGATGCTGGAAGCCCTGCTCGTGGTCGAAGACGTGCCCCCAAACAACGTGGTTCACCTCAACCTTGCCATGACGTCCACGTCACCAACCGGTTCGGTGACCGCTCCAGCGTGGGGGACGAGGCCGAGCGACATCCAATCCAGTGCGTGGTCCGTGCTTCAGAACGCACTCCTCCCGGAACGCATCGCCGTCTCCCTGTGCGATTGCGATCTCGACTTGCTGGACATTCGTTCCGTTCCTGCCGACGACCTTCGCGCCTCGGACCTCCCACGGCACGAGGGTGTGCTCGCTTCAGACGGTTTGCTGGCGCTGCCTGGGTGGACCTTGCTCACAGGCATCGTGCTGGTCGCGGGAGGATGGACGATGGAGGCAAAGCGCCGCCGCCACGCAAAGGCACTGGCGCAGACCATGTTTGGGTTTCACTCGGCGTCTTGAGCGGCTTCTTTCGCTTGTTCTGAAATTTCGTCCATTTCCTCATCGCTGATGCGAAGCGCTTGTTGGAACGAGCGCAGTTCTTCCATCTCCTCTTCGGTGATCACGCCGTCTTCCCATGCTTGCTGGTAGGCATCGAGCAGGAAGTCACGGTACGCGTCGGGGTTCAGCAGCACGTCTCGGATCAACCCATGGTCCGGCGCAGCGCTGGTGCTCTGTTCAAGCATGGCCATCGAACGGCGAATCTCCTTCACGGCCATGTCCTTCAGGCCATGCCCAATCCACACCAATCCAGCGGCCGTGACCGTGGCTGCAAACCATTGCATGGTGTCCGGATTCACGAGGTCGCCGGGGCTGAACATGTGGAAGAGGCCGAGCAGCACCATGGCCGCACCCGACATCACCTCAACCCAGTCGTTGATGTCGGGCTCGTCATCAAAGATGGCGAGGCGTTCGTCGACGGCGTCCATGTCTGCTGTGGCCATGGTTCGCACTGATGGGTGTGGGGTTTGAGGGTGTCGCCGCCCGAGGCACAGTCCTTTTGTCCTCTCGACCGTGAATATCGAATATGGCTGTCGATGCTGCACGAATCGACGGTTTGCCCTTGCCGTCCATGGCCATTGACTTCCTACGTGATGCATGGGGCATCGCACAGTTGCATCCTCCTCAAGCACAGGCGATGCCGCCGCTTCTCGACGGCCGAAACCTTCTGTTGGCCATTCCAACCGCAAGCGGGAAGTCCCTCGTTGCGTACATCGCGATGCTTCATCGCCTGCTCGTGGTCGCACCCGGAAGTCGTGCGGTCTACATCGTCCCCCTCAAAGCCCTCGCGAGCGAGAAGCATGAGGAGTTGACCGCCCTCGCAGAGGCGGTTGGTCTCTCGGTTGGACTGGGCATCGGGGACGCAGCGGAGAAGCACAACGCATCGACGACTGCGATATTCTCGTCTGCACGTCCGAGAAACTCGATTCCATCATGCGGAACAAGGCGGACACGATGGCGAACGTGAGCGTCATCGTCGCCGATGAATTTCATTTGCTCAACGATGGAAGCCGTGGGCCCACCTTGGAGATCAACCTGACACGCCTTCGGCACCTTAGGCCCAAGGCTCAGATCGTGGCCCTCTCAGCGACGGTGGGGAACGCAGAGGACCTTGCGGCATGGTTGGAGGCCGACCTTGTGGTGTCTTCGTGGCGCCCTGTCGCGTTGGAGTATGCGACCCTGTACGACCTTCACCTCGAACCGAGGAAAGTGCAATCCGGGGCAGACGGTTCGTTCAACCTTCGCCCACCGCGAACGCTCGAAGGGCCCGTGTCCCAGCCTACGTGGGCTGTCCTTCTCGATTCATTGACCTCAGGAGGACAAGCCCTGATTTTCGTTTCAACACGACGTTCTGCGGTGTCCGAAGCCAAGAAACTCGCACCGAGGGTTCGGAAGCACCTTGAGCAGCAGGACCCGGAGCGATTGCGACGTTTGGAGCAGGCCGCGAATCTCTTGTCAACCGGTGAACAATCCACCCTCGGAGAGCAACTTCGCTCCTGCCTACGTGACGGCGTTGCCTTTCATCATGCGGGATTGACGCATGCCCAGCGCGCTGCGGTGGAAGGGGCCTTCAAAAAAGGCGACTTGTTGGCCATTGCAGCGACACCAACCCTCGCTGCTGGGGTCAACTTGCCCGCTCGACGTGTGCTGGTGCGAGACGTTAAGCGGTTCGAAGATGGGGGTAGCCGACCGCTTCCTGTCATGGAAGTTCGGCAGATGCTTGGTCGTGCAGGGCGTCCTCGTTACGACGATTTTGGTGAAGCATGGGTGTTGTGCAAAGGATCCGACGGTTGGGAGGTGGCTGATGAGGTGGCCGACCGATACTTCCACGGACCGGTGGAGGACGTCACGTCAAAACTCGCCAACGAAGCGGCTCTGAGGATGCACCTGCTCTCCGCCGTCGCCGCAGGAGGACTTCGGCATCGTGGAGCGATTGAGGCCTTCTTCTCTCGCACGTTCTTGGCGAGGCAATGGCCCCTCATGCAACTCATGGAGCGAATCGATGCCATCCTCGACTGGCTGGTCAGCGAACGCTTTCTTCGCCGCTTGGAGGCGGACCCTGATTTCGTCCCAACCCTGCCCGCGGACGAGGTGGACTGGCACGATGAGGTTCCGGCCTGGCTCACCCCCGCCACAGGGAGGGACGACCTTCTGCTTGAGGAGCCCTCGCCGGCGACGCCCTCGCCCCGTCGTTCATCCTCCGAACCGTCCACCTTCGGTTTCACTCCGGCTTCGTCCTTGCGCATGGCAGAAGTCAAGGCCGTCAACGTTCGCGACCCTGCCACGGTCTACGAAGCGACCGAGATGGGGCGCGTGGTCACGCGTATGTACCTCGATCCTGCATCGGCCTCCGTGCTTCGAACGGGGCTTCGTCGTGGTGTTCGACGGCTTGTTCGTGGCGATGCCCCCGTCACGTGCTTTGGCTTGCTTCACCTCGCAGCGTCGACGAACGATTTTGATCACCTCTTCCTGAAAGCCAAGGATACGGAGCGGGATTCCGACTTATGGAAAAAATACGCCACGGTCGTGGATGAGGTTCTGGCCGACCGCGAATACGAGGAGCGGGATCTCAGCACCGTCAAATCGGCATGGTTGGTTGAGTCATGGATTGAGGAACGCACGCTCAAGGAGATTGAAGCCTCGCTCGACGTGGCTCCGGGTGACCTTCACCATCGGACCGACTTGATGGCATGGTTGTTGGCAGGCGCTGCTGCAGTGTTGGCCACTGACGACGTGTTCATCGACGAGCACCTTCCTGCACTGGACCACTTGGCATCGCTGTTGGACGAAGCACGGCATCGTGTTCGGCATGGCTGCAAGGCCGATTTGCTTCGCTTGGTGAAGGTCCGTCATGTTGGTCGTCAGCGAGCAAGAAGGCTGGCTGAACTTGGGATTCGAACGCCTGAAGACCTCCTCAACATGCCCGTTGCAACACGCCGTCAAGTGGAAGGATGGCGGGGCTGGGGTCCTGTGCTGGTTCAGCGAATGCTTGACGATGCGGCTCGCTTTACAGGGTCCTTGTTGCCCTCCGAGGACCATGAGCGGTCCGACGATCTGCCGTTGCCGGGCGAGCGGGAGACGAGCGTTCAAGACGGTACATGACCGCCATGAAGCATGTCCGCCCACCTTGTGGCGTGGAATTCAGACCCGGTCGACGACCCTCGGGCCCTTGCCATGGTGCTTGAAGACGGACTTGAAGAGGGTGCAATCGTCCTGTTGGCGTCCGACGTGGTTGCCTCCGAGCGGCAGATCGCCGCCGCTGCCATCGCTGCCAAGCGCCGATGGGAACGAGGTTCGGCCGTTGCTCGAAGCCTTGGGGCCGAATTCATGCGATGCCTTGCTGGTTCGCATCACGTTGGAGAAGCCATTCGTGCGGTAGGACTGGCCTCGAAGGCGACCTCGGGGTGGGTTGTGGGGCTTGCTGTGGACCTTGGGGAGGTCGAACAACGGATGGAGTCCGCGGGCCTTCAATCGGTTGATGCGCACCCAATGACCGCGAACGGTCGAAGCCGTCTCGGCCTTCCGAGCGAAGGCGATGCCGAACTCCTTTCCATCGGGCTGATCGCTGAATCGGACTTGCTTGCATGAGGCGAGGGTTCAAACACCGCTGCTCAACCTTCAGCACCATGGTGCTCGACCGTCGTGCCGAGGCGCATCGATGGCTCGATGGTGGCCGCGCCAACGCGATGTTCGACCGTCTGACGTCCATGGGCGCCTCGTACGTGGAACTGCGTGCCATGTCCTGCGATTCAACGACCGTTCAGGTCAGGGACGGGGCCATGGAGTCCGCGGTTCCATCTCAGGACGTCGGCGTCACGCTCCGCGTCTTGGCCGACGGGGCGTGGGGCACCCACTCCACGACCGACATTGAGAGCGTCTACGCCCAAGGAGAATCCACCCTCAAACTCGCGCGGGCCGTTGCCAGCCGTCGGGCGACCTCTGTGGAGGGTGTCGAACTTGCCGAAGTACCAATCTTCCAAGACGAAGTGCATTGGCATCCCCGGGGGGACGTTCGAACACTCGACCTCTCCGAACGTCTTGACGCGATGGCTGCTGTGGAGAAAGAAGCCCGGGAGCACGAGCGCATCGCCTCAGTTGCGACGGGGTGGGCCGACGAGCACCTGCAGACGGAGCTGCTCACCAGCGAAGGAATGGATCGCCTATGGACGTTGCAGCGTGCGCTGCTCCACTGCACCGTCACGGCGCGTGACGGTGACCGCGTGGCCTCCTATAGAACAAGGTACGGAGGGGAAGGTGGAGCGGCCAGCATCCTCGAAGCCGACCTCGGTGCCCTTGGACGGGATGGTCAAGACGCC
Organism: Thermoplasmatota archaeon; assembly: GCA_030830875.1. Lineage (GTDB taxonomy): Archaea > Thermoplasmatota > Poseidoniia > Poseidoniales > Poseidoniaceae > MGIIa-L3. Next base: position 4,009 of record JAURMD010000145.1, on the reverse strand, counting down.
GCCATCCGTCAACTCAGTGCGGAGGCAGCACCCTCCGGTCGATTTACGCTGGTGGCCGACCCAGACCTCACCGGTGTCTACGTTCACGAGGCCTTGGGGCATCCGTGCGAGGCCGACCTCGTAGCCGCTGGAGATTCGTGCCTAGACGGACGACTTGGTCAGAAGATTGGGTCCGGTATTGTCACGGTGGTCGACGATCCGACCATCCGGGGAGGCTATGGGGCGTACCCCGTGGACGACGAAGGAGTGAATGCTCGCGAGAAAATGCTCGTACGGCACGGTGTGCTGAACGAATACCTCAACCATCGGGAAACCGCAGCGAAATTCAGCCTTGAACCCAACGCAGGCGCCAGAGCACAAGACGGATTGCATCACCCGCTCGTGCGCATGTCCAACACCATCATTCATGGGGGCACGCACAGGGACCTCGACGACCTGCTTGAGGACGTCGAGCATGGTGTGCTCGCCTGCGGGACCCGCGGTGGGCAAGTGGACACGGGACGAGGCTCCTTCCAATTCGCTGCTCAAGAGGCGTGGCTCATCGAACGTGGCGAATTGGTTCGACCGCTTCGGGACGTCAGCGTCTCTGGATTGACGCTTGAGATCCTCAACGACGTGGACGGCTTGGCCAAAGACGGAGGACTCGCCTCTCCCGGTTTTTGTGGCAAAGGGCAAACCGTCCCCGTTGGGGACGGTGGGCCCTACATGCGAATCAGCAGCGCTCTCGTTGGGTGAGACCATGCTCGCAGAAGGGGCACTCGAGCGGGTTCAGGAGGCTTGTAGCGTCATTGGCGCCGCATGCACGCGGGCCGGCGTTGCGCAATGGGACGTTTTGGGATCTCAAACCTACGGGACTGAGGTCGATATTGAAGCAGGACGGATCTCCCTTGTTGGCAGCGGAGGGGAAGGAGGATTTGGCCTTCGAATTGTGCAAGATGGGAGGTTCGCTTTCGCCAGGCTTGTGGATGCCTCTGGTGCGGAACGGGCGGTCAACGAAGCGATGTCCATCCTTCGTCGCTCCCCCTCCGTTGATGGCTTTGAACTCCCAGGGGCGTCCACGGTGCACTCCACGCCGTCGGCCTTCCATCGGAGCGTTGACGACCTTGATGCCGACGACCTCATGCAGCGCGCGGATGCCGTCCTCGCCTACGTGGGCTCCGTCCAGGAAAACGCGGTGGTGACAGGAGGGGGCATCAGTGCATCCGCCTCTGCAACGGCCTTCCTTTCGAGCGAAGGCATTGAACGTTCCAGTGCCTCAACCTCCATGGGGTTGGGTGTTCAGGTGACCATCGACCATGACGATCAACTGACGAGCGGATGGGAGGGGACGTCGGCCGATGGGCTGCTTCCCGAAGTACCGGATTGCGTTGATCTTGCGCTCCAATGGGCCACCTGTACGCGCGACCCAATTTCCGTCCGTGATGGTCCTTCTGGGCCCCAGGACGTAATTCTCTCGGATGGTGCCTTCGGCTCCCTCTTTGGCATGATCGTTCCTCGAGCCATCAATGGACCCCGACTGGCACGAAACGAATCCCTCTGGTCGGGGCGCCTCGGCGAGCGCGTCATGGCCCAGCACCTGTCGATTGTCGACGACGGCCGGTTGGAGGGTGGCGCGATGACCGCGTCGATCGACGGTGATGGGGTTCCAACGTCGACCCGCACCATCGTTGACGGCGGGCGCTTTGTCGCCGCAAACTGGTCCGTTCGTGGTGCTGCCAAGGCGGTGGCAGACGGACAGGTGGAGCATGCGGAGAGCACCGGGTCCTCCTCTCGTTCGATAGGTGCCCCACCGAGCACGTCGACCCACGACCTTGTGTTGACCTCGACCGCCTCACGTCCATCCTCTGAGGCGATGATTCAGCAAGTCGATGAGGGCTGGTTGGTGCACGACGTGATGGGTGCACATACCGCAAACCCCACCACGGGCGATTTCTCGGTCACCACCTCAAGCGTGCTCCGGATTGTGGACGGCGAGGTGGTTGGTGCCGTTCGTCAAGCCGGCCTCACGGGCAACCTGGCCACAGCGCTTCGCGGGGAGGTCGTGTTGGCGGCCGCTCCTCAACGCGACGGGCGACCGGGAGGTTCGCTTCACCTCGCTGACGTCCTGTTCAAGGCAAGCCTCGGCGTAAATCCAGCGTGATGCGTGGTCGCAACGTGACGGACGCGCTCGTCGGTCGTGACGGTTCACCATCGCTGAGGTTTGGGAGGGTTCAAAGGCCCTCGACTTGGCTTGCGAAGTCCGAGGAGGTGAAGGAAGTGTCCAGTCTCAACCAATCCGCACGTGCATCCACCGCCAGTCCACCATGCTGGCCCATGAAGGCAACCACGCAGGTGGAGGGGCGCGAATGAGCGACCACCCCTACGGAGACCACGTCGCGCTCGTGCTCGACGCGTGTCCTCAGGCCAGTGAAGCGGACGTCGTCGCCGCCTTCAGGCAGTACGAGGAAGAATTTCTGATTCCTCCCCAGGACTCCATTCACTCCATCATTCGTACGCTTCAGGTCAATGCTGCACCAGCGGGTGGCACCCCCGTCCGTGGTTCGAACGCCGGACAAGCCCCCCGCCCGATGAAGACGGTTGAACGGTTTGAACAGCTCAACGGTGACGACCAAAACGTTGAGATCACCGTTCGCATCGTTTCGCACAACGTCCGGGAGCAAACCGTGCGTGGTGAGGCGCGTACCATTGCCTTCGGCTTGCTCGAGGACCTTCCCTACGATTCCGCCGCCCCGTCGACCCGATGGGAGTACAAGGACTGGGCCCCAAAACAGGAGCTTCGGTCAGGGAGCATCGTTCGGCTGGAAGGCGCTTCGGTGAACGAATACCAAGGGCGACGGTCGCTGAACGTCAATCAATCCACCCGCGTCGTGGTGCTGGAGGAAGGCTCGGCGCCGGTCGTGGTTCCAGGGGAGCCCATGGCCATCGCTGAGTTGCCCCAAGCGGGGACGGTCTGCATTGTCGGACGCGTCCTCGCCGTTCGTCCGGACCAAATCCATCGACGTGACGGTTCAGGCAGCATCGATGTGGTTCGTGGTCGACTCGCTGATGCATCCGGGTCCGTCGGATTCCTCTCATGGGAACCGGTTGACCTTGAGGTTGGGCAACTGGTCAAGGTGGACGGAGCCACCGTGCGAAGTTTCAGGGACACTCCAGAACTCAATTTTGGTCGTACCACGACCATCGAGGCATACCATGATGCATCGTTCGGTTCAGCAGAAGACCTCAATGCGTCCAGTGCGCTGACCATCGCCGGCCTTCGGGACGGAGCACGTGACGTCACATGCGTGGTGGAGGTGCATGAATGGCAGAAGCGCACCTTCACTCGGGAGGGGCAAGAACGGCACCTGTGGTCTGGGCGTGTGGCCGACCCGAGTGGCCAATGCCGAATGAGTGCTTGGATTGACCTCCCGATTTCGGTGGACGACCTCCCCATCACTGTCCGCCTCACCGGCGTTCGTGTCCGTGCTTGGCAAGGTGTTCCTGACATCACAGTGGACGAAGCGAAGCAAGTCGAGGTCCTCAAGGAAGCACCTTGGGAGGCGAGCATCGACCTCGACAACCACGCTGTCGACGTTTCGCTCGATGACCTTGCCATCGGCAGCGGACGTGTTGGCGTCGCCACTGAAGGATACGTCGTGAGCGTTCGCGATGATTCTGGGCTCATCGCCCGATGCAGCGATTGCCGCCGCGTTCTACGCGACGGTACCTGCATCGATCATGGCGTCCAGCAGGGCGATGAAGACGTTCGCCTCCGCTTGGTGGTGCAGGGCGATGCTGAGTCGCTCTCGGTGTTCGTCGGTCGTGAAGCGGCGTTGGCTGTTCTCGGCCTGGAAATGGACCGTCTGAGGGCCGTCATCGACGACTTGGGGGCAGCAACGTGGGTGCAGTCGCTAAGGGCACGCTGGCTTGGCCGCAGGGTCAAGTTGAGCGGCCGGCTTTTGGTGGACGAACGCAGTTCCATGTTCATGGCCGACGGGTTTGAGGCCCTCGAAGAGGACGGCGCGCTGCT
>JAURMD010000144.1 GCA_030830875.1 Thermoplasmatota archaeon | reverse complement strand
TACTTTGGGCGAACAGCCTACCTCACCCAATCCTGGCAACTTTATGCTGAGGCCGCGATGCCTGCTTTGGAACGATTGTACACCGTTGCTCCTTCGTTTCGTGCTGAGAAGTCAAGGACACGACGGCACCTCACCGAATTCTGGCATGCAGAAATGGAGGTGGCATGGGCCAGCAACGCAGAGATCATGCAGCATGGTGAAGGCGTCGTGCAGCGAATCGCAGCCACGATGCTCGAAGAGCGAAGCGAAGCGTTGGTCTCGTTGGGACGGGACCTCGACACCATTGCACGCTACGCGGACACCCCCTATCCTCGCATGCGCTACGACGAAGCCGTCGAAACGTTGCAGAGCATGGGCGTCGACATTGAGTGGGGACAGGACCTCGATTACAGCAAAGAGAAGGTCCTCACGCAGGACTTCGACGTGCCTCATTTCCTGACCCACTACCCGAAAATGGCGAAGCCCTTCTACCATCGGGTCGACCCAGAAGATGAGCGGTACGTGCTGTGCCACGACCTCTTGGCCCCTGAGGGATATGGGGAAATCATTGGTGGAGGGGAACGCACTTGGTCCGAAGCAGAGATCCTCGCCCGAATTGACGAAGAAGGCGTGCCACGCGAGCCGTACCAGTTCTACATCGACACCCGCGCCTATGGCGGTGTGCCGCACGGAGGTTTCGGCCTCGGTGTCGACCGCGTGATCGCTTGGCTCGCAGGGGCGGACCACATCAGGGAAGTCATCCCCTTCCCCCGAGATTCTCGACGCGTTACGCCTTGAGTCAGACCAACGGAAGGTCCAACTCAGCGAGGTTCACCGGTTCATGGGGACGAACCGAGTCTTCCGTGCGTCTGTGGATGGGACGGGCTTCCAGCACACCTGCCGTTGAACCACGTTCGGGACCATCGCCTGAGCGTCGTGCGAGCCCCATGGTCAGCAGGGCGAGAACGACGCTTAGTCCAAGCACAAATCGACCTGCGAAACTTCCTGAGAGGGAACGAAACGACGTTGTGAGGACCACTGCGGCGAGCACGATAGAGCCAAGCAGCAAGGGGGCCCGCCCGCTCAGCACCCCTGAGGCCCGTGGCCTTGCCATGGAAGATGATGCACCACGCTGTTGATGAACCCGTGGCACCGTTGGCAGGTCATGAGCAGTGCAGAAGGATGGTTGATGACGGCCGTGGCCCCTTGGGGCGAAAACGCCGAAGACGCCCTCGACCAAGCGCTCGTCGACCTTGGTCTCGGTGACGTCCGATTCGTCCCCATGCAAGGCGCAATGCTTCCTCTAGGCTTTTCGTCGGTCCCCCCCCGACCGCTGCCGATGGGTTCGCTCGTCGAATGCCACGTGGCCAGTGCGTTCGCATGGAACGGGTCAACGGCGTGTGCGGGAGTTGCGTATGCCATGGCGCGAACGCCAGAAGGAGAGGCGTGCACGGTGGTTGCCACCATCACCACGGCTGGAGATTTTGAAGAAACGTCGTTGCAGTTGCGCCGGAACCTTCAGCGACGGCTTGCATCTCGTGACCTTGAGGTCGAATCCTTTGACCTCGCGGTTGACGAAGTCACCGCGGGACGTGACCATCATGGCGTTGCCGTGGCAGCGTTGATCTTGCCCGATTCACTCAACAACCTCGGTGCGCAGCGCACCGGGCCCGTCCGTGCCAATGCGACGCGTACCGCTCAGGAAGCGATTGAAGCCTCGCAACGACGTGTTGACTCGAAGGCACCGGCCGCCCGGGCCCTCCGACCAGGAGGCCGACCAGACTTCACCTTGTGAGGGTCGACATGGCGAACCTATGGTTGGTCTGCAGGTGCCCGTCGTGTGCACGGCACCACGGAAGCAAGGGGCCGGCCCACCGCTGTCCGTTGTGCGGGCATCGCTCCGTCCCGCCATTTCCTGTCCAAGATGAGGCCACCAACGCGACAGAACTCCAGAGGTTGGTCACCATCGCCAACACCCCAGAAGAATTGAGGAAGGACCTTGCCGAACGCATCGACGCAGTTTCACCTCCACGGGTTCGAGAAGGACGAGGCCCCAGCGGGTGGTTGCGACTTTTGGAACAGGTCGCGGATGACGACGGACGTCTGGACATCGAGCACCTCGCAAACGCGTTAAGACGTGCGGGGGAGGATGTCAACCCCCACGAAGTGCTCGAGCACGCTTCCTCCGCCGGCGTCGTGTTGCACGAAGGAGGAGGAACATGGCGGCTTGTCGATGGACGGTGAGGTTGAAGAACACACGTGCACGCGGTGGACCTACGGGCACGTGGTGTAGCTTGGCCTATCATCGGGCGTTTGGGACGCCTGGACCCAGGTTCGAATCCTGGCGCGCCCACCTTTGCTCCACGTCGTAGGAAGAGCAATTCCGTGGTTTTTTTTCAGCACACAGCGCCATCACGGATGGCCATAGGCTGCCTTGATTGATTTCACCTACGATGCGCCGAACGGTCGAAGAGGTGGGCGAGGAACCACGCGACGAACATTGGCAACCACAGTCCGGTGAAGCCAAGCCACCAACCTCCTCCGTAGAGCAGGAACGCGGCGAACATTCGAACGCGATGAGGACCACGGAGCATTGAATCCCACGCACGCGTGTGATGCTCAACCACGAGCATCCACCCTACGGCGGTCAAGAAGTTGAGAGGACGAACACCCGAGCGCTCGGACCCGTACCGCGTGGCGACGGGGTGATGACCAACGCGAAGCCCGTGGCGCGACCAACGAATGAACCGGTGATTCACGTAGCCGTAGCCAGGCCACACGGGATCGTTCTCCGTGGTTCTGAGCACATCCCCACGCAGCACGACATAACCACATTGTGCGTCCGCAACAGGTCGACCAGCGGCAACGGTGGTGAGCACGGACAAGCCTGCATTCGCGATGCGTCGACGCAAGGGCATGGCCGCCCGATGCTTGCGTGCGCCTCGCCGGTCTCCTTTCATCACGTCGAAGTTTCCATCAAGCAAATGATCGCACATGGGGAGAAGGTCCTCAGGGGCCATTTGCCCATCTCCGTCCATCACGGCCACGAGCGCATCATCCGCCAAACGTTCGACAAGGTAGGCGTAACCAGCAGCGACAGCGGCGCCAACCCCCAGGCCTTCGGTGACCACAACTTCGACCCGCTGCAGCAGGTCGGCAGCACATGCCACCTCTGCTGACCCGTCCGTCGACCTGTCATCGACCACCACAATTCGGTCAACTTCAGGTGGCATCCCGTGAATCACATTCTCGAGATGCAGGGCTTCGTTTTTGGTCGGAACGACCACGAACACATCATGACCCCTCCACACGACCGGCGGGCAACGGCCGGGGTACATATGCCATCGTGAGGGTGTAGCCCGGTCCGAGCGTTGAAAACCTCAGCAGGGCGCAGGTCGTTCATGGATGGGCCGCGCCACAGGCTGGTCCTCATCGGTGCCAACCTCGAATTGCGAATTGTTTCGATGATCGTACGTTCACGAGAATCCGTCGATGAAGTGGTCCTGATTGACCTTGGGTCGTCCGACAAAACACGTGAGTTAGCGGAACAGGTCGATTGTCCAACGCTATCGATGGACGACGAGCGACTTACGGCCGCAGGGCTCATGTCCACGTTGAGGCAGGGCGGGCTTCCCCCAGCAGAGCGGACCTTGTTCATCCGAGTCGATGGCGCATGGAGGCTTCGGGACCTCCCGTTGTCCCTCAACAGGCTGCATGAACGATGGGATGTGCATGTCGCGCTTCGGCTTGGACCTGATGCAGGACCGCCGGAAGATGTGGTGTTGCTTGATGCAGATGTGCACCACCTCATGGTGAGCGACGATGGATTGAGGGCGCTCGCGGACCTCGGGCCGCTGGCCACAGCCATCGACCTCCCCGACCATCTCGTGGTTCGCGTGGTTCGGCACTCAGCACCTCCTCCAATGAAACAAGCCCAATCGTTGGCCAGCGCCTCACGGTTCGCTCAAATGTTCCTGTGGATGCTGGAGTCGAAGCACCCGCTGATCCTCATCGGTGTCCCGGGCTTGACCTTGTTTGTGGTTGGGATCATGCTGTCGGAATCCGTGATCGATCAATTCCGGGAACTCAACTCCTCGTCCCTCGCCGTCACCTTGGCCACCATCGCCGTCACGTTGGTCGGGCTTTTTGCCCTGATGGCTGCCCTGCTTCTTTGGATCATGGAAAAACAGGTGGCAGGCCTCCAACATCAGGTGGAAAGCGACCGAGGGGCGGCGTAGTCATGGCCCAGCACACTGGATTGCTCTGCCTTGACATGGACCGGGTGCTGGTCAACCACCTCTCGACGTGGCAGGTCGTCTACGATGCGTTGGACACCAACAACGATGCGTCATTTGCGGCCTACAACCAAGGCCTGTTGGACGAGTGGGCGTGGATCAAGGAAGACCTCACCCTGATCGAAGAGGCCTTTCACACCATGCACGGCACACCAGCCAACGCATTGCACCTCGACACCATCCTTGAGACCACGCCGATGATGGACGGTCTCGACGTTTTGATTGGCACGGCGCTGGAAGAAGGATGGGCTGTCGCCATTGTCAGCGGAGGCGTACACGTTACGGCGCACCGAATTGCCGCACGATTTCCAAGTCAACGTGCATGGAGCCGTCGCTGGGGTGGCATCGAAGCAAGGTATGCCCCTGAAGGACGGGACACATTGTTGCATGTCTTCACAAACGGCTGGCTGTCGTGCCTAGGTGGCGATGAAAACGGCGCGCTGCGGCCGCTTGGTCGGTATCAAGTGCAGATGAACGGAAAGGGCGCCGTGGTTGCCATGCTTCAACGACGGCTCGGCATCGAGAGGGAACGCACCGTTTCCGTCGGCGATTCTGCCGGAGACATCGGCATGTTCCAAGCCTCGGGGCTTCCCATCTGCTTCAACCCGTGGGACGAGCGCCCGTTGGCTCATGCGAACGAGGTGATCACCACCCTCGACCTTCGTGAGGTGTTGAAGACCATGGCTGCTAAAGGACTCCGGAAGACGCTGAATTGATATCCCTCAACCACTCAAGTGAACGCATGGTCTTCGACGAAAGCGTCGGCTCCCAGTGCCTCTCGTGCGGTCATCAAGCCGGAGTTTTTCTCCCGGGCATCCCTTGCCCTGAATGCGGCGAACCATTGCTTTGATCAAAAGAGCCGCACCGTTTCGAGGTTGCGCGGTGCGTAGGTACGGCAATTGTAGCGTTCACGCAACGTCTTGCCGAGTTCGTTGCACTTGTGGTAATCGCCATGGTGGCAGACAATGGCCTTCGGAGTTGGGCTCATTTGGTCAACAAAGTCGAGCAATTGTCGGCGGTCGGAATGCCCGCTGAAACCGTCGATGGTGACCATTTCACAGCCTATTTTGACCATCTCAGTGCGTCCGTCGATGATCATCGGGACTTCACCAAAACCCTTCTGAAGACGACGTCCAAGTGTCCCTTCTGCCTGATAGCCAACAAAACACAACGAGTTCCTCGTCTCCGAAGCCCAGTTTTTGAAGTACTCCATGACGGGACCGCCGTTCAGCATGCCGGATGTGGCGAGCACAATGCACGGGTTGGTGTCCATGATGATGGACTCGCGAAGTTCACGGCCTTGGACAGGACGGAACCATTCCGAAGTGAACGGATTTTTCCCATCGTCGGTCAAAAGCGAACGACGTAAACTGCTGGTGAGGTAATCCGGATGCGAGGCATGGATGGCCGTGGCTTCCTGAATCATGCCATCCAACCACACGGGAACCGGCTTGACCTTCCCTGAGCGAAACAAATCGTCGACCGCGATCATCACTTCTTGCGACCGCCCCACCGCGAACACTGGACAGATCAGTTTTCCTCCACGCTCAATCGTCCTTGTCACAATGTCCTGAAGTTCCATCGTGGCTTCCTCTCGGGTTGGTTGGTAGTCACCGCTTGCACCGTAGGTTGATTCGATAACGAGGGTCTCGCACCGTGGGAAACGTACGTTGGCGGCGTCGAACAGCCATGATTTCTCGTACTTCTGGTCACCGCTGAACACAATGTTGTGCTTGCCGTCGGCGATGTTGAGGTGTACCGCAGAGGACCCGAGAATGTGGCCTGCGTTTTCGAAGGTCAACTTCACATCCGGAGTGATGTCGGTGGTTCGACTCCAGTCGACGTCCACAACGTGAAGCATGCATTGCCGGATGTCCTCCATGCTGTATGGCGCACGCTTGCCTTCAGCACCGCCAACCTTGAGGAAATCGGTCTGTAGGAGCAGCATCAGATCACGCGTCGGTGGCGTGCAATACACAGGACCACGGTAGCCGTAGCGGAACAGGACGGGAAGCATTCCTGCGTGGTCCAGGTGGGCGTGGGTCAAGACCACCGCATCCAATTTGTCCAACGGCAGGGCTTCTGGAGCCGTAAAATACGGCATCGGGTCGGTGTCGCTTGCGATGTTCACACCGACGTCGATCATCACCCGGGATTCGTTCGTGGTGACCAAATGGCAGGCTCGACCGACTTCTCGGTAGGACCCGAGGGCTGTGACGCGGGCCCAGGTCGCACCGGGACGGGTGGGCCGATGGATGTTCAGGCCGAAGTTCTTCAGAAGTTTACGTCGTTCGTCCGCCTTGGATTCTCGGTAACCTCGAATGTCGTGAATCGTTTTGGACACCACGGGAGCGGTTCGCTCGACCCGAACCAACCACCCTGTGCTGTCCCGGATTTCGTTCAGCACAGCGCCTCGACGGCCTACGGCTTCTCCAGGGTCATCGCATACCAGCGTGATCTCGCGGAGGCAGGCATCAAAGTACACCTGCTTGAGGCCTGCGGATTCAGGAAGAACCTCGTCAATCAGGCGACGGGCTTCCTCTTGGCTTCGCATGATGGATGGGTCCGGACGAAGAACGATGGTCCGCTTGACCCGCTTGGCAATCTGGCCAACCAATCCGCTATCGGCGAACGAAGCAGGGTCTTTCGTAACAAGGGCGATGTCTCCTGCCTCAAGTTCCACCTCGTACTCAAGGTCCTTGGGGACAATCTTGGCAATCTCATCTTTCAGTTCCTTGAAGCTCATCCGCATGACGGTCACCTCTCCGGCGTGCGGCCGCTGAGGGCCGCAGTGCTGGGGAATGGAAGGCCTCACTTGTGCGAGGCGAGAAGGGCGGAAATCTCCGCCTGGGGCACGAGTTGGAATCCGTCTTTTCGCGTGATGACAGCGAGGTCCATGCCGTTGCCGCTCGCTGCGTCACGCTGGCCTGAAGCCGAGAGGGCACGGGCAGCGAGGAGCACAGCCTCGTTTCGGGACATGCCCTCACGGAACCCGTCCTCGAGCACGCCGTACATGTAGGGGGAACCCGATCCAGTTGCACAGTACACGTCAGGGATGGAGCCACCTGCAGAATCAATGGAGTAGACCGACGGACCGTCGGCGTCGACCCCAACAATGAGCAATTGCACCCAATGGGGTCGCCCAGAGAGGATGTTGGCCGTGAGGGTCGCAGCACCCTTGACGGTCATTTGTTGACCTCGCCGAAGTTCGTAGAGGGCAACTTCTGCTGCGAGGGTCCTGGACAACGATTGGGCGTGACCCACCAAGCCTGCGGTGGTCAGGCCGAGGTTGTCCCCAATGCGGAAGAGCTTCTGCACGCTCTTGTTGGCGACGAAATGACCCATGGTCGCGCGGTGGTCGGCTCCGACCACGGCACCTCCGTTGAAGGTGATCCCCACGGTGCTGGTTCCGGTCTTGAGCACGCCCTCCGGCTCGCCTTGCATCATGATGGTTCACCACCGCGACCCCGTAAAAAGCACGGGTTGCGTGACTTCAAGGGGCCGAAGGACCCTTATCAATCCGCCGTCCGCAAGGGGAGCCTTCATTGGACCTCGACGCAAGCGGGGGCCGTGGCACGGAGGGCCGAGCGAGATGAGGGCCAGTTCTCCCTTGACGCCTTCGAAGGAAGACCTGTCCCGTCGGCTGAACCGTCACCGCTCCCGGGCTTCGACCTTCCAAGCCTCTCCGGACGTGAGGCCAACGTGCCACCTGCACCTTCGGTGCCGAGCATGTACCACGACCTTCGGACCCTCTTCCCGGCGGCACCGGTACCCGTACACCGTGCAGCACCAGTGATCCATCGTG
>JAURMD010000143.1 GCA_030830875.1 Thermoplasmatota archaeon | reverse complement strand
GGCGCTGTCACATTCCTTGAGGTGCACCAAGCACGGGGCATCGGACACGTTCACAACCACGACGATCACGACCATGATCATGACCACGATCACGACGAGGACCTCGATGCTCTCTCTGTTTCGGACTTGAAGGAGCGCTGCAAGGCGGCTGGCCTGCCTGTTGGCGGAAAGAAATCCGACCTCATCGAACGCCTTCGCGCCTCGAACGGCGAAGAAGAGTGATGGACGGGCCAAGCCTCTTGAATCGCGTGCATGAGCGTCGTCTTGATGGCGATGCCAGTGGATGGCGATTCAGCCTCGGACGACCACAGCGTCCAGGAGGAGGTTGAGGTCACGATTGAGGAGACGTCAACGTCTGCCGCTGCGCACACCGAACCGCCGTTTAGTGCGCTTGAACGCGCGGTGTTGTGGGGCCTCTTGGCTACCTTTGTATCGGTGGCGTTGGCCTACGCCGTGGCTCCTGAAGCGGTGTGGGACGATGGACTCGCCCCCGTCGTCTGGGACCCCATTGTGCTCGACGCAAGCGATGATGCAGGAGACGCTGGATACAACCGATGGAACACGGCGCTGTACACGGCGGGTCTCTTTGCTTCCGTCTTGGCCCTGCAGTCCTTGTTCAGGTACTGGCGCCTTCCAGCGGACGACTTGATGGTCATCGCCTTGGCCGTGTGGGTCTGTTTGGCCCCTGTGTTGCGCGTGCTCGAAGATGCTCACGTTTTTCCTCCCGGCAAGGACGTGCTCTTCATCTCCCCCATCATCCACCTCCATCTTGCAGCATGGCTGGTCGCGGTCGGGCTTGCTGGTCACCGCCTCGATGTGGCAATGGTCCGGTCCACAACCCCTCAACGAACGGAACGCCGAGTGGACCATGCCTTGCTGGTTGGGGTCCCGATGGGCCTCGTGGGATTTTGGGTGTGGGTGCTTCGTCCAGCGCATGAGGGTGGTGTCGACCTAGGTTCAACCGCCCCCGTCGTTTTTGCCTTCCTGGGGTTGGCCTCGGTGATCGTCTGCCTCATGCGAACCACTGGCGCTCCGTCCGTCACACGAGCGTTGTTGAGTTTCGGTACAGGTGCGGTGGTGCTCTCCTTGGGCTATTACGTCGCGCTCGCTCTGCACCTCAGTGTTCTCTATGCCGACGACCCTCGCAACAGCATCGTGTTGTGGCCGCTCCTTGTTGTGGTTGGTCTTCCGCTGCTCATCGCGACCGTCCTGCATCGGGTGGGCGCTCCTGCGCACAATCACCTGTTGGCCGCAGGTCACCTCCCCGGTGTCCTGCCCCCCGGGGTGCGACTCGAAGACTGGGAGGCAGACCCAACCGCGGTGGCTTCCCACCCCGTAGAGCGCCTCTCCACCCGCGCCATGCTCGCCTCCCCGCTCGTGCTGCTGATGCTCATCGGGCAACTGGCGGATGGATTTGCAACCTTCCTTGGCCTCGATGTCTTTGGCTATGCAGAAAAGCACGTGGCGAGTCAGGGCGTCATTGAACTTGGGGCGAGGGTGAACGGTTTCCTCGGGATCGAATTCGGCGTCGGTGCATGGTTGTTCATGGTCATAAAAGCCATCCTCGTGACGTTGATTGTGGTGCTCTTCGCACGAATGCGGGTCGAACACCGCCAACAGCACCTGCGAGTCCTGATTGTGCTTGCTGTGATGATCGTCGGCCTTGCCCCTGGTCTTCGGGACGTAGGGCGGCTCATTCTCGATGTATGACCGACGGCGTCGGATGCTTGAAGCGCGGAATCGGCCTCGGAGGGCCAGGGGAACACAATGGACCGGTTGCCGACCCGCTACGTCCCCTCAAGTGAGGAGGCTACGACCCGACTCAAGCACAATACCGCCTTGGTCGAAGGCTTGCAGTCGCAATTGGCGACCGTTCGTCAAGGCGGGGGTGAACGGGCCGTGGAACGTCACCGCGCCCGGGGCAAATTGCTTCCTCGTGAGCGAATTGACCGAATTATTGACCCCGGCACCGCTTTCCTCGAACTTTCTCCGCTCGCAGCCAACGACCTCTACGACGGGGGTGCGCCAAGCGCTGGTATCGTGACCGGTATTGGGTTGGTGCATGGAAGGGAATGCCTCTTCGTTGCCAACGACGCGACGGTCAAAGGGGGGTCCTATTACCCGATGACGGTGAAGAAGCATATCCGGGCCCAAACCATTGCTCACGAGAATCATCTTCCCTGCATTTACCTCGTGGATTCTGGAGGGGCCTTCCTTCCGATGCAAGACGAAGTCTTCCCTGACATCGGGCATTTTGGTCGAATTTTTCGAAACCAAGCACGAATGTCGGCCGATGGAATTCCTCAGGTGGCAGCCGTGTTGGGTTCGTGCACCGCCGGGGGAGCGTACGTCCCCGCGATGTCGGACGAATCAATCATCGTCAAGGGAAACGGAACCATCTTCCTCGCGGGCCCCCCGCTCGTCAAAGCGGCGACGGGTGAGGAGGTCAGCGCCGAGGACCTTGGTGGAGCAGACCTTCACACGACCGTGTCTGGCGTCGCGGACCACTTCGCAGAGGACGAGCTCGAAGCCCTTCGCATGGTGCGGAACGTGATCGAAAACACGGGTTCCCGAACCCTCATGCCGCTGGATGTACGAGCGCCAGAAGCGCCGTTCCATGACCCAGAAGACCTGCTCGGCATCATCCCGGAAGACAACCGAACGCCGGTTGATGTGCGTGAGGTGATCGCACGGATCGTGGACGGTTCGCGTTTTCACGAATTCAAACCTCGGTACGGGACGACCTTGGTGTGTGGCTTCGCACACATCCACGGGCAACCGGTCGGTGTTGTGGCCAACAACGGCATCCTGTTTTCTGAATCCAGCCTCAAAGGCGCCCACTTTGTTCAATTGTGCGGGCAACGCCAAGTGCCCCTCCTTTTCCTCCAAAACATCACGGGATTCATGGTGGGCCGTGAGTATGAGGCGGGCGGGATCGCGAAGGACGGGGCAAAACTTGTCACGGCCGTCTCCTGCGTGGATGTTCCCAAATTTACAGTCATCATTGGGGGGAGCCATGGGGCCGGAAACTACGGGATGTGCGGTCGTGCCTACGACCCGCGATTTTTGTTCATGTGGCCCAACGCCCGAATTTCGGTCATGGGCGGTCCACAGGCCGCAGACGTGCTGACCACCATCAAGCAGGACCAGGTCGCCCGGGAAGGAGGCGCGCCGCTGGCCGGTGACGCACTCGACGCCTTCCGTGCCCCCATCCTCGACAAATACGAACGTGAGGGTTCGCCGTACTATTCAACGTCGAGGCTCTGGGACGATGGGGTGATCGACCCACGGGACACGCGAGACGTGCTGGGGCTTTGCTTGGCCGCTTCGAGAAACGGGCCAAAGACGGACAAGGGGTTTGGAATCTTCCGCATGTAGTCCAATTGAAAAATTGAAATTCCAATTGAGGTGTAGACATTGAACCTTCCAACCTGCGACCACCTCCATCTTGAGGTCGACGGGGCGGTTCTTCGCGTTGGGCTTGCCCGTGAGGACGTGTTCAACGCACTGAACGTGCCAATGATTTCCGAACTCTGCGACGTGTTGGACTGGAGCGCAACTCGGAGCGCTGGGCGAACCAGAACCATGCAAGATTCGGACGGACCGTGCTTTCGAGTTCTCGTGCTGCACGGTCTTGGAAAGCACTTCTGCGCAGGCGCCGACATCGGAATGATGCGTGAAGCAGGCGCACGAACCACCGAAGAAAACCGTGAAGACAGCGCACGGCTCGACAGGTTGTTTCACGGATTGTGGTCTCATCCGTGCTACACGCTCGCCGTGCTCCATGGTGTGGCCTTAGGCGGTGGTGCTGGGCTCATCGCCGCCTGCGATCATGTGGTCGCGGTCGAGGGAGCCAAGGTTGCGTTGTCTGAAGGGAAACTTGGTATCCTTCCCGCCGTCATTGGCCCGTACGTCTACCGACGGGTGGGCTCGGCCGCGTTTCGTAGGTTGGCCATGTTTGCAGGAAGGATCACGACGGTTGAGGCTCAGCGGATTGGTCTGATTGAGGACGTTCAAAGCACGGCCGAAGGAGCATGGGCCCTCGTTCATGATGTCGTTTCAGAGGTGTTGACCACCGGCCCAGTTGCGGTCACCACGGCGAAGGAATTGACGCTCGGATTTGACCGATGGAGCGGTACAGACGAAGAACTTCGCACGTGGACCCTCGATTTCACCAGTCGGATGCGGGGATCCGACGAAGGGCAGGAGGGGCTTTCTGCCTTCCTTGACAAGCGCCCACAGCGCTGGCGACAGGATGCTGGAGGGGCGCAGTGATGCGCAGCGTCCTTGTCGCCAACCGTGGCGAAATTGCCTGTCGCGTGATCCGCGCCTGCACCGAAGCAGGTTTGGATTCGGTGGCTGTCTTTGCAGAGGATGAAGCAGGCGCCCTCCACACCGAACTGGCCACACGTGCGGTTGGGCTTACTGGTCAAGGACCGAGTGCCTACCTCGACGGTGAGGCCATCATCGCCGCAGCACGAGCCTCTGGCGCTGATGCCGTCCATCCCGGATTCGGGTTCCTCTCTGAGCGCGCGGATTTTGCCCGTGCGGTCATGGAGGCGGGGCTGGTGTGGATAGGACCATCACCGGAGGCTATTGAGCGCATGGGTGACAAGATGACGGCAAGGATCACGATGCGTGATGCTGGCGTACCTGTCATTCCTGGCTGTGAACTCGAAACGTCAACCACCGGCGAGGAAGAACGTGACTTCCAATCGGTTCTTGCGTCCGTACGCTTGGCCGCCGAAAACGTCGGCTATCCATTGCTGCTCAAGGCCAGTGCCGGTGGAGGAGGCAAGGGCATGCGAGAAGTCCATTCGGAGGCTCAACTTGAAGACGCACTTCGCTCCGCTCGACGAGAAGCAATGACCGCTTTTGGGGACGGACGGGTGTACATCGAGCGCCTCCTTCGCAAGGCGCGGCACGTTGAGGTTCAGGTGCTCGCCGATGGGCATGGGCGAACCGTGCATCTTGGTGAGCGAGAATGTTCCATCCAACGTCGGCACCAGAAGGTGTTCGAAGAATCACCCAGCCCCGCGATGAACGCCGATCTCCGCGCGCGAATGGGTGCTGCGGCCGTTGCCGCGGCAACGGCCGTCGACTATGTTGGAGCCGGTACCGTGGAATTCCTCCTTGAGGAGGACGGAACGTTCCACTTCCTTGAGATGAACACGCGAATTCAGGTGGAACATCCGATCACGGAAGCCGTGACCGGCGTGGACCTTGTCGCAGAGCAGTTGCGCATCGCTTCAGGCGAAGCGATGCAGGTTGGCGACCTCCACCTTCAAGGTCACGCGATCGAGGTACGAATCTACGCGGAGGACCCCTCAAACGCGTTCCTTCCGTCCATTGGCCCTTTGGCCGTGTTCCGACCTCCGACCGGACCTGGTGTACGGTTTGATACCGGGGTCCGAGAAGGCGACGTGGTGTCCCCGTCGTACGACCCAATGCTTGCGAAGCTTGTTGTGCATGCTCCGAGCCGAAGACAAGCCCTTGCTCGAATGCGTCGGGCATTGGATGACTTCGTGGTGCTCGGAACCACGACCAACGTCGGTTTTCTACGGGACCTGCTCGACCTCAGTGAGGTGGTGAACGGAACGACCTATACAACGCTGATCGACGAGGTCTTTCCAGCCGGTTGGACTCCTCCTGTGCCAAGCACGGCCGCGCTTGCCGTAGCAGCCTGTGCTGCATCCATGCCAACGAAGTCCACCTCATCGAACAGCGCACCTTCCTCTCCGTTCATCTCTGTCGCAAGGAGGCTGCCTTGATGGTCGAGTTTCGTGCCCGAGAGGGGAGCGTCGAGGTTCAACCAATCCCGAACGACGGGGGTTGGGTGATCGGTTCGCTGCGTGTGACACGGCTTGACGACGTTCGATGGTCCTTTGAGGAAGATGGCGCTCCTCCTCGCATTGCCTACGCCGTACGAATTCGGGACGATGTGTGGCTGCACGTTGACGGTCGAGTGCACAGGCTCAACTTGGTCGAGGCAGGGGCGCGCGGCAGCACAGAGGAGGGTGGCTGCACTGCACCCATGCCCGGGGCTGTACTGGAAGTTCTGGTGGACGTCGGGGACGAGGTTCTGGCAGGATCTCCCTTGGTGGTCATGGAGGCGATGAAAATGGAACACCGTGTCTTGGCACCCGCGAACGGCACCGTCGCTGCGGTCCATGTTGAGGTGGGTGCACGCGTCCAGCAAGGGCAGACCTTGATTGACCTTGATTCCAACACCACTGAAGATTCCGCACAACGATGAGCCTATGACCATAGGCGTTCGGCGGGGTGCATGGATACTCCGTCCATCGTCTTCGGCTTCCGGCCGACGGTGCTGGTCGGGCTTTTGCTGGTCATCGGGATCGCTACGGTTTTTTGGCGAGTTCTCGTCCCGCGACAACTGCAAGGCCTTCGGGTCGCCTTTCCAACAGGTGCACGTCGGTACGAGGTGCACAGGGTCACACAAAGTGTCGGCGAAGCACGGCGCCTTCTGGCGACGTCTGGCATGCGATTCGGTGTGGTCGCGTACCTGATGGCCCTCGTTGGTGCCTTGTTGCTCATCGTCGAACTCATCTTGATGGGAACTGGAATTCAGGAGGGAATGTCCGCCATCAACCTCGGATTGGCCATTGTACTCATCGCCTTCACCTCGTTGACGTCCATCGGGGCCGCCCTTTCGGCGATTGTGCTTCCATCGATTGGATTGCAACGTGCAAGCCTTCAGCACAACGACCCACGTCGTCGACGAAGCACGGTCGTGCTGCTTGGTGCATGGATGGCGTTGGTGTGCGTTGCGTGGTGGGCCATGTCTGCCGTCGAAACGTCGTGGCGCACCAGCATCACCTTGGTGATCGCGCTGACCCCTCCGGTGTTGGCCTATGGGCGGGTCCTGGGTTCTTCATGGCACGCGATGCGTTTCGAACATTCGCGAATGGCCGTTGGTCGAGCCTCTCCGTTCCGTGGGACAACACCCAAACCCCGGCAGCAGGCATTTGCCATGATTGTCAACATCAACCTGGTCGTCATGCCGTTGGTGGCCCTCAACACCTTCGTCACCTTGCTGATCATGCTGCTTGCTCCCGATACCTTCGTTCATTCAGAATCGGTTGCTTTGCTGCCTGAATACACGGAACAAGCCACGGTGATGGAAGAGGGGGGACTCCTCGGATTTTGGATGATTGAAGCCCTGTCAGGAATCGATGATGCGGCCATTCGGGCCCCACTTGTTGCCTGCGTTCTGCTGTTTCTGTTGTTGAACGTGGCCATTGTCGGCCTTCTCTTCGTGTACGAAGTGGCACGGATCATGTTCCTCGACCTTGCAGAAGTGTCTGGCCGTGGAGGTATCCGCATCACAGACAGCCGGTTGTTGCGCGCTGAGCGGAGCCAACAAGCGAAGGTACTGAACTTCTGCTTCACCGGATTTGCTGGCCAATCCATGCTTCTTGTGGCCTTGGCGGCCCTGACGTTTTGGGATTCAATCAACCTGCCTTCAGGCCAGGCCTGCGGTGTTTGGGAAGGCACGGTGTGCCAGATCGTCGAGAAAGATGCGATGGAGTCGCTGACATGGATGCTCTCAGCGGGGGGACAGGTGGCGTTCTTGGCGGTGTGGCTGCGATCGTTCCGTGTTGGGCAACAACTCTCAAGCATCTCCTTCGACGCTGCAGCGGGGGACGACCGTGAGCGTTTGGAGTCGATGGAGGACATGATTTACCTCCGTCGAGGTGGCTGGTTCTCGACCTTGGCCAACGATGATTGGAGCAGCACGCTGCAGCGTTTCGAAGACGAGTCCCACCAAACGGTGAGTGCTGGGTTGGAGGGCATCGAACTCAGCCGTCGTACCATGGCAAGGATGCAGGTCTTCGCTGCACTGGGCCGTTGGTCCGAAGCCGAAGAAGAAGCCATCTCCCTGATTGCCCTCTCAGCACGTCGTTCGGGGCACCACGCGAACGCCCTCCTCGCTGCAGCCTCGCTCGCACAGCGGGATTTCCCTGAGGCAAGATCACGGTTAGCAACGCTCGCTGATGATGACCTCACAACCAATCGCCTTCGCTGGTTTTTGGCCCTCTGTCAACCCCGCACGTACACGTTGGATGCAGACGTTCTTGCCTCCCTGAGCGTTGACCCTGTGACCCGAATGAACATTGACCTCGTCGAGCGAACCGCCGTCGCGAAAGCCGAGGGTCAACGAACCAAGCGAGACACTGCTCTCTCACGCCGCTCGTTGCTTGGCGATGCAGCACGCCTCCGACTTGAGGGTGCTTCAGACCGGGCGTTGAGCCTGATTGAAGACCACATCGAACGCTTCAACCTCGCACCAACCGACTGGCTCCACGGCCACAGCGTGAGGATCCTGTTGCACCTTGATGAAGGGCGGGTCGCCACGGCTGGTTCATTGGCCCTCAACCTGCCGGATCGTGCTTCCCGTCACCCCCATTTCCGCGTCGCATTGAACGCGTTGGCTTCAGTCGGTCAAGGACGATTGCCGGCCAGTGAACCAACGGGAATGACGTGGATCGACGAATCCGTCGGTGATTGGATTCAGGCTTGGCCTTCCCGGCACGAAGTCGCCTGCGGTCCAGTGTGGACGACACGAGCGTTGCGGACCCACGCATGGTCTGCAAACCCTTGGGTCTTGCATGATGCTCCCGGTGCTTCATCGACGATGCTTGCCTACTTGGGCCGTCCTGCTGCAAAGGTCCAGGCGGAATTGTCAGGACGGGCTCCGCCCAAAGGCCTCCACACCCACCTTTGTGGCGTCTTGATGGAGGTTGGGGGCTACCCGATCGACCTTGGGTTGCCGGGGCGCCTCGACATCGATGGGGCGAGAAAGGCGGGCTTGTTGTCCTGATCAACACCGGCGACGAACCCGCTCCATGGCTCCGTCCGCCTCGCTCAGCGCACCCAAAGCCTTCTCGGTCGCACCTGTGCGAATGGCCTGATCAGCATCACCGAGGTGGCGTTCAACAGCAAGGCGGTCGCTGTCGCCCACCCCGAGACCTGCGGACTGGGCATTCGACCGAAGCGACGCCCATTCCTCTCGCAAGAAGGCGTGCAGTTGGTTCGCTTCTCCGAGATCACGGTCAAGCGCAGCGAGGTCCGCGGTGAGGTCATCCATCAGACGTCGAGCAAGGGTCCATTGTTTCGTTGCAGCCGCCTCCTCAATTGTTCGAAGGCGCTCGAGCCAAGTTCCTCGATCTTCCATTCCATCAACGCGTTGCTCGAGGGATGCCCGTTGCCTCAAGCCTCGGCGGACAGAGTCCATCGCCTCCCGCTCGACGATGAGGCTCCTTCGAACGCCCTCGGCCAGACCTGCTGCTTGGCGCCCATCGCCTTCAGCAAGAGCGATTTCTGCTGCAGCAAGGCGTTCCCTGTGAGGGTCAAGGTCCAGCCCGTCGGCAGCATCGAGGGCTCGGCGAGCCTCGCGGAGCACGCCTTCAGCATCACCCAAAGCACCCGCTTCGGATTCAAGTTGTACTGGAATCGCAAAGGCCAGGACGTGAGCCTTCTCGGGGGCCTCCCTGAGCATCAAACGTCGTGCTTCATCAAGCGCCTCCCGCAAGGAATCCACGTGGCTGCCAGAGGCGTTGCTGAGGGCCAGCGATGCTGTTTCGATGGCATCCTCGGCCTTCGACCACCACGTGATGATGTCCATCGCATGCCGTTTTGCTTGCCGAAAGAGCGCTTCACCTTCACGAAGGGAACCCAGTTCTACTTCCCGACGAGCAGCATCGAAGAGGCTCTGAGGCTTGCGGGCCTTGGGCGCAACCTTCGCAGCCTCGTCGACAGTGGTTCGTGCGTCGGCTTCGATGGCCCCCACATCGTGCTCGAGTGAGATTGTTCGGTCGATGTCCTCCTCGGCATCGTCCAACAGGCGCATGCCGTGCTCTGGGTCAGCATACCCTTCGGCCGAAGCTGTTCGAATGAGGCTGGCTGCTTGATCCACCCTCCGCCCGCTCGCCCGCAGTTCCAGCAAGCGACGTTCGGCGGCATCGAGCCGGGCATGGAAGGCCTTTCGCAAACCACGGTGCTCGTCTTCGATGAACCAAGAGCGGACGGCAAGTCCGCCTGCTAGAAGCGTGACTCCAGCGCCGACACTGTCGTTCACAGCGCCCGCATCTGTGCGAAGGCCAAACCACATCGAAGCCACGAGCACAGCGCCGAACCCCGTGAGCAAGGCACGGTAGCGTGCAGCCTTGAATCCATGACCGGTGCCGTGCCGTGCCGTGATGAACATCAGGCATGCGAGCGCCAACAGGACGGCCCCGGCGGACATGCGATCCAGGGTAGAGCTTTCGACCTCACGGAAGGCGAGGAAGAGCAGAGGAGGCCAAACGATGCTTGCAGCGGTGATGGCTCGTGCCGTCGCATCAAGGTCATCGCTCGCGTGGTCGTGAACCAGACTACCAAAAATCAGGACGAGGGCAGGAACCCCTAGCGCGGCAAGTGGTGCCCCCTGACCAGTCAACACCGCCTCGATGCCGGGCCATCCGAGCCAAAACGCAGCGGTCAACGTGGCCACGGTGACAAGCATCGCCAACCTTCCGAGGTGGGCCTCACGCCGTCGGCGCTCTGCTTCGAGCGCGGCATCGAGGTCGAACCACTCGTCCACGTTCGCGCACGTTTGCCATACAGCATGAACCTTGGTCAGCATTGTTGGCCTGCTGAGAAGGGCTCGGAATGTTCATGGGTGGACCCCATTGAAAGGAATCGAGGGTCAACCATGGTCGGTCTCATCACAATGGAAGACCTGAGCAACGAGGACGTCATTGAGGTGCTGGATGCAGCAGAACGACTGTTGCCCGTAGCCCGGGGCGAAACCTACCTTCCCTTGTTGCAAGGGCGTATTCTTGGAAATCTGTTTTTTGAGCCGAGCACCAGAACGAGAATGTCGTTTGAAACGGCAATGAAGCGGCTCGGGGGGGACGTCGTCAACCTTGGAGATGTCAGTACGTCTTCGGTGGTGAAGGGTGAGACCTTGTTCGATACCATCCAGATGGTGGACGGTTACTCCGATGTGATTGCCTTGCGGCATCCTCGTCAGGGTGCGGCACGTTACGCCCAAGATGCCGCACGCGTCCCCATCCTCAACGGTGGGGACGGTGCAGGGCACCATCCGACGCAAACCATGCTTGACCTCTTCACCATCCGTCAGGCGCATGGGCGTTTGGAGGGCCTCGATGTGGTGCTCGCGGGCGACCTTCGCTATGGGCGAACGGTGCATTCCCTCTCCCATGCCTTGGTTCGGTTTGGCTGCCGTGTCGTGCTCGCGAGCCCTGAGTTGCTCCGAATGCCCTCGGAGATCGTAGATGACCTCCGCGCGAGTGGGGGGGAAGTGGTGGAAACCACGGACCTGTACGGAAGCCTTGCGGAGGTGGATGTCGTGTACATGACGCGGATTCAGAAGGAGCGCTTCGCAGATGAGGACGAGTACGCAAAGGTGGCTGGGGCATACAAATTGCATGCTCGAGATCTTGCCGAGGTCCGGTCAAACATGATCGTTATGCACCCACTGCCTCGCGTCGATGAGATTCATCCAAGTGTGGACGAGACGCGTCATGCGAAATACTTCGAGCAGGCCTTCAACGGCGTGGTGACGAGGATGGCCCTGCTTTGCAGGCTTCTCGGTGTTCCCGTTCCTGGAGGTGAGGCCTGATGTCGGATGAAAGCAGCATGCGGCGCGTTACCGCCATCAGAAACGGGACCGTGATCGACCACATTCCTGCAGGTGGTGCCTTGCGCGTGCTCGATTTGCTCGGTCTTCGCGACGGTGCTTCTGTGCCGGTCTCCCTCGTGATGAACGTCCCTTCAAAGAAAATGGGCTCAAAGGACATCATCAAAGTCGAAGACCGTGAATTGACCGGTGACGAACTCGCCCGATTGGCCTTGGTGGCTGCGTCGGCCAGCGTTGCCATCATCCGAGCCTTCAGCGTAGCAGAAAAACGCGAAATCACCCTCGGAGACGAGGTGGTCAACGTCGTGCGCTGCACGTTCTCCAACTGCATCACGCAGCATCCGCGGGAACCGCTTCCTCACCGGCTCCGTGTGGTGGACCGGGATGAGGTTCATCTGCGGTGCCACTACTGTGGCCGTCCACAAGACCTCGATGAGTTGGTGAAGAACGTCATCTGAGGCCAAGATGACCTCGCATCTCGCAGGCCTTGCATGTTGGACCGGACGACGGTCCACCGCATCCTTCGCACGCGCTGACGTGGTCAACGGACTCACGTGAACCGGCCAGCGACCGAATCGCATCGAGGGTTCGAACGAGCCCATGACGCGAACCTGGGCGTTCCTCCTCGAGGTTGGCCACCGTTTCACGCATTTTCCACCGCTGCGCACCTTCTGCGTTTGGACAGGTCTCATGATGAATCGGCAGGCCTCGATGCAAGGCCACCAAATGGACTTCCTGTTCGGGAATTGGCCGGAGCGGGATGATGCGGGGGGCTAAACCCTCTTCGATCTGATGCGTGTGTGGCGCCATTCGAAGGCTCCGTTCAACTTCCCCTGCAACCAAGTTCATCATCACGGTCTGTGCGACATCGTCGAGGTTGTGCCCGAGCGCCACAACATCAGCCCCAACGCGCTCGGCGAGGGCATTGATGCCCTGACGCCGAAACACCCCACAGTAGGCACAGGCGGTGGTCGGGGCACCATCTTCCGTTACGTGCTTCATGCGGTTGACAACCTCGTCCATGTCCAGAAAATCAAGGTCTCGAAAGGCTGAATGCTCAAATCGTACGCCCAGCTGTTCACAAAGGCGCTGTGCCGCTTCCATCGAAGGTGGCCGATATCCCTCGATTCCTTCGTCGACGCACCCCCCAATCAGCGTCACGTCCGGTCGCTGACCGAGCAGGTCATGAAGCATCGAGAGAAGCACCGCCGAATCCTTTCCTCCTGAGATGGCGACGAGGATAGTGATGGGCTGACCGTCAAGGTGCAATTGCTTCCTCAGTTCTTTTCCAACTTTCTTTCGCACTGAACGGTCGAGGTGCCGTCCGCAGTACCTGCGACCGGAGTACCGCTGATGCACGACCGCTGGTGCGGCGCACGCGTCACAGCTCGGCACGTCGAACGCGGGCTCCACATCCTGACATCGGGTCTACCCTGATGAGGTGTGCGACGACCTGAAGAGAGGAGAACTCAATTGAGAATTTGAAAATCCAATTGGAGTTCGTTCTGTGATGTTCCACAGGGTAAAATCCTAACGCTGTGTGCGACCAGTCACGCGTTTCAACGCTTACAACGTGCGAGCGGTCGTTCGGCTTCTGAATTGAACTCTCAAATCGCGGTGTTCTGCCGTTCCAACGGGAAAGGTCTTGAAGCCCTCCGTCACGGGTTAGGGCTCGATGTCCACCCGAAGCGCTGTTCTTGAGGCCTTCAAGCGCTGCCGCGGTGTCGATGAGGCGCTGCTTGTCGAGATCGATTCGCCGCTCCCGGTGCCGATTGACCGAAGCATGGCCGCGGCCGAAGACGTGGCGAGTGCCGCGAAGATTGGGCTTGTGGAGCACGTGCACTTGAGCGGCACCGCATCCACCTCTGTGTTCCGATCCTCAACCGGGCCATCGGTCGTCGTGCGAGGCACAACGGGAGCCCTTGGCGCATGGAGGCATGCCTACGAGCGCCATCGTTCGGTGCTTGAGCACCTCGGGGAGGTGGACGAATGAGTGTCGTGCTCCCCCCAGGTGTGCAGGTCGACGGCGAGGTCGACTTGAGCGTTCTCATGCCGTTTGAACACGGCGTGGTCACGACGTGGTTAGGGCGAAGGAAGGCCCCCTCCGGACATCGGTTGATCCGCGGTCACCGGGTCATCGGCTGGCTTGCCGAATCCGACGCGGGCTTGGTCGGTGGCTCTGAAGCGCAGACGGCGTTGCTCAAGCACGAATCGGAGGCCGAACACGTCCGTCACGCAGCACAAGCATGGACCTTCGGCGAACTTGCGGATGTTCTGATGCTGATGCCCAGCGTTGTGCTTCATGCTGTTGATCTTGAGGGCTTGCCCTCTGGTCCTGGTCCTGCCCGACGACTCCTGTCACGCTCGGCTTCGGTGATTATGACGGCCCTTGGTGAGGACCCAGAGGTCCTCGGAGCGGTGCTGGTTGATCAAGGCCTGCTTGTCGACCATACAGGTCAACTGCCCGGCCAAGCCGATGACCTTGCTGGATTGGTGGCGGAAACCATGCGAACGCGGCAAACCATCGCTGGCGGCCTCGGACTTCCTGAAGAAGGGCATTGGACCCTTGCTACGCCGCAAGGCTCTGTTTTGTTGGCGTCTGCAGCAGACCTCGCACTCGGCGTTTGGACGGCTTCGGGTTCGGACCATCGACGCTTGCTTCGACGCGTTGCCGACGCCGTCTCTGGCCGTCCGGGTGATGACGGGCAAGCCGGCCACCTCCCTGAAGGCTTCGTGCTGCGTGAAGGGAAAAGCGGACCGGACGCCGTGCTTTCCATGCTTCGTGTTGCTCGAGAGGAAGAGGTGTTCGGACACCTCAGTGTTGGGGCGGGTGAACGGACCACGGCCGTCGTGCTGTTGTCCGGTCGACCGGTTGGATTGGTTTCGTCCAGCGCCGCCACCCTCGAAGAGGCGGTGTTCGAACTCACCGACCGTCGACGCGTGGCCAGGCTGCATCAACTCCCACTCGATGCGAGCATCGGGGAAGGTACAGCCAACGTTCCGGGCTTCACGCTTGCCGCTTTCGGGAGCGCGGTCGCCAGCAGTCGTGCTCGCACCGAAGACCGACAAGCGACCTTGATGGCTCGGTTCGACGACATCCTCGGTTTTGATGTTGGGCTCGAGTCACTGGCACCGAAGGTCGCCCACCTTGGACGTTCCAAGGGGGGCATCGATCACATCCATCAAGGCGACAGCGCGCGCGTGATCATTGACGCAGGATACCGTCAACGTCTCGAAGACGCGGAGCATCGCGTGGACCGGCTTCAGCAGGAATCGGCAGCCCTTCAAGCACGTTTGGAGCAGGCTGAGCAAGCGCGGATGCGCGCGGAAGTGGCGCTCCGCGAAGCGAAGGACGTCACGGGCGAGGGACGGGACAGACTTCGAGCGGCAGGGGCTGACCTCGATCGGTCCAAGCTCGCTGCAGCGGAGGCCGAACGCCGTGCTGAAGCAGCCGAAGTCCGCGCCGAGCGCTTGGTTCGACGAACCTCGGAACTCGAACATCAACTTGAACGCCGAGCGGCCGAATTGGCCCGTACGGTGGCCGATGCAGGCAGTCGCGAAGCACTTGCCTCGGCATTAGGGAGCATGGCTGAAGAAGAGGCCCGCTTGAAGGCCGACTTGCAAACCAGCGCAGAGCGGTTGTCCGACGTAAAGCGTCGTTTGGTGGACGACGAGCGCCACCTTCGCCTCCTTGAGGAACAAACGTCGGCCGCTCATGAACGACAGGCGGATGCCGTGCGCGACCTCGCCGTCACCGAGGACGCCGTCCGGGCAGTGAAGTCAGAACTCGCTGCTGTTGAGGGAGAAGTACGGGCCGCTCGCCGAAGAGCAGACGATGAACTTGAACGCCGTCGTGAAGACGAGGTTCGTCGCTCTCACCTCGAATCTGAAATCCGTGGCTTGCTTGAGGAGCGACGGGGTTTGCTCCGCGAACTCGGTGACCTCGGTGTGCAACGAGGACAAGCGGAAGCACAGGTCGCTCACCTTGCCGACCAAGCCGAATCCCTTGCTGCCGCCCACGAGTCGGCCCTTTCCGACATCGAAGAAGCCCGACGCTTGCGTGCGCGACTCACGGAGGAGCCTCTTGCGCAGGCTTTGCTTGAAGACGGACAGAGCATCTCTGCACTTGGTCCCGTCCTTGAGCGATTGGAGCATACCCGTGCTCAAGGTTACTCCGTTGTGTTGCTTGACCGCGCCGTTGAACGGGCCCTGCAGGTCATCGGAACGGTGGTTGATCGAGCGGCCGAGACACCGCGTCATCTGCTGTCAGACGAGGTGATGCTGCTGCTTGAGCAACAAGTGCCTGAAACCGCGGGTATCGTTCGCGGTCTGACACGCTGGTCTGTGCAGCAGCGATTGGAGCATTCCCTCAAACACGTCGTGACCGATGTTGTGCTCGACCTTGAACACCTGCTCGAAGACCAAGACCGAGCCATCACGATGCTCCGTCGGACCCGAAACGTTCTCGAGCAATTGGCTCGGCTAGGGGCCCCTCAGGACGAAGTTGACGCCTTGATGTCCAGATGCCGTCATCCCGAAGCCTTGCCTGAAATTGCAGCAGCCACCCAGCGGTTGATTCGTGTGGCCTTGGACTCCATTCACCTCGAAGCGGACCAGCGTGATGCAGGCACCTCTGTGGCCTTGGCCCTGACCGCAGAAGCCCTTGAGGAACTCCTGAGTCAACTCGAAGCAGCGGGGCTTGTTGGAGGTCGTCCGGCAGGACACCTCTGGGCCTTCATGGCCAGTGGATTGTTGCCCTCCGAATCCGGTCATGCTCCGGCCGAAAAACCAACCGCGGAGGCTCCGATGGCTGCTGAGCAACCACCGAAGACCCCGTCCAACAAAGAGGACAATGACGAGCCCCATGCACCGACCGAGGTGGGCCCCACACCGTTCCGATCGATGCCACCCTTGGATGACGCAGAGGAGCGGATGCGTCTTGAGGCTGAACTTGCAGCCTTGGATGCCGCTCGGTCACCTTTCGAACATCGTCGGGACCACGTGGAGGCACCATCCGATGCGGGTATGGCTGCCTTGGCTGCGCTTGAGGCGCGTTTGGGTAATCTAGAGCTTTGAGGTGGGGGGCGTGAGCGAGGTTGGCCCATTGCCGCCGCAACGCGACCCGGCCATCGTCGACCGACCATACCCGCTTTTCATCGAACGCCTGGTCTTGCTGCTCGTCTTGTGCAGCATCGTGGCCCTCGTCGTGTTGGGCGCGAGAGCGCTTCCTTGGTCACCGTGGTTGACCGTGCCACTGATGCTCCCCGCGGCCTTTGTGCTGTGGGTGTCGTTCGGTGAGCGACTCGGTGGCCTCGTTCAACTGGCACATCTCGACCGTTGATCAGAGCCAGACGTTCTCCTTCTGACCCTCTTCCTCTGCCCCACGGACAAGGTTCCCTGCAATGAGGGCCCTCAATTGTGCGAGTCGCCCCCAAGGGACGAGGAGCCGGACCGTGGCCGCCACCCCAAGGAAGAGCAAGGCCGAGATGACCACGCCGTAGGTCAGACGAAGTTCAATTGAATCAGACACCTGGCTTGCCCATTGACTGCCCGTTGTCGTGGTGACGATTTCAAGCAGCACGCCGTGGAAGCCCAAGGCCACCATGGTAGCCACCCCAGTAAGGGTGAGGTAGAGAGCCGTATGGCGAAGGTGGCTGTTCAGGACGTTGTCCATTTGGCGTACGTATTCTTCGTCACGTTTGCAGGATTCAGGCAGACGATAGGCATACTCAAGATGACGAATCACACCGAAGGCTGATTCTTGGAAGACCATCATCAGCACGGCGATGAGGATCAAGGAAAGTTGCTGCGTCGTGACGAGTTTGAATCCAAGCAGACCAACCTCCGGCGTTCCAACCTGCGTGTCCAGAGTGGAAAGGCCATCACCGTATGCGCCAAGTTGATTCAGCACCACGGGGAAGGTCAGAATTGCGTGCAGGCCGAGGAACAAGAGGGTGAATCCGATCGACCACACCACGGCCTGTCGGGAGAGCCCCCAAATTCCTCGGGTCCCCATGATGACAGGCAGGAGGTAGACGAACAGCACAAGCAAGGAGAGGATGAGCATCAACGGCCATTGAAGCAAGGCCAATTCGTCCTGCTCGGGCAAATCCAGTTGGAAATCGAGGATCATGCCTCCCACCCAAGCAAGCATCATCCGCCCGACGAGCAGCACAATCAGTCCAACAATGACGCCAATGCGAATGCGTTGTTGGAGTTTTGGAGGTTGGAAGGCGAGCAAAGCCATGCTTCCTCCGAACGAGAGCCCGAGGACCAGGGGCACAGTGAAGCGCGCTAGCCCGTCGCGTCCGACTCCAGTGAGCCAGTCACCCAATGGCAAATCGGAGCCCATGATGACTTCCAATGTATCGAAGAGCATCGTATGGTCGATGGAGCCTACCACGTATGTGCCAATCACTTCAAGGTACATCCACACCAAGGCGACGGTCGAAATGACTTGCAGCGCAAGGATCTGCCACTGCTTCCGTAGGTTCCGCAGGTGCAGGGTGCTTCGATGCCCCCCGCTGTGGGTGATGTCCGACTGAACGTCGACTTCGCCAGCCATCTCAGTACCCCCTCACTTGCATCAGCGCCTGAGCGAGGTCCATATCAGGCATCCAATCGATGACCTGCGCCCCAGAACTTGCTAAGGATGTCAGGCGGTTTTGGCGTTCCATCCTGAGCACTTCGTATGAGAGACGTGGAATCCTGCTCACAAGCCGTTCGAAATCGATGGAGGACGGTGTGAGCACGGTCACGTCGTGGCCGCGACCAACCAAGTCCCGCACCGCTGCAGGGACGGTACCGTCTCCCTCCACGCTGGAAATGATGAAGACCGGTGAACCTCGGCTGAACCGACCGGAAACCGAGTTCGTCACCGCTTGCAGGGGCATTTCACCCGAGTGGCTGACGCCTGCAAGGGTGCTGAGGATCTTGAAGTACTGCTTGTCTCCGGTATCAGGGGGCAAATAGGACAGGCCGTCGCCATAGACAGCCAAGGCCACTGAGTCTCGACGCTGAAGGAAATACGATGCGAGGGAGGCTGCCGACACGCACCCCATCTCGAGCGGATTTTTGAGCACGGTTCCTATTCGAGAAATTTCCCGTGCATCGAGCAAAATGAAGACGTCCGTCACGGCGTCACGGCACTTTTCGTTCACCATCAGCTCGCCCGTTCGTGCGAACGCTTTCCAGTTGATGCTCTTGAACGGGTCACCGGGCACGTATTCCCGGAGCGAGTAGAACTCAGACCCTTGTCCTGGGGTACGGAGGGTCGTGGCTCCAGTGTACATTTTTGGGGTCCGGCTCCGCAAGAAGGCCTCCTCCACATCCTTGACCTGTGGGAAGACGATGATGTCAGAATGGTGGTCGATGCGCATTTCTTCGACACCGAGGTTGAAGGTGTTGCGATGCCGGAGGGAGACCGGCCCGATGGTGTAGTGCCCTCGGAGCGGGCAACGTAGCACGTAGCGGATCCGTGCAGATTCTCCAGGCGCGAGGTCCAACCTCATCTGGTTGAGCCCGCTACGGAGTTTCATCTCGTGCGGGACGTTGTCAAAGACCTCCAAGGTTTGTGTTCGACGAAGGCTGCGGTTGATCACGAGGAGTTCGACGTAGAGGTCATCGCCTTTGTACAGGTTATCGGCCGACAGCGTGCGCTGAACCTCGATGTCCCCGTGCCCAGTCATCCACGCGTTGACGGTGATGAAGGCGATGAACGCGAATCCAAGGATCATCATCTGGTGGTTTGAAATCATCATCCCGATGAGGACCAACGCGAGCCCAGCGACGATGGTAAAGGCCGCTTTCCTTGTCCACATGCTCAACCCTCCTCAGGCGCGACCCCACGCCTTGATGCGCTTCACCAGCGCGACGGTTTCTTCGAGGCTGTATCGTCCCGGTTTCACAGCGAAGGAGGCCAACGCGTCGTCACCGATGAGCGCAACGAGTTCGTTGACTTCAAGTGCATCGAATTCCTCCCTCGACAAGCCGTTCTGATTGCGGACTTTGGAGAGCAAGACCTGCCGAATTTTCTCGGTTTTCGTGTAGTAATCGTAGCGTTCTGCGTCCCCAAACCCGTAGTAGATGATGCTGAACACGTGCCGCCAGGACTGTGGGTCCCTCTTCCGAAGCAGGACCATCTCAAAGGCGAGGAAGAGCCCGATGAAAAGCACCGCCATTGCGAGCCCTTCGCCTGTGAAATAGACCAGCAGGAAGTAAATCGTGTTGTAGCCTTCCGTGACCAACACGTTTTGCGTGTGACGGCTTTCGTCGAAGATGACCTGTGCATTTGAGGAAGCTGCGGCTCCCTCCTTCTCAGGGTCGTCGAGGGCCTCTGCGATGATGTCGAGGATGAGACGGCGGTTGTCGTTCTCCGGGATTAGCCGTTCCACGGTGAGGTCGTCTTTCTCCTCGTCAGGGTAGGCCCCGGCGTTGAAGGCGTCGTAGTCGTAGAGCGCGTTGATGAGCATGCTTCCATCAGCGAAGAAGAGGATCCGTCCGCCATCGTCAGGGCTGCAACTTCGGTCCACACAGGCTTCGACACTGAGGTTGAATTGGCCCCAGAGGTCAGGTGTTTCGGCGGTGACATCGTTCCCAACCCAAATCTCACCGTCGCCGTTGACGTCGACGGTCGCTTCGTTGCTGGTGGTCGCCAAGACGTGCACTTCGCGAAGGGCTCCACGAACATCGGGAACGATTTCGATACCGGTTGCGACGTTGAGGAGAACGCGGTAACTCGCATTGAAGGACACAATGCCAGCATCTCCGCTCGTCGGCGTCCAATGCTGAGCGCACAGACCAGCCTCATCCCGGGTCATGGTTTCACCATCAATGAGGGCGCACGGGTGGGTCACGGTCTCAGCATCGTCACCCCAGCGCGGATGAGTCGCGACCGTCGTGAGGTCCAGTTCAGTGCCGTTCATGCCGCACGGTGTGGATTGAACGCACATCCAGATGTAATTGTAATCGAGTTCCGTGGCGTACAGCGTGTCGTAAAGTTGCCAGCCGCCATACTTCAGGCCAAAAGCATCCGCGATGCCCCCCGCATAGCCAAAATCTTCCATGACGATGACGGTTCCACCGTCCTCGACGAATTTCACAATGGCTTCGATCTCCGACGGACTGTATCCATCCTCTGATGCGAACCGAACCAAGCCGTCCGGGTCGAATTGCGGCAGGGAAAGGGTGTCTCGCTCCATACCTGCGATGACGAAGGTGGTGTTGCGTGGATCGTCGATGTCCGCGAGCAACAACGGACTGCTGACCAACGACCGTGTCTCGATCCCCATCGCTTCCAGGTCTTCTCGAAACGCGGACAGGTCGTTCCAATCGTCATCATATGCGGACAGTTGCTCAATGTTGGAGAGGTTGACAAAGTTCAGCAGAACCATCATGGCCACCGTAGCCAGGACAGCCCAGAACGCGCCCTGAAGGGCGAGCCTCCGCATCTTCGTCGTCACCTGCATCGCCTCACCTTTGGAGCATGATTCAGACAACGACGCCTTCGCGCGTGTTTAGAAGGTTGCTCCGGGATGTGGCTTCGTGCATCACCCGTCATTGGTGAAGGCGGACCACCGAGGCAATCTGTTGGACGACGTCGATGGGGACCTCAACGAGGCGGTTGGTGGAGGGCCACGGGAGTTGATCTGTATCGATGTTCTCCAGCGGTGCGACGATGATGTGGGTCAGCGCACCCGTGCCCTCCGCGATGCGTAAATCCACCACGCTGCCGAGAACTCCGCCGGCTACGTCATGAACCGGGCGACCAATGATCTCCAGCGCGAAGCTTGCCATAGGCGTCCCTCAAGCCGATTCCATGCCGAATCCGAAATCTTTCGCGTTCCGCTTAATCCCGCTCAAGCCAGACGTCAGGGATTTTTCCATCTTATCGTAGTACTCGAGCATCTCAGAGGTCACGGAGGGGCGAACACGGCCGATGGCGTCTTCAAAATGAGCCTTGGTGACTTTCCTCTTGTCCTCCCGCATCGCAATCAGCGCGGCTTCCCTGCACACCGCTTCGATGTCGGCTCCTGTGAAGTTGTCCATCTTTCCAAGGATGTCCTTCATCGAAAAGGCCGATAGAGGCATGCCTTTGGAATGAATCTCAAGAATGGCTTCCCTTGAGGCTGCGTCGGGAGGTGGCACGTGCAGCACCCGCTCGAAGCGACCGCTTCGCAGCAGTGCAGGGTCAATCATCTCCGGGCGGTTTGTTGCGGCCACGATAATGACGCCATCGAGGGATTCTACCCCGTCCATGCTGGCGAGCAGTTGATTCACCACGCGGTTGGCCACGTCGGAGCCTCCGCTGGAACTGTTTGATGCGCGCATGCTGGCGATGGATTCGAACTCATCGAGGAAGATAATGGACGGAGCCGATTGTTTCGCTTTCTTGAAAACCTCGCGGATCGCTCGTTCTGATTCACCAACCCATTTCGAAATCAATTCAGGTCCTTTGATGCTGATGAAGTTGGCCTGCGCTTCGTTCGCGATGGCCTTGGCCAGCAGGGTCTTTCCCGTACCTGGTGCACCAAAGAGCACGATGCCACGGGGAGGTTTGATGCCGAAGTGTTCGAACAATTCCGGCTTGGTGAGCGGCCATTCAACGCTTTCTTTCAGGCGTTCCTTGACCTCCGTCAGGCCACCAACTTCTTCCCAGCCAACTTCAGGGACCTCGACGTAAATTTCACGAAGCGCCGATGGCTCAACGTCGCGGATTGCTTCCTTGAAGTCATCCATGTTGACCTCCATCTTTTCGAGGACTTCTGGAGGGATGGTCTCAGCTTCGAGATCAATTTCAGGGAGGTAGCGGCGAAGTGCCTTCATCGCTGCTTCACGTACGAGAGCCCCGAGGTCTGCCCCGACGAATCCGTAGGTGTTGTCGATGATCCACGACATGTCGAAATCGTCAGCGATTGGCATCTGCCGGGTGTGGATTTCCATGATTTCGCAGCGCCCCTCGCGGTCTGGAACGCCGATTTCGATTTCTCGATCGAACCGGCCAGGGCGCCGAAGCGCGGGATCGAGCGCGTCCTGACGGTTGGTGGCCCCGATGACGACAACGTTCTCACGTCCTTGCATGCCGTCCATGAGGGTCAGCATCTGGGCAACGACACGACGTTCGACTTCACCGGAGACGTCCTCTCGCTTCGGGCAGATTGAGTCAATCTCGTCGATGAAGACAATGGCAGGGGCATTCTCGGCGGCTTCATCGAAAATTTCTCGCAGTTGCTTTTCCGATTCACCGTAGTATTTCGAGATAATTTCTGGGCCGTTGATGGACTTGAAGTGGGCGTTTACCTCGGTTGCTACCGCCTTCGCAATCATTGTTTTTCCAGTTCCGGGGGGTCCGTGCAGCAGCACCCCTTTCGGTGGATCGATCCCGAGTCGGAGGAAGAGTTCAGGATGCTTGAGAGGGAGTTCGATCATTTCACGGATTTTCTGCAGTTGTTGACCGATACCACCGATGTCCTCGTAGGTGATGCCCTCAGATTGGCCAACCTCTTCATCGTCCACCGCTTCGTCTTTCAGGACAATTTCTGTGTCGTTGGTCACACGGACGATTCCCTTTGGGGTGGTCTGAAGCACAGCAAAGGGCAAGGTCTCGCTAAAGAGGGTCATGCCTGGGATGAAAATCCGGTCCCCGGCCATCACGGGCCTCTTATGCAAACCCCGTCGGGCGAATCCCTCGATGCCTGGCCCAAACTTCACCTTCTGTTTGTGGGGCATCACGGGGGAGAGCACGAGTTTCTTGCAGTCCTTCGGCTCAACCTTCGATACCGTGACGCGATCGCCCAGCGACACGCCGGCGTTCTTGCGAATGATGCCGTCCACCCTGATGATGTCGAGCCTTGCGTCTTCAGGTCGACATCGCCAGTAAATCGCGGCCGTTGACCGCGATTCGCCTTTGATTTCGACGATGTCGCCGGGCTTGAGGTCCAATCCATGGTCGCCAGAGATCCGTGCACGGCCATGACCCACATCGGAGGGGACCGCTTTCGATACACGCAGGGACACTCCTTCCTCGTCGCTCATGTCGAGTTCACCTCCGCGGACTCGCCGCGAACAAGCAACTCTACGGCCGACCCCCTTTGAACCCCTCCAATGGACCTCGGTAGATGTGAGCAGGGTTGAAGGCTCGCCTCCCGCTCGCCAGTCCATGACCCACGTCTTGTCCAAGGGCTTGGACCTGCTCGACCACTCCAACCAAAGCGGCCTTCCGGCTGTTCGAGGATGGAACATCATCAACGGTTCCATGCTGGACGCAGCCGATGGAGAGCGGTTCGAATCCCGCAATCCCGCACGCCTTCATGATTTGATTGGAACCTTCCCACGTTCAGGCAAATCCGACATCACCGCCGCCCTGGATGCGGCACACGCTGCATTGCCGAGTTGGTCGGCAACCCCAGCCCCCACACGCGGGCAAATCATAGGGAACATGGCACGGCTCCTCATCGACCTCAAGGATGACCTCGTCCGTCTTGAGACGCGAGAGATCGGGAAGACCGTGAAGGAATCTGGCGGAGAAGTGC